>CAITOL010000101.1 GCA_903893975.1 uncultured Rhodospirillales bacterium | reverse complement strand
CTTGGCTGGTGAAGGCGTTGGGCTGGGAGGCGGCGGGGTATGGGTCGCAGTTGCAGGCACTGATGCAGGAGCCGGAGATGGTGGCGCTGCTGGCGGCGGTGCCCGGCGTGGTGCGGGTGTTGCGGCCTCTCGGGCGGATGCTGGGGGTTGTGGTGGGGCCGGTGGTGGTGCGGGTGCGCAAGCCTCGCGTGCCGACGCCTCGGGTTCGGAGGCTTCGGGTGAAGGCTTGGTCGCCGGGGGTGATTCCGGATGCTTGGTGGCCGTTAAAACGGGGGTGAGAGGGAGCGGAGTTTTTGTGGGTATATTGTTGCGTTATCGGAATAATATGAGAGGTGGCTCTGGATTGCTTCGCGTTGCTCGCAATGACGATGAGGGGGATGGGTTACTTTCGCGGAGGGATGGTGTTGCGGTAGGGTTTGGGGAACGGAGGAAACAGCATGAATTATGCACCGGTGGTTGCGAGCCTGGAGCGGCTTGCGGAGCTTGATATTGACCCGACGCGGGCGGTTTATGCGCGGTTATTTGCCCGCTATCCGGAGATGGAGGCGCTGTTTATTCGCGACCAGCGTTACCTGGTGCGCGGGCAGATGGTGCAGATGGTGATGGAAAACCTGCTGGACTACGCGACCGACCGGACGTTCGGGCTGCCGATGATCCAGGCGGAGCGGGTCAACCATGTTACGCTTGGCGTTCCCAACGCGGTGTTCGGGATTTTCTTCGGGGTGATTCAGGAGACGATTGCCGAGTTGCTCGGCGATGACTGGACGCCGGCGATGGCGGCGGCGTGGGGGGCGATGCTGGCCAGTCTGGAGCTGGATATCGTCGCCTGATCAGCTGCCGGGCAGCGGCGCGGGGGGAATGCGCAGCCAGCCGGCCAGCCGATCCGCCCAGCGGGCGCCGAGCAGCAGGGCCAACAGCACCCCGACGACCGCGGCGAGGTTGGCGGACAGGGCGTAGCGATCGGCGATGGCTTGCAAGGGTGGCACCAGGGCCAAAGCGAGCGCCAGGCGCAGGCCGAGCTTGAGCCAGAGCCGCGACCAGAGCGGGTGGGCGCGCGCCCAGGCCAGTAGCTCGGTCACGCGGGCTCGGCCTCAGACTTGCACCAGAGGGCAATTTCCTCATGCGTGGCGAACCAGACCGAGCCCTTCGCCTTCATGTGGCGGATCAGCCGTTCCAGCACGCCGATGCGGCTGCGATGGCCGATGAGGTGCGGGTGCAGGGTGAGCAGGAACAGGCCGTTCTCGTTCCAGGCGCCGTCGAATTCGGCGCGGAAGATATCTTCGACTGCGCTGGGGGCCATTTGCGGACGGAGGGCGGAGAAGCGTTGCATGTTGAAGTAGACGCTGTCGTCGCGGATCCATTCGGGGGGGAGTTCGACGATGCCGGTGGGCTCGCCATCGGACTCCAGCTCATACGGGTCATCATCGGCCATCAGGCTGCTGTCGTAGAGCAGACCGAGCTCTTGCATGATGATCAGCGTGTTGACGGAAAAATCCCAGCTCGCCGCCCGCATGCCGACCGGGGGGCGGCCGCCGAGATGGTCGAGCAGTTCCATGGCGCGGAAGCTGAGATCGCGTTCCGCCTCATACGGGAGTTGGGTGTTGCGTTCGTGGATCCAGGAATGGATGGCGAGTTCGTGGCCGTCGGCAGCGACGGCGCGCACCTCGTCCTCATGCAGTAGGGCGGCGACGGCGGGATAGAAGAAGGTGGCGTTGACCCCTTCCCGCTCGAGCGCCGCACGAATGCGCGGCATGCCGCGTCGGGCGCCGTAATGGCCTTGGCTCAACCGGGTTGGGCCGTCGTCGTCATCGCGCAGGGCGGTGGTTTCGTGGTCGGCCTCGAAGCCCAGCGCCACGGCGCAACGGGCGCCGTTGGGCCAGCGGGACGGGGCGAGGCTGCGGCCGGCGCGGCTGCGCTCCACCATTTCGCGCCAGATTTTCTCCTGCCACTGCCAGGGTTCGCCGCGTGGTTCCTGGTTTGGGTCTTGCAGAGTGTCGCTCATGCCGGCTTCCTTCTTTGCACCACTTGCCTATGCTGCCCGTTGAGACACCCACTGTCACACGCCATCTCGGAAGTTCGCATGTCCACAGATCCTGCTTTGATGTCCGCCGAAGAGCTTATCACGCTGTTCGCGCGCCGCGTTCTCAGCCCGGTTGAAGCCTTGCAGGCGGTGACCGAACGCGTCGCACGGCTGAACCCGAAGATCAATGCATTCGCGGTGATGAACCCGAACGCGCTGGCGGCGGCGGGCGAATCGGAAGCGCGCTGGGCGGCGGGGCGGCCGATGGGGCAGTTGGACGGGGTGCCGACGACGGTGAAAGACCTGGTTGATATGGCCGGGTTCCCGACGCGGCGGGGCAGCCGCCTGTCTGACCCGACGCCGGCGACGCATGATGCGCCAACGGTGATGGGGTTGAAGGCGCAGGGGGCGGTGATTATCGGCAAGACGACGACCACGGAATTCGGCTGGAAATCCCCCGGCGATTGCCCGTTGCATGGCATTACCCGCAACCCGTGGAACCTGCATTACACGCCCGGCGGGTCCTCGGCCGGGGCCGGGGCGGCGGCGGCGGCGTGTTTCGGGCCGCTGCATATTGGCACTGACGCCGGCGGGTCAATCCGGATTCCGGCGGCGTGGTCTGGGGTGGTGGGGTTGAAGCCGACGTTTGGGCGGGTGCCGCAATGGCCGCTGGGGGCGTTCGCCGCCGTGGCGGTGGCCGGGCCGATGACGCGCACGGTGCGCGATGCGGCGCTGATGCTGAATGCGCTGGCCCGGCATGATCTGCGCGACCCGTTCTGCCTGCCGGACGACAATCGGGACTGGCGCGATGGGATAGAGAACGGGGTGGAGGGCATGCGGATTGCGGTACTGCGCCGCCCCGGCTTTGACGCGCCGGTGGATTGGGAGGGGATCGCGGCGATTGAGCAGGCGGCGCAGATTTTCACCGACGCTGGGGCCGAGGTGGAGGAAGCCGATCCGGGCCTGCCGGATACGCGAGCGATCTTCAATCGGGTATGGGGGGTGGCGCTGACGCGGGTGGTGCAGTCCTTCCCCGAATCGAGCCGCCACATGCTCGACCCGGGCTTGCTGGAGGTGGCGGCGCATAATAGCGGCGTGACGGCGGATGACATGATGGCGTTCGAGGCGCAGCGCATTGCGGCGGCGCATGCGATGGCCAAGTTCCATCTGAAATATGATCTGGTGCTGTGCCCGTCCGTGCCGAACCCGCCGCCGCTGGCGGATGCCCGCACGGTGAACCCGGTGGAAGCGTTGTGGACGCAATGGGCGCCGTGGACCTGCGCGTTCAACCTGACGCGGCAGCCGGCGATTTCGGTGCCGATGGGCTTTGCCCAGAACGGCTTGCCGCGCAGCGTGCAGATCGGGGCGGCAATTTACCGCGATGATCTGGTGCTGCGTGCGGCGCGGGTGCTGGAAACGGCCGCGCCGTTTGCGATCGCCGACCTCAAGTAGAGGTCGGCGCGTCGCGGACGATGGGCGGCTTAGACGAGGAAGAACGCCATCGCGGCCATCAGCAGTGCCAGCAGCACGGTGCAGACGGTGGCGAAGTTGCAGAAGCCCGACCAGAACGCCATGCGATCAGCGAAAAACGCTTCCTCGGTTAGCGGGGCGGGGTTGGACGAAGGGGCATGGGCCATGGCGCGCTCGATCTGCTGCTGATGTTGCGGTGTTTTAGGTGACAGACGGGCTTGCCGGCAAGGGGGCGCCGGTAAGGAAGCGGGCGACGGCGGGATCTGCCGCAATCTCTGCCAGTTCGGCGGCGGTTGGGATCTGCGGTTTGTCGCGGATGCGGTTGACCATGCAGAGGAAGCCCATGCTCTGCCCGGCGGTGGCGCGGAACTGGTGCCAGGTCCAGGCGGGGATGCTGATCAGGTCGTGCGGGCCGATGGGGCGGATTTCGCTGCCGAGGAGGCAGTGGCCGTGGCCGCGAAAGACCATGACGGCGTGGGCGTGCTCGTGCCGCTCCAGCGTGGAGTAGCCGTCGGCCTCCATCTCAAAATACCGCAGGTCGCAGGCCAGAGCGGGGTCGTTGAACAGGGTTTGCCGGCTGATGGTTTTGAACACTGGGGCGCCGTTCGCGTCCACCTGGTCTTCTTTGTAGGGATGCACGGGCACGGCGTCCCAGCGGAAATCCGGCTGGGAGCGGCGCAGTAGATCGGGGGGGGACTGGTCCATGAGGGTCTACCGGTAGGAATGATGCGCGACGGCGCGGGTGAATTCGGCAGTGGCGGCGGCGAGGCGATCGCGGGCGAGCAGCAGGTTGCCGCCGATGAGGACCATGACGTCGCGGCCGTAGAAGTCGAGCATTTCCGGGGTGCGGGCCAGGGTCATGCCGCCGGCGGGAACGGGGATGGCGGGTTTGAGGTCGGGGTTGGCGCCGGTGGCGTTGGCGGCGAGGCGGCGGCAGGTGTCGGGCGAGTAGCCGAAGCGGCCGCCATGGTTGGGGAAGATGACTGCGTCCGCCCCGAGGAGGCGGAAGAGCTTGCCGATGAGCAGGTCTGGCGCGATCCGTGCGGCTCCACCCAAGGTGGGGTGGGCGAAGAAGGCCATGGTGGGGAAATTGCGCACCAGGGACTGCACGTTGCTGAACCCGGCCAGCATGGGGGAGATGATGACCGCATCAAGCCCGCATTCTTGCGTGATGCGCAGTTGAGTGCGCATGGCGTCGAGATTGCCGGACAGCGACGGCACGTATCGGGTGGCGGCACCGGTGGCGCGGATGGCGGCGGCGATGGCGGGGACACGATCGGCAAAGCGGCCATAGGCCTGGTCGGCCATGCCGTGATCGTCCTTAATATAGTCGATCCCGCCTTCGGCGAAGCGTGCGGCGAGATCGGCCAGGGCTGGCACGGGCAGGCCCTGCGGCTTGATGGCCGAGCAGGTGAAGGCGCGATCGGTGGCGCCGACGCGGGTCCGCAGCGCCGCCATGCCGATATTGGGGCCGCCGAAAGCGCGGGCGAGTTCGGGTGGGAGGTCGACATCGTGCAGGGTCACGTCGTCCTGCAGGGAGACATTGCCGAACAGCATGTTGAACAACTGGCCGGCATCGGTGCCGATGCTGGCGAGGGCCAGGCCGATGCGGACGGCGAAGCTGCCATCGCCAAGGTCGGTAATATCTTGCACCTGGCCGACAACGTCGCGCAGCACGGCGGCGTCGGTGATGGCATCAAGCGGCATTTCCACGCTTTGCTCGACCGCGATGGCCTGGGCGCGGGCGGCGATGGACGCGGCGTCGGTTCGGACGCGGTAGGTGGCGGTCAGACGAGTGATCATGATGGGGATTTGACGCGGCGGCGCGCGCCCGTCAAATGGCAACCTGTTCGGAGAGATCAGCCATGCAAGCTTTGCGAGATGCCGCCCGGGCCGCCGCGGCCCAGGCGTATTGCCCGTATTCGCAGTTTCACGTCGGTGCGGCGGTGCTGGCGGAGGGGAAAATCTATGCGGGATGCAATGTCGAAAATGCCAGCTATGGCCTGACCATCTGCGCCGAGCGCAATGCCATCTTCTCGGCGGTGGCGGCGGGGGCGCGGCGGATTCAGGCGCTGGCGTTGGCCTGTGTGGATGCGGCGGCGGATGCGCCGGCGGCATCGCGCATGCCGTGTGGGGCGTGCCGGCAGGTGATCGCCGAATTCGCGGCTGCGGATATGCCGGTATACGTGGACGGGGTCGGCGACCTGACAGTCGCCGACCTGTTGCCCAACGCCTTCCGGCTATAGCGGCCGGTTGGCCCGCGCGACGACGGCTTCGAAGAGCACCTGGCACCCGGCGGCGGCTTCCTCTGGCTCGATCGACTCGGCCTCGTTATGGCTCAGCCCATCTTTGCAGGGGGTGAAGATCATCGCCGTGGGCACGTGGCGGGCGACGTAGACCGCATCATGCCCGGCGCCAGAGACGATTTCGCGCGCGCTGTAGCCCAGACGCGCGGAGGCTTGCCGCACCAGATCGACGCAAGCGGGGTCGAACGGTTGGGCGGGGATTTTGAACAGTTCGGTGAGGTGTAGCTGGCAGCCGCTCAGTTCCACCAAGGCTGCGGCCTCGGCGGGAAATTCACCCGCGAGCAGCGCGATCTCGGCGTCGTCGGGGTGGCGGAACTCGACGGAGAAGCGCACCTCGCCGGGGATGACGTTGCAGCTGTTGGGGAAGACTTGCAGCCGACCGACCGTGCCGCGACCATCGTTGCCGCGGGCCCGCATTTTGCGGTCCACCAGGTCGATGATGCGGGCGGCAGCGACCAGGGCATCGCGGCGGGCGCTGGGCGGGGTGGTGCCGGCATGGGAGTCCTGGCCGACGATCACCGCATCGTACCAGACCTGGGCCTGGGCGCCGGTGACGATGCCGATCTGCTTGCCTTCGGCCTCCAGGATCGGGCCTTGTTCGATGTGCAGTTCGAAATACGCGTCCGCCGAGAAAGGCTTGGCTGGTTCGGGGCCGGCATAGCCGATGCCCTGCAGCGCTTGCCCGACGGTGACGCCGTCCAAATCGGTGAGGGCGTAGGCTTTGTCCTGCGCGTAAACCCCGGCCCATACGCCGGAGCCCATGAGCGAATGGCCGAAGCGGCTGCCTTCCTCATCGGTCCAGTTGATCAGTTCCACCGGGGCTTCGGTGGTGATGCCGAGGTCATTGAGGCTGCGCATAACCTCTAGCCCGGCGATCACGCCGAGGGCGCCATCGAACTTGCCGCCGCTGGGTTGGCTGTCGAGATGGCTGCCGAGCAGTACCGGCAGGCGGTTCGGGTCGCGGCCGGGACGACGGGCGAACATGTTGCCCATCGCGTCCACCCGCACGGTGAGGCCAGCGGCCTCGCAATTGGCGCGAAAATGGTCGCGGCCCTGGCGGTCGATATCGGTGAGCGTCAGACGGCGGACCCCGCCCTTCGGCGTGGCGCCGAACCGGGCCATATCCATCAGGCTATCCCAAAGCCGTTTACCGTCAATCCGCTGGTTGGTCTGCGTCATGCGCTGCTCCTGTGACATAGGCGCATCTTGCCCGCCGGCGTGGTTCCTGCAAGCTTGTTTGCATGCATATCCGTCTGATACCGCCATTGGCTGCCCTGATCCTGCTTGCCGGTTGTAAGCTGGTCGATCAGCGGACCTTCTTTCCGCCGAGCCAACCAGGGGCGGCGGAGTTGGCCCGGGTGACGAGCGAGGAGCGACCGGCGCTGACGGTGCGGTTGGGGCCGACGGAGCCAGACTGGCATCCGGCGATTGTCGCATTGGTCGAGGCCAGCCTGGCGCGGCAAACCGATGCGGCGTTCGAGGTTGTCGCCAGCATCGCCTCTGGTGCCGACGCGAGTGCACAATCGCGCGGCGCCCGCGAGATCGCCGAGGCGATTGTTGGCCAGGGGGTGCGGGCGAGCCAGGTGCGGTTGGCACTGCGCACACGGGCCGATGCCGGCCTGCACGATATTCTGATTTTTGTGCGTTAGGTGAGCACGTCCGCAGCGGGCCAAAGGGCCCAGGGCTTTGCCATGCTGGCGTTCACCGCCACGGCCTGGGGCTTGAATTGGCCGGTGCTGAAATTTGCCTTGGCCGAGTTTCACCCCTTCACCTTCCGCGCGATAACCGGCCTGGCGGGGGTCGGCCTATTATTGGCATTGGCACTGCTGCGTGGCGACCGGCTGCGCCCGCCGGCGGGGCAATGGGGGTGGCTGGCGCTGAGCGGGTTGCTCAACGTGACATCGATGATGGGGTTGGCGACGCTGGCGTTGTTATGGCTGCAAGCCTCTGAAGCCGTGATCGTCGCCTATACCATGCCGATCTGGACGACCTTGCTGGCCTGGCCGATCCTGGGTGAGCGTCCGAGCCTGCGCGGATTGCTGGGCCTGGCGCTGGGCTTTAGTGGCGTGCTGATCCTGGTGGCCGGACAGGTCGTTGGGGCGGAGGCCGCAGTGCTGGCCAGCAAGGCGCCGGGCTTTGCACTGATTACCGGCACGGCGCTGATGTTCGCGCTTGGCACCATCGTCACCAAACGGCATCCGATTTTGATGCCGCCAGTGCCGATGGTGGCCTGGCAGATCGCGTTCGGCATGCTGCCGCTGTTGATCGCCGCCGTGCTGCTGGAGCGTTGGGATGTGTCCGGGGCTGGCACCTGGGGCTGGATCAGCCTGGTCTATGTGGTGGTCATCGCGCTGTGTGGGTCTTACCTGGCTTGGTTCCGTGCGCTGCGGCTGCTGCCTGCCTCGACCGCAGCGGTGGGTATTTTGCTGGTGCCGGTGATCGGCGTGCTGAGTTCCGCAGTTGTGCTGGGCGAGCCGCTGGGCGCGCGGCATCTGATATCGCTGATGTGCACCGTCAGCGGCGTGGCGCTCGCCTCCCGCAGCTAGCGGGCGATGCCGGTTGGCCCGCTAGCTGTGGGGCGGCGTTCGGCGCGAAAGAGAAATTCGCTGACTGCGCGGAGCCCGGGCTGGTTGTCGAGCCAGAAGACGTTCGTCAACGTTTCGGCCGGTGTGGTTGCGCCGCACTGCGTGGCGCCGGTGACCAGCAGCACCGGGAGGCCAGGATCGATCCGGCTGACGACGCGCAAGGCGGCCCAGGTGATGGGGTGCGCTTCGGGCGTATGGGCCACCAGCCCAACCGGGCGCAAGGTTTGCAAGGCCGTTTCCAAAGCCTCGAGGCTAGGCACATCGTGTATATCAGCGTGGAGAAACGCGGAGAGTTCGGCCAGTTCCTCGGCCAGCGTCGGCGTGGCTGCCAACACCAGGATCAGCGGCCGGGGTGCGGCATCGATCACCCGCCGCGCTGCGCTGGGCGCTGCGGGACCGATGGGTGCGCCCAACGGCAAGGCGAGATGCGTCATGCTCTAAATGTCCTCGCGCAACAGGTCATCGCAAGTGCATTGCAGCACCCTAAACGTGCAGACAATTTGCCCTGGATGGCGCAAAGTCTGGAATAAGTTCGCTGTGAACACGACACAGTTGCGCGTGAAACCGCACTTTGCCGCAGAAGGATAGGCCGACATGCAACTGTTGCGGAGCTGACCGGTGCTGCGAGGCGCGCCCATTCGCCGCGCTGCCGCGTTGATGCATGCCGTGTTGCGGCGCTTCCTCGCCGATCGTTGCCTGCCCGGTGCGGGTGCGCTGAGCTATGCCACGATCGTTTCCCTGGTGCCGCTGATCGCCATTGCGTTTGCGATTTTTGCCGCCTTTCCGATCTTCGGGCCGTTGCGCGAACGGCTGCTCGGGTTGGTGATGGCAAACTTCGCCCCGGAGATTGGCGCCGAATCGGCGATCATCCTGACCGGCTTCGCTGACAACGCGGCCTCCACCACCACGGTTGGGGTGATCGCGCTGGTGGTGAGTGCGTTTCTGGTGCTGGCGACGGTTGAGGAGCATTTGCACCACATCTTCCGGGTACGCACACCACGCAGTTGGGCCCAGCGGGTGTTGGTCTATTGGACGGTGCTGACGCTCGGCCCGCTGGCACTGGGCGCGTTGCTGACGATCTATGGCGATATCAATCAATTTGCGAACTGGCTGGCGCTCGGCGGCAATGATGCCGGACCGGCGGCCCGGCTCTGGACGGAGCGGGCGCATGGCGTGGTCGCCTTCGGATTGGAAACCGGCGCCTTCGCGCTGCTCTATCGTCTGATCCCGCACCGTAAGGTGCCGTGGCGGCCTTGCCTGATCGGTGCGTTATGCGCCGCCTTGGTGTTGGCGGCGCTGAATCTCGGGTTTGCGATCTACATCGCCCATATTGCGTCCTACAATGCGATCTACGGCGCGCTGGCCGGCATCCCGATCCTGCTGCTGTGGATGTATATTTTCTGGGGCGCCGTGCTGCTGGGCGCCGAGCTGGCGGCACATCTGGCCGATGGCGGCGGTGGGCCATGACCCGCTGCGCCGGTGCGCATTGGTCGCGCTGGCTCGGCAGTGAACGGAGACTTTGGCAGTCGCACCTGGGAGGTCGGATGATTTCGACCTTGCCACGCGGGCGATCCGCCGGTTTTTGATGGCCAGGGTCCTGCCGCAGAATTACAGTTTATTCAGCACAATCGCGACCGGTGGCGCGTGGTGGAGGACGCGACGGCCGCATCCGCCGCAAAAGCCGCGGAAAAGTGCCACCTGTCACGACGCTGACATTACACCCCCTGGATTACCCAGTTTTACGCATAGATCTCCTGCGGCAAAGGCCGATTATCGCGGTGCAGCAAACGGCCCAATTAAGCATCCATCGAGACCGGATGACCGGCCCGAGCTTAGGAATGTCCCGATTGTCCCGACATTCATGCTTTGCAGGAGACTTGCTATGACGACCATGAAATCCCTGATCCTTGCCTCCGCCACCGTTCTGGCGCTGAGCAGCGGCCTGGCTATGGCTGACCAAGGCCAGGGTAGCGATGCGCGTCCGTATTTCCAGGCCAGCACCGTCACCAGCCCGACTGACGCCAGCCAATATCGTGCCGCTGTCCACACACATGAAATGGACATCGAGGCCGCCGGCACCGCGAACTTCTACACCAACGGCAACGAAGCCCGCGATGGTGGCAACCGCTAACCCATCTGCCGCTTCACACAAATCCGAGACGTGATCGACGATCCGATCCGACATTTATTGCGATACAGGAGACTGACTATGACCAACGTTAAATCCATGATGATTGCTGCGGCTGCAATTCTGGCGCTCGGCACCGGTGCGGCGATGGCCGACCAGGGCCAGGGTGCGGATGCGCGCCCGTACAATCAGGCGAGCGTGACCACGACGGCGCCGACCGATGCCAGCCAATATCGCGCCGCTGTCCATACCCATGAAATGGACATCGAAGCTGCTGGCACCGCGAATTTCTACAACAATGGCTCTGAGGCGCGCGACGGCGGTAACCGCTAAGGCAAACGCCCGAACGTAAAAAAGGCCGGTGCGCGCACCGGCCTTTTTTTATGCGTCAGGCCGCGCGCCGGAAGGTGCGGGGCACCCCGGCGCGGGCGAGATTGCCGTACATCGGCTCGTTCGGCAGGCCTTCGCGCAGGATGGCCCGCGCGGCAATCAGCTTTTCCAGGTCGATCCCGGTCTGAAAGCCGGTGCTTTCCAGCAGAAACACCAGATCTTCGGTGACGATGTTGCCGGATGCCCCGGGCGCGAACGGGCAGCCGCCCAGACCGGCGAGGGCGGAATCGAACTTGCGGATGCCTTCCTCCAGCCCCGCGAGCGCGTTGGCGATGCCGAGGCCGCACGTGTCGTGCAGATGCAGGCAGTAGAGTTTATCGCCAATTTCCTGGCGGACCGCACGCACCTTGGCTTTGATCTCCAGCGGATTACCGTAGCCGACGGTATCGGCCAGGGCGACCGCATCGGCCCCGGCTTCGGCCAGCGCGACCGCGACCCGCACCACGGTGGCGACGGGCACGGCACCATCGAAGGAACAGCCGAAGGCGGTGGAGCAGGCGATCTCGGTCGGGACATGGCGTGGCTGGGCGCGGAGCCAGGCGGTGATGCGGCCAACTTCGGCAATCTGCTCATCAACCGAGCGGTTGAGGTTGGAGCGGCTATGCCCCTCGGTCACCGAAACCGGCACGCTGATGCGCTGGGCGCCGGCTTCGTAGGCCGCCTGGGCGCCGCGCAAATTCGGCGCGAGGGCGACCACGGTGAGATTAGGATTGCTGGTTTCGGTGCGCTTGACCGCTTCGCGAACGATCTCCGCGGTATCGGCCATCTGCGGCAGCAACTTGGCGGGCACGAAGCTGCCAACTTCGATCTGCGGCAGGCCGGCATCGGCCAGGGCGGCAATCCAGCGATGCTTCACCGCCGTTGGCATGATGGCCTTGACGATTTGCAGCCCGTCCCGCGGGCCAACCTCACACACCACCACTGTTTCAGCCATGATCCACGCTCCTCGTGCGAATTTGGCCGCAAAGTGGCGTGCCGGGATCGACAAGACAACCCTCGGCGCATGCAACGGGGTCGCCAAGCGGTGGAATTGTGCCATATGTGAGGGGAATGAGATGTGGGGCCTGGCCCCGCCCCTGCCCGGGGTTAGGGGAATGAGGTTCGCGCGATGCGTCGTCTTACTGCTGTTGCTGCCGTTTTGCTCTCCGCTGGCCCTGCCTTGGCCCAGTTCGGCCCTGGGGGTCCGCCCTCAGTTGGTGTGATTGCCGCAGCCAAGCAGGATGTGGTGGAAAGCACCGATTATGTCGGCCGGGTGCAGGCAACCGATCGCGTGGATCTGGTGGCACGGGTGACCGCGTTTATTCAGGCCCGCAATTTTGTCGAGGGGAGCGAGGTTAAGCAGGGCGACGTGCTGTATCGCCTGGAGCGCGGACCGTTTGAAGCCGATCTGGCGGCCAAGCAGGCCGCGATTGCGCAAACCCAGGCGCTGCTGAAAAACGCCAGCATCACCACCCAGCGGGCGCAATCGCTGATGAACTCGCCGGCCGGGCTGGTATCGGCGGTGGATGCGGCCCGTGCGCAGGAGGCCAATCTGGTGGGCCAGTTACAGGCCAATCAGGCACAATTGCGGGCCTCGCAGATCAATCTCGACTACACCGAAATCCGCGCACCGATTTCCGGCAAGATCGGCCGCAGCGCCCTTGCGGTGGGGAATGTGGTCACCCCGGCGTCTGGCCCGCTCGCGAGTTTGGTCAGCCAAGATCCGATCAACGTGGTGTTTCCGATGTCGGTGCGCGAGGTGATCAGCCTGCGCAACCGCTATGCGGCGCAGGGAGGATTTAGCGCGGTGCAAATCCGCCTGCGCCTGCCGGACGGTAAGGTTTATGGCCAGATCGGCAAGCTCGACTATGTCGATCCCAGCGTTGCCAGCGCGACGGATACCCTGACGTTGCGCGCCCGGATCGCGAACCCGCTGCGGGCGGGGGCCAGCGGCAACGATATCGCCAATCGGGAATTGCTGGACGGCGAATTCGTGACCGTGACCCTGGAAGGTGTCACCCCGGTGCAGGCGCTGGCGGTGCCTCGTGCGGCAGTGCTGTCGGACCAGCAGGGCAATTATGTCTACGTCGTCGGCGCGGATAAAAAGGTGCAGCAGCGGCGGGTCACGCTGGGGCAGTCCACACCCAGCCTCGCCATCGTGCTGACGGGGTTGAGTGAGGGCGAGAGCGTGATTGCCGATGGCATTCAGCGCGTGCGGCCGGGGATTGAGGTGAACCCGTCGCCGATGGCGCCGGCCCCTGCAACCGCGCCGAAGGGCTAACAGCATGCTCTCTGGCATTTTTATCGACCGGCCACGGCTGGCGATCGTCGTTGCCATCATCACTGTGCTGGCGGGGTCGCTGGCCTGGCTGCGCATTCCGGTGGCGCAGTTCCCGGATATCGTGCCGCCACAGGTGACGGTGAGCACCAAATTTCCCGGTGCGTCGGCGGCGGTGGTCGAATCAACCGTGGCACAGCCGCTGGAAGCGCAGATCAACGGTGTAGATCAGATGATCTACATGAAATCCAATAGCTCCAACGACGGCACGTATTCGCTGACGGTGACCTTCGGCATCGGAACCAATCCGGACATCAACACCGTCAACGTCAACAACCGCGTGCAGGCTGCGCTGTCCCGCATGCCGGCGGAAGTGCAGCGGCAGGGCATTGTTGTCGCCAAGCGTAGCTCCGCAATTCTGGAATTCGTTGGTTTCACCTCCGAGGGGGGAAAACAATCGCCGTTGTTCCTGTCCAACTACGTGACGATCAACGTGTTGGATCAGATCGCTCGCGTGCCGGGTGTGGGCGCGGTGCAGGTGTTCGGCGCGTTGGATTATTCCATGCGCATCTGGTTTGAAACCGAACGGCTGGTCGATCTCGGGCTGATGCCGTCCGATATTATTCTGGCGTTGCAGTCGCAGAACGTGCAGGGCGCGGTTGGCCGCTTGGGCGCCAAGCCGAATGATAACGCCAATCCGTTCCAGTTCAGCCTGCAAACCAAGGGCCGGCAAGCGACGCCGGCCGAATTCGGCGCGGTGGTGCTACGCGCCAACCCCGATGGATCGGTGTTGCGGGTGCGGGATGTCGCCCGCATCGAACTCGGCGCGGCGACTGAGGATACCGAGAGCCGCATCAATGGCCAGCCGGCGGTCAACCTCGCCGTGAGCCTCGCGCCTGGTGCCAATGCGGTCGATACTTCGGCACGGGTGGAAGCGACGCTGAATGCGCTGGAAAAGCGTTTCCCGGATGGGGTCAAGAAGGTCATCTTCTATGACAGCTCCAGCTTTGTCGCCGACACGATCAACGAGGTGCTGAAAACCCTCGGCGAAGCCTTCGTGCTGGTGGTGCTGGTGGTGTTCGTGTTCCTCGGCAATTTGCGCGCCACGATCATTCCCGCCGTTGCCGTGCCGGTGAGTTTGATCGGCACCTTCGCCGTGCTGCTCACGCTCGGCTACTCCGCCAATACCGTGTCGCTGCTGGCCTTGGTGCTGGCGGTGGGGGTGGTGGTGGATGACGCCATCGTGGTGGTGGAAAATGTCGAGCGGGTGATGGAAGACCATCCGGAGCTTTCGCCCAAGCAGGCGGCCAAGCGCGCGATGGAGCAGATTACCGGCCCAATCATCGCGATTTCGCTGGTTTTGCTGTCGGTGTTTGTGCCGATTGGGTTCGTGCCGGGCATTTCCGGGCAGTTGTTCCGCCAGTTCGCGGTGACCATCAGCGTGGCGATGCTGATTTCCGCCACCAACGCGCTCACTTTGTCGCCGGCGCTTTGCGGCGTGTTCCTGCGCCATAGCGACAAGCAGCGTGGCGTGATGGGCTATGTGATGCGTGGCATCGACGGGGTGCGCAACGGCTATGGCCGGGTGGTGGCCCGCCTGCTGCGGGTATCGGTGCTCGCGGTTGTGCTGATCGGGTTTGCCGGGTTCGGCATCTACAGCCTGTCGCATCTGACCCCCACCGGCTTCCTGCCGGAGGAGGATCAGGGCGCGGTGTTCGTGATGGTGCAGTTGCCGGATGGCGCATCGGTGGCACGCACCCGCGGCGTGGTGGAACGGGTGGAGAAAATCGTCGGCGGCATGAAGCAGGTGGACAAGGTGCTGTCGATCGTCGGGTTCTCGCTGCTCGATGGGGGCGCGCAAAGCAATGCGGCCTTCCTGGTGCTGCGCCTGAAGCCGTTTGAAGAACGCATGGCCGAAGCCGATAAGGCGCCCGCGGTGATCCGCAACATCTATGGCGCGGTGCAGTCGATACGCTCGGCGCTGATTTTCCCCTTCCCCTTGCCGGCCATCCAGGGGCTTTCGACCAGTGGCGGGTTTGAATATCAGTTGCAGAACCTGGAAGGGCGCGATCCGGCGGATATGGCCAGCGCGTTGCAAAGCCTGCTGGGCGCGGCCAATACCGACAAGCGGCTGTCGCGCGTGTTTGCCACCTTCACGCCGACCGTGCCCAGCGTGTTCCTCGACATCGACCGCGACAAGGCGCAGGCGCTGGGCTTGAGCATTACCGATGTGTTCACCGCCTTGCAGGCGACGTTGGGCGGTATTTATGTCAACGACTTCAATCTGTATGGCCGCACCTGGCAGGTGAATATCCAGGGCGAGGCGCTGGACCGTACCGATCTGTCGGCGGTGTGGCGGATTTTCGTGCGCAGCAAAACCGGGGCGATGATCCCGATGCGCTCGATTGCCGATGCGCGCATCGTGCTCGGGCCGCAGACGATCAGCCGGTTCAACAACTACCGCGCCATCACCGTCAGCGGCTCACCGGGGCCGGGCATATCGTCGGGTGATGCGTTGGCGGCGATGGGCGAAGTGTCGTCCAAGGCCTTGCCGCCGGGGTATGATTTCGAATGGTCGGGCGGGTCGTATCAGGAGATCCGCGCCGCCGGGCAGACCGGGCCGATTTTGGCGCTGGCGGTGCTGTTCGCCTATCTGTTCCTGGTGGCGCTGTATGAGAGCTGGATGATCCCGGTGCCGGTGTTGCTGTCGGTGGCCATTGGCGTGCTGGCGGCTTATGGCGGGTTGTTGTTACGCGGCATGCCGATGGATTTGTATGGCCAGATCGGTCTGGTGGTGCTGATCGCCTTGGCAGCGAAGAACGGCATTTTGATTGTCGAATTCGCCAAGGAGCAGCGTGAGGCGGGGATGTCGATCGTCGAAGCGGCGATGTTGGGGGCGCGGATGCGGTTCCGCGCGGTGGTGATGACTTCGATCGCCTTTGTGCTCGGGCTGGTGCCGCTGATCTTCGCGCAGGGTGCGGCCATGCTGTCACGCCGCGCGGTCGGCACGCCGGTGTTCTTCGGCATGCTCGGTGCGACATTGGTGGGGATTTTCCTGATCCCGATGCTGTATGTCACGTTCCAGACGGTACGAGAGCGCGCCAAGAAGGCCTTTGAACGCCCTGCCCACTAGAGCATGATCGTATGATAAGGAGCGCGTGATGCTGGCAGTGCCAACGCTTGACCATGTTGTGGTGAATGTGCGCGACCAGATGGACCGCGCGGTGGACACCTATCGGCGGCTGGGCTTCACCATGACGCCGCGCGGCTACCACACGCTCGGCTCCATGAACCATCTGGCGATGTTCGGCACGGACTACCTCGAACTGATCGCCGTTGATCCGCAGGCGGCGAAGCCACGCGCGGATGTGATGCAGTTCCCCTGCGGGCTGAACGGGCTGGTGTTCGGCAGCGAGGACAGCGCCGCGACCTATGCGGCCTGCGCTGCGGCGGGGGTGCCGGTGGCGGAGCCGGTCGAATTCTCCCGCCCGGTCGCGCTGGCGGACGGCACGCGGGATGCGGTGTTCCGCACGGTGCATCTGGCGCCGGGAACGATCCCGTCCGGGCGGATTTATTTCTGCCAGCATTTCACCCGCGATCTGGTCTGGCGCGATGAATGGCGCCAGCACGCCAATGGCGTGGTCGGCATCGAGCGCGCGGCTCTGGTGGCCGATGATATCGACGCGCCGGCCGACGTCTTCCGCCGCATGTTCGGCGCCGAGGCGGTGGCGCCGATGGGCGATGGCCTGCGCCTTGCGGTTGGGCTGACCAGCTTTGACATGATCACCCCCGCCGCCTGTGCCGCGCGGTTCGGCGACCTGGCGCCGGCGGCCGAGGGGCGGGCGCAGTATATGGCCGGGCTGCGCCTGCGCTGCCGCAGCCTGGATCAGGTGGACGCCGCCTTGACTGCAGGGGGGATCGTGGGCTGGCGACGCGACGGCGGCAGCATTCTGGTACCGGCCAGCGCGGCAATGGGCGCGGTGCTGGAGTTTACCGTCGCCGGCTAGCCCGCAGCCAGCTGGCGTTCGCGCGACCGCACCCGCTCGCGGTGCACAGTGTAGATGCCGCTGGCGACGATCACCGCCGCGCCGACCCAGGTCCAGGCATCCGGCAAGGTGCCCCACAGCAGATAGCCAAGGCTGACGGACCAGGCGAGCTGCACATAGGAAAACGGTGCCAAAGTGGTGGCTTCCGCATGGCGGTAGGCCTGCACCAGCAGGAACTGACCGCTGGAGGCGATGAGCCCGAGGGCGCCACACAGCCACAGATCCCGCGTGCTGGGTACCACCCAGACAAAGGGCAGCATGAGCGTGACCACGATCAGGCCAACGGCGGAGGACCAGAGCAGCGTCGTCGCTGCATTGTCTTTGCCAGCCATCTGGCGGGTTAACACGCTGGCCAATGCCCAACTGGACGAGGAGCCGAGCACCCACAGGCTTTCGATTTGAAACGCCCCGGTGCCAGGCCGCATGACGATCAGCACCCCGACAAACCCGACGGCCACCGCCGTCCAGCGGCGAATGCCGACGACCTCCCCCAACATCGGCACCGACAATGCGGTGATCAGCAGCGGCGAGACGAACCCGACCGAGGCGGCATCGGCCAGCGGCATGTGGCGCAGCGCCTCGATAAAGCATAGCGCGGAGGCGACCAGCCCCAGGCCACGCCAGATTTGGGCGCCGGGCACCGCAACCTGCCAGGGGCGGATTTTCGCCTGGGCGCAGAATATCGCCGCCATCGCGACAAAGATGATGTAGCGGAAGACGCCGATCTCCACCGCCGGCAAATCCTGGCCGAGCAGCTTGGCGATGGCGTCGGAAATCGAAAACAGCATCGTGGCGCCAAGGATCAGCGCGATGCCACGAAGCGAATTATCCATGGTATCAAAGGTCCGGAACGGGGTGCGGGGGCGACTATGGCCCTTGATGGTGGTGCGGTCGCAAGTGCCAAGCCCTGGGGGCTGGCATGCCGTTACCCGGCCGACTGGCGCAGCCGCTTGATGCGGCGCTTCTGGTATTTGACGATGTCCTTGCCAACCGGCAGCCGCGGGTCGAAGCGCAGATGGGTGATGGAGGCGTAAACCGCTTTGGTGATGCCGGCACCGAAGGCGAGTTTGCAGACGATGCCTGCTTCATCACCGCCGTCGCGGATGGCGATGACCAGGCACTCGGCAGGGATATCGGCATTCGGCGCCTGCGCCTTCAGCATCGCCGCCAGTTCTGGTGTCACATAGGCTGGGAGTGGCAAGGCCGGGCCGAGTTTGTCCAGCAGGCGGGCGGCCTGGGCGGGGTTGTCGATCACGAGGCGGTCACCTCCACTGGGCTGGATCGCAGCCAGGCGAGGATGCCGGGATTGGCGTCGCGCGGGTAGCAATGGCTGAGGTCGGGGATTTCACGATACGTCACCCGCGCGCCGGCGGCGGCGAGCGCCTGCTGGTTGGTGCGGGCGCCGGCGATCGGGAACAGCCAATCGAGCGCGCCGTGCACGATATGGACAGGCAGGCCGCGCACGCGTTGCGGGTCGGCCATTTCCGCCATCATCGGATGAAACGTCGCCGCGACCGGGGCGAGATGAGTAAAGGGCGAGCCCATTTCCAGCCCGGTGACATAGCTGAAGGTGCCGCCATCACTCATGCCGGTGAGCAACAGCCGCGTGCGGTCCAGGTGATACCGGCTGCCGACGAGGTCGAGGATGCGGGCGAGGTTCGGGGTATCCTGATCCCGGCCGGTCAAGGCCCATGTGTCGCCGGTGGCGGTGGGGGTGACCAGGATCGCGCCTTCCGCCCGGACATCGGTCAGCCAACTCCACAGAAAGCCGCGCCCGTTGCCGCTGCCGCCATGCAGCGCCATGACCAGCGGCCAGGGCCGGTCGGGGGTGTAGTATTCGGGCACGTAAAGCGAGAAGCCACCGCGGGTGCCGGGCTCATTGCCCGCATGGATGATGCCGGTTTCGGGGTTGGCCTGGCTGGCCAGGGCTTGGAGCGCCGGATCGTCGCGGCGCTCTGGCGGCAGGAAAAACCGGCTGACCGCCGGCAGGCCAGCGGCGAGCGGATACAGGGCTTCCTGCGCGCGGGGCAGAAAGCGCAAGGCGCGATAGGCGGCGGCAAGGCTTTCGTCCTGATCTGGCGCCGCGCGCAGACCGGCGAACCCGGCCAGTGCGGCGTCGGCGCTGGATTGCAGCAGCGTGCGCAGCCCGGCGACGCCGTCTGGCCAGGACTCCAAGCACGGGCGCGCTTCCGCCAGCAGCGCATCGGGGTGCCCGGCGGCATCGAGCACGGCGGCGAAATCGGGCGGGTTGAGGTGCCGGGCCACGAAGGCCAGTGCCTCGAGCGATTGCATCAGCGGCGGCAGCAGCCCCACGAGGTCATCCATGATCTGGTCGTTCATCTTGCCCTCGTGATGTACCGGTTGCAGGGTGGCGCGTCTGTCCGTTCAGGAGCAAGCCATGCCACGAATCGCGCCATATCCCCATAGCTTTAGCAGCACGGTCGCCGGCTGCGGGCATGCGGCAGGATGACGGGCAAGGTATTGGCGGTGAGCGCGCGGCGTGGGCATCATTTCAGCAAAACGAATGCGCTGGAAATTCGCCTGATTGCCGGGTTGGGCGTGGACGGGGACGCGCATGCCGGCGTGACGGTTAAGCATCGGTCGCGCGTGGCCAAGGACCCGAGCCAACCCAATTTGCGGCAAGTGCATCTGATGCATGCCGAATTGTTCGAGGCATTGCGCGCCGGTGGCTTTCAGGTGGCACCGGGTGACCTGGGCGAAAACGTCACCACCACCGGGCTGGACCTGCTGGCGCTGCCGGCGGGGGCACGTTTGCGGTTGGGCGACCACGCGGTGGTTGAGATTACCGGGCTGCGCAATCCGTGTGTGCAGATTGACCGCTTCCAGCCCGGATTGATGGCGGCGGTGCTCGACCGCGCGGCCGATGGCAGCCTGGTGCGCAAGGCCGGTGTGATGGGTGTGGTGCGGGTGGGCGGTGATGTGCGGCCGGGTGATACGATCCGGGTGGAGTTGCCGGCTGGTCCGCATCGAGCCCTCGGCGTGGTCTGACATGCCCAGCCTGCCGCTGCCATTCATTGTTGCCTTGCTGCTGCTGGTGCTGGTGGTGCGACTGGTGCCGACCGGGGCGGCTGGGCGCGGCCTGGCTGGATTTTTCGCCGTATGCGCCGCGCAAGCCGTGATGATCGGGTTGCGCTGGAATTATGACATTCTGCTCTCGCGCGCGCTGTTGCCGGTGCTGTCCGCCGCCGCTGGCCCGCTGGCGTGGATATGCCTGACGCGCGCCGGCCAGGGCCTGCGCCGGCGCGAGGCGCGCCATGCCGTGCCCGTGCTGCTGGTGCTGGGGTTGAATATCGTGTGGTGGCAGGAGGTCGATTACGCCGTGGCCTTGTGCTGCGCGAGCTATGGCGTTGCGTTGCTGCGACGCGCGCATGCCGGGCCGGACGGGTTGACCAAGGTGGAATTCACCGATGTTGGGCTGTTGCATCGCGGGATGCTGATCGCCGGGTCCATTCTGCTGCTTTCGACCGTGGTGGAGGCGGCGGTGGCGCTGAGCTTCGACCTTGGCCGGGGCGCGCGGGCCAGCGGTATTGTGGCTGCGGCGCAGATGGGGGCGCTGCTGATGCTGGCGCTGGGGGTCGCGTTCTGGCGGGTGCCGGCGGGGGCTGTGGCGGCCCCCGCCGCCCCGCCGAGCCCGCCAGATGTCTCGGCGGATGCGGCGGTTGTGGCGCAGATCGCTACGCTGATGCGCGAGCGCCATTTGTATCGTGACGCCAACCTGACCCTGGACCGACTGGCCAAGCGGGCCGGGCTGCCGGCGCGGCAGATCTCCGGCGCGCTCAACCGCCAGCTCGGCCGCAACGTGTCGCAGATCGTGAACCAATACCGGATCGACGACGCGCGGCGGCGGCTTGAGGAGAGCGATGATGCGGTGACCGCAATCATGCTGGATTGCGGCTTTCAGACGAAGTCCAACTTCAACCGCGAATTCCGCCGGGTGACCGGGCTGAGCCCGAGCGACTATCGCAAGACCCTTACTGCAGCGCCGCCGCGAGGAACGGAGTGACGGCGTCCAGCACCTGGCGCTGAAGTGCCGCGCGGTCGGCGCTGGGGGCATCCTGGCAGATCACCGCCTCGCCACCGAGGAGGGCGGCGGCGCTGGGCTTGCACACGGGCAGGAAGCTGTAATGCGTGGCACCCGGCAGGGTGAGCAGCCGCGTCGTCGCCGCCGGGAGTTGGGCGACGAGGTCTGGGGCTTCACGCAGATCAGGCACCGGCAAGGCCGTGCTGCCGGGCAGGTCGATGACCGGGCTGCCGGCGGCGATGACCAGCAGCGGAACCTGAACCCGTGCGAGGCTGGCGCTGGCGAAGCCACGGGTGACGCCGGGGTCTAGCGCGACCGCCGCCCGCACCCGCGGGTCGCCATGGGCGTCCTCCAGCATTGGTTCGGACATACCGGCATGCGCGCCCACCTCGCCGCAGGTGCGGCTCGGGGCGGCGGTGCAGGCGGCTTGCAGGGTTGCCCGATCGAAGCGGGCGCCGGCGATTTCCAGGCTGGTCCAGCCGCCGAGGGAATGGCCGATGACGGCAATCCGGCCGGCGGGGACCGATGCGGTGGCAAGCACGGCGTCGATCACCCGGCTGACATCGCGGGGTCGTTCCCCAAGCATGGACACGCCGGGGGTGGCCATATCGCCGGTGGTGGTGCCGGGATGGTTGGGGGCGGCGACGATGTAGCCCTGGCCAGCAAGCGCTGCGGCCAGCCAGTCCTGATTGGTCCAGTTGCCGCCATAGCCGTGCGACAGCACCACCAGCGGATGCGGGCCGTCGGCGAGGCCCGCCCCTGGCACGGCGGTGAAACCATTGAACACCCTGGTATCGGCAATCAGCCGGGCCGTGCCGCCGGCTGCGGGGTACCACATCGCGACGTGCAGCGGGCGTGGCGCGGGCAACGAGATTTCTTTAAACCCGATCACCTCCGCCGCCAGGACGGGGTTGGCGATGAGGCAGACGAGGAGGGCGAAGAGAGGACGCATGCGGAGGGCTCCGACGGTTGAACACGCCGCCGATGTGCCCGCAGGTCCCCGAGGGAGGAGACCTGAAACGCGATCCAGCACGTCCTGGATGGCGATTAAGTCCCTGTTAAGCTGGGGATTGTGCCGAAGGCGGCGATGAAACGGCCGAGGCGGCCTTCAGGCGGCGGCGAGCGACCCGCTGGGGGCGGAATGGAATTCGTCTTCCGTGACCCCGTAGACCTCACGGACCTTTTCCGCCGTGAGTTCGGCCGGCGTGCCATCAAACATGAAGCGGCCGTCCTGCATCGCGATGATGCGGTCGCAGTAATGCCGGGCGGTGTCGAGGTGGTGCAGGTTGCACAGCACAGTCAGCCCGTCCTCGCGGTTGATGCGGCGGAGGGCGTCCATCACCACCTGCGCGTTGCGCGGGTCCAGGCTGGCGATGGGTTCATCGGCCAGCAGCAGTTGCGGCTGTTGCAGCAAGGCGCGGCAAATGGCGACACGCTGTTGCTGGCCGCCGGAGATTTGGCCGGCGCGCACCAAGGCGGTTTCCAACAAATCGAAACGATCCAGCGCGGCCAGCGCCATGGCCCGTTCGGCTGCGGTGAAGCGGCCCAACAGGCTGGCGAAGGTGCCGCGATGGTTAAGGCGCCCGACCAGCACGTTGGTCAGCACGTCCAGCCGTGGGATGAGGTTGAATTGCTGGAAGATCATGGCGCAGGCGGTGCGCCAGTCGCGCAACGCTTTCCCGGACAGCGCCGTCACATCGGTGGTGCCATATAAAATCTGGCCCGACGACGGGGCCTGCAGCCGGTTGATCATGCGCAGCAGGGTGGATTTTCCGGCGCCGGATCGCCCGATGATCCCGACCATCTGGCCGGCGGGAATATCGGCGGATACGTGATCCACCGCCACTTTGTCGCCGAAGCGGCGGGTCAGTCCGCGCAGGTGCAGGGTCTGTCCATTCATGGCCGATGTTGTGCCCGCCCGCGCGGCGCGCGGCAAGCAAAAGCTGCGCGCTTTTGCCCTGGCTGTGCCTGGGCTAGGGTGCGGCCAGGCTGGGTTGGCCGGCCGTTGCGACCACGACTACCGAAACGGAGACCATGGGATGATCGTCGATCTGCGTATTTACACCTGCAAGCCCAACCGTATGGGCGACTTTGTGAAAATCTATCAGGACCTCGCCTGGCCGTTGCAGCAGAAATATCTCGGTCGCTGCCTGGGCTGGTACACGACCGTGGAAGGCGAGCTGAACCGGGTTGTGCATATGTGGGGCTACGAAAACCAGGGCGACCGTGAAGCCCGGCGCAAGGCGATGGCCGGCGACCCGGCTTGGGGCGACTATCTGGCCGCTGTCGCCAAGGCGGATGTGTTGGTGAACATGGAAAACCGCATCCTGGCCCCGACCGCGTTCTCGCCGGTGCAGTGAGGGTGACGAGGCGGTAAGCGCATTCACTTACCGCCTCGTTACAATTTGAGATGATCCCCTAGATTTCCGCATTCATGCATGCTAGGTGCCTCGGATGCGCAAAAAAATGATGGCTTATGGCTTTGCGATGCTGGTTGGTGGTGCCCCGTTTGGCGGGGCATGGGCAGCCGATCTTTGTGGCGGGATGCTGATGCCGGCGGCACAGCTGAAGCAAGTCTCACGCGGGGTGAGCAAAACCCATAGCGGACTGGACCTTACGGCACCCTATGGCTCCCCGGTGCGGGCGGCGTTGGGTGGCACGGTGATTTTCACCGGCACGTATTTTGGCTACGGTCGGATGGTCGGTATCCGCCACGCAGACGGAATTGTGACCCGATACGGCCATCTGGCGTCATTTGCCGCTGGCATTAAACCGGGGGCGACGGTGGACGCGGGCGGATTGCTTGGGGCGGTCGGTACTTCAGGCCACGCCCATGGTCCGCACCTGCACTTCGAGGTCCGGGTTGATGGACACGCAATCGACCCGAAGCCCTATCTCGGGCTCGCGGCCTGCCAGATGGCGCCCCGCCTCGGTGTTGAGCCGCTGGAAGAGGCCAGAGCCCCCGAGCGGCTGCCGCCACGGGACGCGCGACCGAAATAGCGGGACGTCAGCGAATTCTTCATGATTTCGGACGTATTTGGGATCACTCCATATGAGGTGAGACCCATGCCGAACGTCACCGGATTATCCGCCTTCCGCGCCGCATCCGCGCACCATCGCTCGGTCGATGCACGGTTGCCGGTAGGTGTCGCCGTGCCGATGATTATCGCGATGTCCGTCTTAGGCTGGATCGCGGTCTGGCAGTTCGTTGAATGGGCGAGTTGGCTGCTGGCTTGAGCGGGGTTAGCGTCCGTCGCGCGTGCGCATGATTTCGCTGAAGCCAAACAGCAGCAGGAGCAGGCCGAGCACGACCTCGATCGACGCCAGACCGCGCACCAGGGCGCCTGACGGGGTAATGTCGCCATAGCCGACGGTGGCGATGGTGATGACGCTGAAATAGAGCGCATCGGCAAAGCTCAGCCGGCCGGGTTGGCCGAGCACGTTGAACTGCATGGTGTCGGTGGTCAGGTCGGCGATGCGGTACAAGCAGGCGAATACGACCACCAGCAGCGAGTAGAAGGTGAGAAACGCCATGACCGGCATTAACAGCCGGTCCAGACGGGCCGAGACGCTTTCAAACACCAGGGCGATGTCGAGCAGCAACACCACGACATCGCGCGCCGCGTAGGCGACGGCGACTGCGATGACCGCCATGGACAGGATCAGCGCCCAGCCTTGCGCCTCGGCCGGCAGGTTCAGCTTGGGTACGGCGAAGGAGACCGCGCCGACCACCACCAGCACAGGGATCCATCGATCCAGCCGCGGCAGGTGCACCACGTCGTGGTTGCGCCGCGCCTGAATGCTGGCGGCAACCCGGCGGCGGCGGGCGAAACAGCCGGCGAGAAAGCCGAAGACCGGCAGCGCCAGGGCCACCGTGGCGTCGAATTTCGAGGCATCCTGGAAATTGGCGTCGCGGAAAAAGACGAAGAGGCAGACATAGACCGCGAGCGAGTTGGCAACCGTGACGCCAAAATGCGAACCGCCGGGGAACATCAGGTAGAAAAAGCCAAACCCGAGGCCGCAGACACATAACGCGGTGAGCGAGCCGCCCATGTCGGCGCCGATCCCGGCGGAAACCAGGCCGACCAGGATCAACGTCGCCAGCGTGGCCCGCACCCAATGCCGGTTGAAGTGCCGGCGCATGGTCAGGGCAATGCTGCGATGGCGGTGATTTCCAGCCGCCAGGACGGATCGTGCAAGGCGGCCTGCACGGTGGCGCGCGCCGGCAGGTTGGCGCGGTCCATCCAGGCGTCCCAGGCGCGGTTCATCGCGGCGAAATCGGCCAGATCGGCGATGAAAATCTGCACGCTGAGCAGGCGGGATTTGTCGGTGCCGGCTTCGGCCAACAGCGCGTCGATCTGGCGCAAAATGTCTGCGGTCTGCCCTTCGGCATCGAGGCTGGTATCGTCCGCCACCTGCCCGGCCAGATAGACGGTGTTGCCGTGCACCACCGCGCCAGCGAGCCGGGTTTCGGGTTGGAGCCGGCGGATGCTCATCGCATGATCGCCTGATGCGCCGCCAGGGTGGCGATGTCGAGGATCTGGCTGACGGAGCTATCCATTTTCACCAGTTGCACCGCATGGGTCAGGCCGATGAGCAGCGGCCCGATGGTGCCACCGCCGCCGAGGCGCGGCGCCAGGCGCGAGGTGATGTAGGCCGAGTGCAAGCCCGGCATCAGCAGGATATTGGCCGAGCTGGTGAGGCGGCAGAACGGGTAGAGCGCGCGGTAGTTTTCATCAAGCGCGACGTCGGGCGACATTTCACCGTCGTACTCGAAGTCCACCTTGCGTTCATCGAGGATGGCAACCGCGTCGCGCATCGTGTCGCCAATGGTGTGGGCCGGGTTGCCGAAGGTGGAATGCGACAGCAACGCCACGCGCGGCTCATGCCCCAACTGGCGGGCGGCGGCGGCGGCGCCGATGGCGATATCGGCCAGTTGGGTCGGGTTGGGCCGGAAATGCATGAGCGTGTCGGCGATGAAAATGGTCTGGCCGCGTTCACCGAGCATGAGCGTCAGGCCAAAGCTGATCCCGTCGGGCGCGGTGTCGATAACATGGCCGATATCGTTGAGGCAGACCGAGGCTGAACGGGTCAGGCCGGTGACCATCGCGTCCGCATCGCCGGTTACCACCATACAGGCGGCGAACACGTTGCGATCCTGGTTCACCAGGCGCTGGCAGTCGCGCGCCAGATAGCCGCGCCGGTTCAGTCGGGCGTAGAGGAAATCGGTGTATTTCTGATTATGCGTCGACAGGCGGGCATTCTGGATTTCAATGCCGTCGAGCGCGCCAAAGCCGAGATTGGCCATGGTTGCGCGGACGCGGTCCTCGCGCCCGATCAGGATAGGAGTGCCATAGCCGGCATTGCGGAACGCCACGGCGGCGCGGACGATTTTCTCCTCCTCGCCTTCGGCGAACACCACCCGCTTGGGCTGCGCCCGCACCCGTTCCATGATCCCGTCGAGCGCATTGGCGGTCGGGTCCAGGCGACCGGAGAGTTCGCGGGCATAGCGGCGCAGATCGGCAATCGGCTTGCGGGCGACACCGCTGAGCATCGCCGCTTCGGCGACCGCCGGCGGCAAGCGGCTGATCAGGCGGGGGTCGAAGGCGTTGGGGATGATGTATTCGGGGCCGAATTGCAGCCGCTTGCCACTGCCGGCGGCGTTGACTTCATCGGGCACGTCCTCGCGGGCGAGCAGCGCCAACGCCTCGGCGGCGGCAATTTTCATCGGTTCGTTGATGGTGCGGGCGCGAACGTCGAGTGCGCCACGGAAGATGTATGGGAAGCCCAGAACGTTGTTGACCTGGTTCGGGTAATCGCTGCGCCCGGTGGCGATGATGGCGTGCGGGCTGGCGGCGCGGGCTTCCTCCGGGGTGATTTCCGGGTCTGGGTTGGCCATGGCGAAGATAATCGGCTTATCGGCCATCGCCCGCACCATTTGTTGGGTCAGCGCCCCTTTGACCGACAGGCCGAAGAACACGTCCGCGCCCTCGATCGCGTCCGCCAGGCTGCGGGCGCGGGTTTCGATGGCGTGGGCGGATTTCCACTGGTTCATGCCTTCAGTGCGGCCTTGGTAGACGACGCCCTTGGTGTCGCACAGCGTGATGTTGCCGTGGCGCATACCCATGGCCTTCAGCAGTTCCACGCAGGCGATGGCCGCCGCACCGGCGCCGTTCACCACCAGCCGGGTTTCCGCCAGGGAGCGGCCGGTGAGGTGGCAGGCATTGATCAGGCCGGCCGCGGCCACGATGGCGGTGCCGTGCTGATCGTCGTGAAAGACCGGAATATCTAGCAACTCACGCAGCCGTTGCTCGATCACGAAGCATTCTGGCGCTTTGATGTCTTCGAGGTTGATGCCACCGAAGCTGGGCCCGAGAAAGCGGACGCAGTTGACGAGTTCATCGACATCTTCGGTGTTGATGCAAAGGTCGATGCCGTCCACGTCGGCAAAGCGTTTGAAGAGCGCGATCTTGCCTTCCATCACCGGCTTGGAGGCCAAGGCGCCGAGATTGCCTAAGCCGAGGACGGCAGTGCCGTTGGAGATCACCGCGACCATGTTGCCCTTGGAGGTATATTCATAGGCCAAGGAAGGGTCCTGCTCGATCCGCAGACACGGCTCGGCGACACCGGGGGAGTAGGCCAGCGACAAATCCCGCGCGGTGGTCAGCGGCTTGGTCAGGCGGGTGGCAAGCTTGCCTGGCGGATAGGCTGCATGCATTGCCAAGGCCTCCTCGCCCGAAACGCGCGCGGTGCGTGTGTCCTGAATGCCGTCGGCCATAGTGTTGCTCCCAATCCGGGTTTCGTTGGTGGTCTCTTATGGCCGCTGATGCGTTACCAAGGGAAGCGCCTTCGCAAGCCCATGCTTGCCAGCTACATCTAGGGGATGATGGAACCTGTTCGATTCCCCGCCAAGACATATGACGCGGACGGCGCAACCCCGGCGATGGCGCAGTGGTTCGCCATCAAGGCCGACCATCCCGATGCGTTGCTGTTTTTTCGCATGGGCGATTTTTACGAGATGTTCTTCGACGATGCGATTGCCGCCGCCGCCGCGCTGGATATCGCGCTGACCCATCGCGGCAGCCATGGCGGGGCGCCGATCGCGATGTGCGGGGTGCCGGTGCATGCGGCCGATGCGTATCTGGCGCGGTTGATCCGGCGCGGGTTTCGAGTGGCGATCGGCGAGCAGATGGAAGACCCGAAGCAGCGGGTTGGCAAAGCGCCGATCCGCCGCGAGGTGGTGCGCCTGGTAACGCCGGGGACGCTGACGGAAGAAACCCTGCTGGAGGCATCGCGGCCCAATCTGCTGGTGTCGCTCGCGGCCGACAAAAATCTGGTGGGGGCGGCTTGGCTGGATGTGTCGACCGGGTTGTTTGAAACCCAGAGCCTGCCGCTGGGCGAGCTGGCGGCAGTGCTCGGCCGGCTGGAACCGGCAGAAATTCTGGCACCCGAGGCACTGGCGCTGGGTGATTGGGCCGGGCGGCGCACCCGCGAACGGGCGGCGAGCAGTGCTGCCGGGGCGCGGCGCGTGCTGGCGGATGCCTTTGGCGTCGCCGATATGGCGGCGTTCGGCAGTTTTTCCGACCTTGAAGCCATCGCCGCCGCTGCCGCGCTGGATTATGTCCGCGCCACCCAGGTGGGCAAAATGCCCCGGCTCAGCCCGCCCACCCCGCTTGGGGAGACGGGGTTGCTGGCGATGGATGCGGCCACCCGTGCGAGCCTGGAAATTGCCCGCGCCCGCGATGGCGGCACGACGCACACCTTGCTCGCCAGCGTGCAGCGCACGATGACGGCGGCGGGGGCACGGCTGCTGGGGGAATATCTGGCCGCGCCGCTGACCGATGCTGCCGCCATCGCCGCGCGACAAGATGGCTGGGGATGGATGGCGGCCAATGGCGAGGCAACGGCCGCGTTGCGCGCGGCCTTGCGCGGTGCTCCGGATATGGCACGGGCGCTGGGCCGCTTGTCACTCGGGCGTGGCAGCCCGCGCGACCTGGGCGCCATTCGCGATGGCCTGGCCGCGGCCCAGCAGATTGCCGGCATGATCGCCGGTGCAGCACCGCTCGCAGAGCTGGCCGCGGCCTGTCAGGTGCCGCCCGCCCTGCCGGCGCAGCTCGCCGCCGCCCTGACCGACCCGGCGCCGGCGCGGCTGGAGGATGGTGCGATCGCCAGCGGCTTTGATGGAGAGTTGGACGGGGAGCGCGCGCTGCGTGACGATAGCCGGCGGGTGATCGCCGGCATGCAGTTGGACTTCGCGCAACGCTTCGGGGTTGCCAGCCTGAAAATCCGCCATCACGCGCAACTCGGCTATATCGTCGAGGTGCCTGCCGTGGCGGTGGAGAAACTGCGCGGCTTCCCGGAGCTGACCTTGCGCCAGGGCATGGCCAATGGTGCCCGCTTCACCCATGCCGATCTGTCCGATCTCGATCGCCGGATCAACGAGGCGGCGGAGCGGGCCAGCGCGCGTGAGCGGTTGATTTTCGCCCGGCTCGTCGCGCTGACGCTGGAACAGGCCGAGGCGCTCGCCGCCTGCGCGACCGCATTGGCGCGGCTGGATGTGCTGCAAGGATGCGCCAAACTGGCCCAATCCAGCACGGCCGCCGGCGGTTGGTGCCGGCCGGTGCTGACCGAGACGGAGGATTATCTGGTTGAGGATGGCCGGCATCCGGTGGTCGAGGATGCGCTCGCGGGGTCGGCGGCCTTCGTGCCCAATAGCACCAACCTGTCACCGGATCGGCGGGTGCTGCTGCTGACCGGGCCGAATATGGCGGGCAAATCCACCTATCTGCGGCAGAACGCGCTGACGGTGATCCTGGCCCAGGCCGGATTGCCGGTGCCGGCGACGGCTGCGCGGATCGGGATTGTGGATCGGCTGTTCAGCCGGGTTGGCGCGTCGGACGAGTTGGCGCGTGGGCGCAGCACCTTCATGGTGGAAATGACCGAAACGGCGGCGATCCTGCATCAGGCCGGTCCGCGCAGCCTGGTGGTGGTCGATGAAATCGGGCGCGGCACGGCAACGCTCGACGGTCTGGCGATTGCGTGGGCGGTGTTGGAATCGCTGCATAACAGCGTGCGCTGCCGGACCATTTTCGCCACCCATTTCCATGAACTCGCGGCCTTGAGTGGCGAATTGCCGCGCCTGGCGCCGCACACGATGCGGGTGAAGGAATGGAAGGGCGATGTGGTGTTTCTGCACGAGGTCGCCGCTGGGGCGGGCGGGCGGAGCTGGGGCGTGCATGTCGCCAAACTCGCCGGCGTGCCGCTACCGGTGGTCCGCCGCGCCGGCACCTTGCTGGATGCGCTGGAACAGCGGGCGGGCCGCCTGACGGAAGCCGCGGCCTTGCCGCTGTTTGCCGCCACACCGGCCGCCGCCCCGCCCCCGGAGCCGCCAGCCGAAGCCGACGCGCTGCACAGCGCGCTTGCAGCCATCGACCCTGACAGCCTGACCCCGCGCGAAGCCTTGCAGGCGCTGTACAAATTAAGAGAACTGCTCTCTGTGCATGGCGCCAATCAGTAGCTAACATCCCCAGCTATGCTGCCAGCCCTGCCCTTCCCTGACGAGCCCGCCGCCGCCGCAACCCAGTTGCGCGACGCCATCGCCGCCGTTGCAACGGCAGGCAAACCCCCGGCGCGCGATGTGGCGCTGGATGTGTTCCGGCGGCATCTTGCCCGTTTGCAGGTGCATGTGCGGGATGTGTTCGAGCAAGGCAATCTGCCCGGGTTGCGCGCGGCGCGCCTGCTGTCGGACCTGACCGACGGGTTGATCTCGGCTTTGTTCGATTATGCGCTGGCCACCAACCCACACAGCGGCAAAACCGCCCTTCGCATGACAATTGCCGCGACCGGCGGTTACGGCCGTTCGGTCTTGGCACCGTTCAGCGATATCGACCTGCTGTTCCTGTCGCCCGATCGCAAGCGTGGCCTGTTCGGCCTGGGCGGCGGCGGGCAGGAACCGCCGGCGACCGTGCAGAAGGTGGTGGAATTCATGCTCTACTTCCTCTGGGACCTCGGGCTGAAGGTGGGGCACGCCACCAGGACGGTGAGCGAATGCCTGACCGAGGCGAATGCGGATATCACCGTGCGGACCTCCCTGCTTGATGCGCGGTTGATTACCGGGGACGCAGCGGTGTTCAGCGACTTCGCGCAACGCTTCCGCAAGGCCTGTGCCGATGCAGGGCCAGGCACGTTCATCGCCGCCAAGCAGGCGGAGCGCGATGCGCGACAGAAGCGGTATGGCGACACGCCGTTCGTGGTGGAGCCGAATGTGAAGGAGGGGCGCGGCGGGCTGCGCGACCTGCAAACGCTCTATTGGATGTCGAGCTATATTTTCGGGACCGGCGATTTTGCCCAGCTCGCCGACCCCAACGGCCCGGGTGGCGCTATTTTGACGCCGCAGGAAGCGCGGCTGTCGCGGCGGTCCTGGAACTGGCTTTGGACGTTGCGCTTCCATCTGCATTACGTCGCCGGGCGGCCGGAAGACCGGCTGACCTTCGACTTGCAGCCGGTGATTGGCGCCCGGATGGGTTATACCCGGCGCGATCGGCAGGATGGGGTGGAGCGCTTCATGCGCCACTATTTCCTGACCGCGCGCGAAGTGATGCGGCTGACGCAGATTATGGAGCCGGCCTTGGTGCGCGCGGCGCTAGGGCCGCCGGCGACGGCTGGCAAGACCGATGCGGCCTTGGTGGAAGCGGGCTTCGTGCTTGCCGACGGCAAATTGCTGGCGGCCAAAGGGCATGAGTTCGACCGCGAGCCGATCCAGATGTTGCGCATTCTGCAAGTGGCGCGCGACCGCGACCTGCAACTGCATCCGCTGGCGGTGCGCGCGCTGATCCGGCACGAGCGCAGGGCGCAGGATTTACGCAGCGATCCGCAGGCGGCGGCGCTGTTTCTCGACCTGCTCTGCGGGCGCGATAGCGAGCATAACCGGGCCGACGGCGCGCGCTGGATGGCGGTGCTGAACGAGACCGGGGTGCTCGGGCGTTATCTGCCGGATTGGGCCCGCATCGTCGGGCAGATGCAGTTTGATACCTATCACATCTACACCGTTGATGAGCACACGATTGAGGCGATTCGGGTGCTGAATTCGCTGGAGCGGGGTGAGTTGGCGGAGGTGGCACCGGTGGCGTCCGGCCTGATGGACCAGTTGCAGTCCCGCCGGGCGCTGTATACCGCCATGTTGCTACACGATATCGCCAAAGGCCGCGGCGGCGATCATTCGGAATTGGGCGCCGAGGTTGCCTTACAGGTTTGCCCGGCGTTGGGGTTGTCGGCTGAGGAGACCGAAATGGTGTCCTGGCTGGTGCTGCACCATCTGCTGCTGAGCCAGACCGCGTTCAAGCGCGATATCGATGATCCGAAAACCATTCTGGACCTGGTGGAAACCATCCAGTCACCCGAGCGGCTGCGCTTGCTGCTGGTGCTGACGGTTGCGGATATGCGCGCGGTATCCCCCAAGGTTTGGAATGGCTGGAAGGCCACGCTGCTGCGTGAACTCTATGCCCGGGTGGGCGAGGTGCTGGCAGGGGGGCTTTCGACCACCGAGCGCGATGTGCGGGTGGCACGTGCCAAGGAGGCTGCCCTCGCGGAATTGGTGGGTTGGACGCCGGAGGACGCGCAGCATTTCCTCGACCTTGGCTATCCCGGCTATTGGCTGTCGTTCGATCCGGATGTGCATGCGCGCCACGCTCGCATGATCCGCGATGCCGAACGACGCGGGGCGCCGCTGACGGTGGAAACGCAGCCGTTACCGGCACGTGCGGTGACCGAGGTGGTGGTGCACACCGCGGATCATGCAGGGCTGTTCTCCAAGATCGCTGGCGCGTTGGCGGTAGCTGGGGCCTCGATCGTTGATGCACGCATTCACACGCTGACCAATGGCATGGCGCTGGATACGTTCTGGATTCAAGATAGCGGCCGCAATGTAATCGACCAGCCGAATCGTCTGGCGCGGCTATCCGTGGTGATCGAGCAGGCATTGTCTGGGCGGTTGCGACTGGCCAGCGAGATCCGCAAAAGCTCCCAAACCCTGATGGGCCAGCGGACACGCGCGATGCATGTGCCGCCAAGAGTGGTGATCGATAACGTCGCGTCTAACACCTACACCGTGCTGGAAGTGAACGGCCGGGACAGGCCAGGTTTGCTGCATGACGTGACGGCGGCGATTTCCGAGCAGGGTATGCAGATCGCCTCGGCGCATGTGTCCACCTATGGCCAGCGGGCGGTCGACGTTTTCTACATTAAGGATGTCTTCGGTCTGAAGGTCGAAAACGAACGCCGGTTGACGAAACTGCGGGAGGCGCTGCTCGCGGCCTTGGGAACTCCTGACGAAACGCCGCTGGAGCCGGTGCCGACCAAACGGCGACGCGCGGCCAGCGGTGCGGCAGCCTGACGGCCCCCACGGCATGCAATGTTCCCGTGGCCTGTTGCTATGCGTCCTGATTGGCGGGACCGCCCCGTTGGTGACGACCAACGCCATGGCGCAGCCGAGCCGGCGCATTGAGGCGCCGAGCACGCAATTGGCGATGCCGCCAGATACTGTGGTCGGCGAGCGGCGGCAGATCAGCCTGACGCAGGTGAATGCCGCCGGGGGGACGATGGGCCCGACGGTGAATATCGACTGCCCGCGCACCGGCTGCGAGACCTTGCTGAATCTGGTGGTTGAGGAAACCACCTGGCGGTTTTTCGCCAATATCTCCTTCGTCAATCGCGGATTGTATTTGACCTTGGAGCCGCGTTCGATCGGGATATCCGGCGTGATGGAGTTTAGCGCCGGGCATCCGGGGCCGACTTTTGTGCCGTTCAAGGGCCAGGGTAAGGCCGCCGGGCAGATCGGGCTGGTGATTACCCGCGATGCGTCGGTCCGCGCGCAGGAACGCGACAGCAATCCGAACGCGGTTTCCAATGGCGGGGTGTTTGCGCGCAAACGCGAGCCCGACATCCTGCTGCAGATTGAAGCCTCGGCGCTGGTCCCGGCGGGTAAGCCGAAGCCGTAGTCAGCGGGTGAGCCGAAGCACCTGCCAGGAGGTCAGCAGGCCGACCAGCGGGAAGACCAGCAACACCCCGAACAGCACCGCCGCACTGGCGCCAATGGCGGTGGCGGTGTGGGCGAGCGGCAGGCCGGCGAGATTGGCCACCATGCCGGCGACGGCCGAGCCGAAGACGGAGGCCAGGGTTTGGGTGGTGGTAATGAATGGGCCGGCTGTGGCGCGGGATTCGGCCGGCGCCACTTCCATCATCAAGGCGCCCAAATGCGCCCAAGGCAGGCCGATGCCCACGCCGATCAGCACTTGCCCGATCACCACCGCCCAAAACGGGCCGCCGGACAGCGCCCAGGCATCGGTGGCAATGCCGAGCGCCATCAGCGGCGCACCGACGGCAATGGATTGGCGCACCCGTTGGCGGGAGGCGCTGGCGGTGACCAGCGAGGCGCCGGTCCAGGCGATGGCGACCAGCGCGCTGGCATAACCGGCGAGGACCGGGGAGGCGCCGTGGCCGGCCTGGAGCAGATAAGGCACGAACACCACCGGGGCGGTCGCCAGGATCAAGAAGCCAATGGTTGCGGAGACGGCGCCCAACGGGACCGCCGGATGAAAGGCGCCATGCGGCAGCAGGCGCACCTCAGCACGTCCATCAAGCCATAGCACGGTGGCGACCATGAGGCCGGCCGCGACGATGCCAAGGGCAGCGTCTCGGGTTTGGCCGGACAGGCCGCCGACGCTCAAGGCCATGGCCGCGCCGGCGAGCAGCAGCAGGCGAATGCCGGGGAAGCGGCCGCGCGGCGGCGCGCCCTCGATATGCGCGGGTAACACGCGTTCGGCCATGCTGAGGAAGATCAGGCCAATGATCAGGTCGGCCAGAAAGGCGCCGCGCCAGGTGCCGAAGGCCGCGAATACCCCACCGATCGACGGGCCGATCAGCGCCGCGACGCCCCAGACGCTGCCGAAGAGCGTGATCGCGCGGGCATGCAGCGCGGGCGGAAACATGCTGCGCACGGTGGAATAGGCCAAGGCTGGCAGCATGCCGCCGCCAAAGCCTTGCGCCAGGCGACCGATCAGCAGGGCCGGCATGATCGGCGCGGCGGCGCAGAGCAGGCTGCCGGTGAGGAAGAGCAAAAACGCGAGGCGGTAGGCCAGGCGGGGGCTGCCACGCGCCAGCACCAGCGGCACGGCTGCCGCACCGGTTAGCGCGCCGGAGACGTAGAGCGTAGTGGTCCAGGCGAAAAACGGCAGGCCGCCGAGATCCCCCACCACGGTGGGCATGATGGTGGCAACGACGTAGATCGAGACCGCATGCAGCGCGACGCCGCCGGTTACCACCAGAAAGCGCGCGCCGTTGCCGGCGGACAGCAGATCTCGCCAGCCGGCGTTAGCTGCCGACAAAACGTTCCAGCCAATGGATGGTGTAATCGCCAGCCTGGAAGTCCGGATCATCGACAATGCGCTGATGCAGCGGCAGGCTGGTTTTCACCCCGACGACGACGAATTCCGCCAAGGCGCGGCGCAGCCGGGAAATGGCTTCGGCGCGGGTGGGCGCGTGCACGATCAGCTTGGCGATCATGCTGTCGTAATACGACGGCACGGTATAGCCGGCGTACAGCGCCGAATCGACCCGCACGCCCAGCCCGCCGGGGGCATGGAAGGCGGTAACCTTGCCCGGCGATGGCGCGAAGGTCAGCGGGTCTTCGGCGTTAATGCGGCATTCGATGGCGTGGCCGTTGAAGGTGATATCGGCTTGGGTGTAGCCGAGCGGTTGGCCGGCGGCGATGCGGATTTGCTCGCGCACCAGATCGACGCCGCTGACCATTTCCGTCACCGGATGTTCGACCTGCAGACGGGTGTTCATCTCGATGAAGGCGAACTGGCCGTCTTGATAGAGGAACTCCAGCGTGCCGGCGTTGCGGTAGCCGAGTTTGGAAAGGCCGGCGGTGACGGTTGTACCCAGCGCATCGCGCTCAGCCGCGGTCAAAGCCGGGGAGCCGGCTTCTTCCAGCACCTTCTGGTGGCGGCGCTGGAGCGAGCAGTCGCGCTCGCCGAAATGCACCACGTTGCCGTGGCTGTCGGCCATGACCTGCAATTCGATATGGCGCGGCTTGTCGAGATATTTCTCGATATAGACAGCATCGTTGCCGAAGGCCGACCGGGCTTCCGCCCGGGCGAGGCGCCAGGCTTCTTCCAACCCTTCGGCGCTGGAGGCGACCTTCATGCCGCGTCCACCACCGCCGGCGGCGGCTTTGACCAGCACGGGGTAGCCAATGCGGTCGGCGACCTTGGCGGCTTCGTTCAGATCTTCCACCGCGCCAACCGAGCCGGGCACCAAAGGCACGCCCAGGGATGCCATGGCCATCTTGGCTTCGATCTTATCGCCCATCATGCGGATATGCGCCGCCGACGGACCGATGAAGGTGAGGCCATGGGCTTCGACCATTTCGGCGAAGCCGGCATTTTCCGACAGAAAGCCGTAGCCGGGATGGATGGCATCGGCGCCGGTGATGCTGGCGGCGGACAAAATCGCGGCGACGTTGAGGTAGCTGTCGCGGGGCGAGGCCGGGCCGATGCAGACGCTTTCATCGGCCAGACGCACATGCATCGCCTCGGCATCCGCGGTGGAGTGCACCGCGACGGTGGGGATGCCGAGTTCCCGGCACGCGCGTTGGATGCGCAGCGCGATCTCACCGCGATTGGCGATCAGGATTTTACGGAACATGCCGTTATTCCAGGATCAGCAGCGGCTGCCCGAATTCGACCGGCTGGCCACCGGCGACCAGGATGCGGCTGACGATGCCGGCCTTGGGCGCTTTGATCTGGTTGTAGGTTTTCATCGCCTCGATCAGCAGCAACGTCTGCCCGGCGACCACGGTTTGACCGAGGGTAACATAGGGCGAGGCGCCCGGCTCTGGCGCCAGATAGGCGACGCCGACCATCGGGCTGGTAACAGCGCCGGGATGGTTTGCGTCTTCTACCGGCGCGGCTGCAGGCGCGAGCGCGACGGGGGCGGCAATGGCGGCCGGCGCGCTGGGCGCCACGCTGTGCACGACCGCGCTGGGCTCATGGGCGCGCGCGACGCGGATGCGGCCGTCCTTGTGTTCCACCTCAATCTCGGTCAGGCCGGTATCGACCAGAATATCAGCCAAAGCGCGAACGGCGGCGGCGTCGAATGGTTGGGCGCTCATGCCTGATCCTCCAAAATTTCGGCCATTGCGCGCAAAGCCAACGCATAGCCGGTGATACCCAGCCCCGCGATCACACCGGTGGCGACCTTCGAGACATAGGAGTGGTGACGAAATTCCTCGCGCTTGTGGATGTTGGTCACATGGACCTCTATCACCGGCAACTCGGTTGCCAGCAGCGCGTCCATCAGGGCGATGGAGGTGGTGGTGTAGCCGGCGGGGTTGATGATGATGCCGGCGCAGCGGGTACGGCATTCCTGCACCCAGCCGATCAGCTCCCCTTCCCCGTTGGTTTGGCGAAAATCGATCCCCAGGCCAAGTTCCTCGGCGGTCTCCGCACAGAGCGACTCGACATCATCCAGCGTCGCGCTGCCATAGAGATGTGGCTGGCGCAGGCCGAGCATGTTCATGTTCGGACCATTCAGCACAGCGATGAGCGGCGTGAGTGACATGCGCTGGCCCTAGCACGGTCTGCCGCATCGCTTCAATGCGCACGGCCGCGCTTGTTCGGTCATCCGGCGGACGCCATAGTAGGGGAATGCAACAGGTTGACCAGAATATCCTCGATCTGACCATCAACGGCGAGCGGCGCACGCTGGCGGGGCGCCCGACGGTTGCCGAATTGCTGGCTAGCCTTGGGTTGGATATCCGCAAGGTGGCGGTGGAACGCAACGAGGAAATCGTGCGCCGCGCCGACTATGCCGCGACAGTGCTGGCATCCGGTGACGCGATCGAGATTGTGCATTTTATTGGAGGGGGCTGAGCCGTGGACACCGAGGATCTCTGGACTGTCGCCGGCCGTAGCTTTCGCTCTCGCCTGATTGTCGGCACTGGCAAATATAAGGATCTGCCGGAAACGGCGGCAGCGATCGAGGCCAGCGGGGCGGAAATCGTCACCGTTGCCGTGCGCCGGGTGAACATTGCCGATAGCGGGCAGCCCATGCTGCAAGACTATGTGGACCCGAAGAAATACACCTACCTGCCGAACACCGCCGGCTGCCACACCGCGCGCGATGCGGTGCGGACCCTGCGTCTCGCGCGGGAAGCGGGTGGGTGGAACCTGGTCAAACTCGAAGTGCTCGGCCCGCCGCCGCATCTGTACCCAGATATGCCGGCGACCTTGGAAGCGGCGGAAGCGCTGATCAAAGACGGGTTCGAGGTGATGGTCTACTGCGCCGATGACCCGCTGGCCGCCAAGCGGCTGGAGGATATGGGCTGCGTCGCCATTATGCCGTTGGGGGCGCCGATCGGCTCCGGGTTGGGGATCCAGAACCCGGCCATGCTGTCGATGATGATCGAACAGGCCAAAGTGCCCTTGTTGGTGGATGCCGGCGTGGGCACGGCGTCTGACGCCGCGATTGGCATGGAGTTGGGCTGCACGGCGGTGCTGATGAATTCGGCCATCGCGCATGCGACCCATCCGGTGCTGATGGCACGGGCGATGAAGGCTGCGGTGGAGGGCGGACGGCTGGCCTATCTGGCCGGGCGCATGCCGCGCCGGATGGGGGCGGACCCGTCCAGCCCGTTGACCGGGCTGATCCGGTAGGCTGCGATTAGCGGCGCAACAGCCGCTTACCTTCGCTGAGTTGCCAGGCGACCATCCCGGACGCCCCCACCAGCAATTCGCGCACCCGCTTGACCATCGACAGCGCGATCATCGCATCCGGCGGCTGGCCGAACAGGCCACCGACCAGGATGAAGCCGGCTTCCTGCACCCCGAGCGATCCCGGCACGACAAAGCCGGCGCTGCGGGCGGCCATGCCCATACTCTCGATGACCAGGGCTTCCGCCCAGCCCATCGGCGCGCCCATGGCGGTCATCGCCAGCCAGGTTTCCGCCACGCCAAGCAGCCAGGCCAGCAAATGCAGCCCGGTTGCTTTCAGCAGCGCCGTTTTGTCGCGCTGCAGGCGGATCAGTTCATCGTGCAGGCCGCGCACGGCGTCCATCGACAGGGATGGGAACAGGCCGGTTAGTTTTTGCGCGAAAAATTCCACCAGGCGGAGCAGACCGACGCGTTGGGCGATCACGAAGCCCACCAGGCCGAGCCCCATCGCGATCATGCCGCCTTCGACCCAGGGCGCCCAGCTGAGATCGGCGCTGATGACCGCGAGCACCGCGAAGCCGAGCGCGGTGAACAGAAATTGAGTGATGGCCTCAATCGTCACGTCGATCACCGTGCCGGCGCTGGCGAGCGGGCCGGGCACGCCGCGGATCATCAGCAAGCGCACCCCGACGACGTTGCCACCCAGCTGGGCCACCGGCAGCATGGAGTTCACCGCTTCGCGTATCCAGCGGATGCGCAGATAGCGGCCAATTTTCGGCTTTGCCTCCCCCACCGATTCCCGCCAGGCGATGCCGGAGAGCCAGAGTTGTACTCCGTGCAGCACGATGACCGGCGGCACGGCCCAGGCGGCGCGCAGCACGTCGTGTTCGATCAGGCTGGCGCCGAACCAGGTCACCAAGGCCGTGACCGCGAGCGCGCCGAGACCGAGGGCGATTAATCCGAAGCGCATGACACCGAGAATTGCTGCATATCGGAACGGGTTAGGCGCGCCGAAGGGCCGTCATGTCAAGAACGCTGCGCCAGATCGTGGGAACGCCATTGATTCCCGCTTCTCCTGCCGCCACAACATCGCCATCACCCGCATAGGATCGGAAATGCCCGAGCTTCGTCTGCATAACAGCCTGACCCGTCGGCGCGAGGTTTTCGTGCCGATCGACCCTGGCCATGTGCGGATGTACGTCTGTGGCCCGACGGTCTACGACCTGGCGCATGTCGGCAATGCCCGTCCGGTGGTGGTCTATGACGTGCTGGCCCGCTTGCTGCGGCGGCTTTACCCGCGCGTGACTTATGCCCGCAACATCACCGATGTTGATGACAAGATTAACGCGCGCGCCACCGCATCAGGCGAGCCGATCGCCGCGATTACCGCGCGCACGACCGCCGATTACCATGCTGATATGGGTGCGCTGGGCGCCTTGCCGCCGGACGTAGAGCCGCGGGCGACGGGCCATATCAGCGATATGATCGACATCGCCCAGCGGCTGATCGCGTCCGGCCATGCCTATGCGGCTGACGGGCATGTGCTGTTCGCGGTGCCGAGCTTCAACGATTACGGCAAGTTGTCCGGCCGCAATCGCGATGATCAGATCGCCGGGGCGCGGATCGATGTGGCCCCGTATAAGCGCGATGCGGCCGATTTCGTGCTGTGGAAGCCATCGCCGGCGGAACTGCCGGGTTGGGATTCCCCCTGGGGTCGCGGGCGTCCGGGCTGGCATATCGAATGCTCCGCGATGTCGCACCGGGTGCTCGGGGAGAGTTTCGACATTCATGGCGGCGGTGCGGACCTGATTTTCCCACATCACGAGAACGAGATCGCCCAATCGCTCTGCGCCTTCCCCGGCAGCCAGTTCGCGCGCTACTGGCTGCATAACGGCATGCTGAACATCAACGGCGAGAAAATGTCGAAAAGCCTCGGCAATTTCTTCACCGTGCGGCAGGTGCTGGCGATGGCGCCGGGCGAAGCGATCCGCATGATGTTGTTGCGTGGGCATTATCGCGCGCCGATCGATTTTTCCGAAAACGGGCTGGCGGATTGCCGCAAGGAATTGGACCGGTTTTACCGCGCGGTTGAGCGGACACCGGCCGCGCCGAGCGCGGAGGTGCCGGCCAGCGTGATGGATGCGCTGTGCGATGACCTGAACACGCCGCTGGCGATTTCTGCCTTGCATGCGCTGGCGGATGCCGCGATGGCCGGCGACGCCCAGGCTTCGGCCGATTTGCAGGCTGGCGCGCAGTTGATGGGCTTTTTGCAAAGCACGCCGGCCGTGTGGTTCCAAGGCAACGACGATAGCAGTTGGATCGACACCGCCATTGCCGACCGGATTGCGGCCCGCAAAGCGCGTGATTTCGCGCGCGCCGACGCCATCCGGGCCGAATTGCTGGCCAAGGGCATTCTGCTGGAAGATGGCGCCGGTGGCACCACATGGCGGAAGGCATGAGGGGGCTGCGGCCATGACCGGTCGCGACGGCGGCGCGGACCTGGCGCCGCTTGGCAATAGCCCGGTGGTGATCCTGGTGCGGCCGCAACTGGCCGACAATATCGGCGCGGTAGCGCGGGCAATGGCCAATGGCGGGCTGTTCCATTTGCGCCTGGTCGCACCGCGCGATGGCTGGCCGCAGCCGGCGGCGTGGCGCAACGCATCGGGCGCGGACCGGCTGCTGGATAACCTGACGTTGCATGATACCGTCGCCGACGCGGTGGCAGATTTGCACCACGTGTTCGCAACCTGCCCTCGGCCACGCCATATCGTGAAACCGGTGTTGAGCGCGCGTGGGGCTGCCGCCGAGTTACGGGCGATCTGTGGGCGGGACCTGCGCTGTGGGCTGCTGTTCGGACCGGAACGCGCGGGCCTGGACAATGACGATATGGCGCAGGCCGATGCGCTGATCCGCTATTCGCTCAATCCCGATTTTATGTCGCTGAATTTGGCGCAGGCGGTGATGGTGATGGCCTATGAATGGTGGACCGCCGCCGATCAGACCGTGCCGCGCAGCCTGATGACCAACGAAACCGTGGTGGCCACCAAGGGGACGTTGGACAATTTCCTAAGCCATCTAGTGCGCGAGCTCGACGATTGCGGCTTTCTGCGCAATGCGCCGAAGCGGGCGGGCATGGTGCGTAACATTCAGCACTTTTTCCAACGCGGCGAGGTGACGGAGCAGGAATTGCGCACGCTGCACGGCATTGTGACCGAACTCGCGCATGGGCGCGGGGCGCGGAAGTCCAAGCCGGCCGATTAGCCGCCGGCGAGCAGTCGACGCACCAGTGACCGGCCGGGCCGCTCAACCCAGCGATAGGCCAGCCAGGCGACGGGAATGATCGACACCGACCCAGCCAGAGCGAAGCCGAGCGCTTGCGGCAGGCTGAGCGGGGCCGGGTGCAACCAGCGCACCAGTTCCAACTCCACCGGGCGGAACGGGCTGTGGATCAGGTAGATCGAGTAGGAAATGACGCCGAGGAAATAAGGCACTGGCGATGACAGCCAGCGCGCGGCCCGGCCGGTGTTGCACGCGAGGCTGAGGATCAGCAGCGGGAATGGCAGCACCGACAACAGGTCGATTCGCAGCACCAGAAAGGCGCCACTAACCAAGGCGGCGGCGAGCACCACCCGGTCCTGACCGAGCCACGGCCAGGCGGCACGTTGGCGGAACACGGCGTAGACGCCCAGGCCGAGGGTGAACTCGGTCAGGCATCGCCCGACATCCTGCCCGGTCGTGGCGGTGTCCAGCCCGAGCCTGCGCTGCATTGCGGCGATGGCGCACAGCCCGAACAACGCCACGAGCGCGGTGAGGATGCGGACCCCGCGCCGGCGGTGAAATGCCAGCCCGATCAGCAGCGGGAAGATGATGTAGGCGGCGAATTCTGTGCTGATGGTCCAGGATGGCCCGTTGAGATTGGTGCCGATGCCGATCCCTTGCAGCATGAGCAGGTTGGTCAGCAGGTCGAAGGGCAGGTTATCTGACTGGAACAGCAGATTGCGGCCGATCAGGTGGGAACTCAGCCAGCCGGCACCGATTAGGCAGGCTAGCACCGCCGTGTTGAGCGGCACGATCCGGGCGATACGTTTGCCGAGAAAGCCCGGGTAGGCGCGCAGGCCATCGGCTTCGAAGGCGGACAAATAGGTGTAGGCCATGATGAAGCCGCTCAAGACGAAGAACAGATCGACGGCGAGGTAACCATGCGCCACCAGCGATGGCACGGGCACGGCGGCGTGATGTTCGGCGGTGGCGGAGAAATGCTCGATCACCACCGCCATCGCGGCGATGCCGCGCAAAGCGGTCAGGCTTTTGATCTCGCCGGTGCCGGCGGTCATGGCTGCATCGCCCGCAGGCAAATCGCCTCAAACTGTTGGGCGATGCGGGCCCAGCCGAAGCGTTGTTCCAGCCGCTGCCGGGCTGCCTGACGGACGGTGGCGCGCAAGGCCGGCTCGGCGAGCAGGCGCAGGATGGCGGCGGCGAAATCGGCCGGAGTGTCGGCGCGCAGGTAATGGTCGCCGGCGGTGATGTCGAGGCCCTCGATCCCGATGCTGGTCGCCACGACCGGGCGGCCCATTGCCATCGACTCGAAGGCTTTGATGCGGGTGCCGCTCCCGACGCGCAGCGGGATGACCGAGACGTCCGCATCGGCGACAAAGGGGCGGATGTCATCGACAAAGCCGGTGAAGCGGCAATTCAGGCCGCGCCCGGCGTCGAGCAGCGCGGGGGATGGGTTGCGGCCGACCACGACCAGTTCGATGTTGGGGCGCGCGGCGGTGAGCAAGGGCCAGACCTCGCGCAACAGGAACAGCACGCCGTCGATATTGGCCGGCGAGTCCATCACCCCGGTGAATACGATGCGCCCGCCGGCGGGGGCGATCGCCGGCTGGCGTTCGGTGGGCTGGAAGGTGAAGAAGTCGAGATCCACACCGGTATCGATCGGGTCGACCGCGGGCAGCGCGTAACGCTGCTGCAAGGCTTTGGCGTCACGCGCGGAGACGGCGATCACCCGGCGCACCGCGCGCAGGGCACGACGCTCAAACCGCGCCATTTTGCCGGCCTGATTCTGCCAGACATAGCGCATGGCGCCGGTGGCGGTGCGGGCGTGGCGCTCGTAAATTTCGGCTTCCACATTATGGGTGAACAGGACCGAGGCCGGCGGGAGCGGCGTGGGGAGAAGGACGGCGGCGTGCGGAAAATCGACGACCACGACATCCGGTTGCCGTGCCAGCGCCGTTTGCAGCACCGCTTGCCCGGCCGCGGAGCGATCGGTCGCCACCGAGACTGGCAGGCGACTGAACAGCGCCAGACCGCGACGCAGGCTGGAGGTGGGAGGGCTGGGCCAGGACAGGAAATGGTCGCAAATCGCGGCAATTTCCTCCGCGTGGACGGTGTGGCCGGACGGCACGGGGGAAGCCAAAGTGACCTCGAACGCGCCGCCCTTCATGTGTCGCAGCGTATTGGCCGTGCGGATCTTGCCCCCTTCATTCATCGGGAACAGGAAGCGCGGGCTGACAAACAGAAGCTGAGGCTTGGACGTCACCAGCAGAGCCCGTGGTAGTGGATACCCGGATGGTCGCGCAGCTCGGCCATGCCGGTCAGGTCCAGCACGGTGTGCCCATCCAGTGCGGCCAGCATCGCCGGCCGGTCCGCCGGGGCGATATGGCCGACGACGGCGATTTTGCGGCCTGCCAGTGCCGCGCCGGGTGCTTCGACCATCAGCCGCTCGAGATGCGGGATTTCCCGGCTGATATAGGCGCGGTTGCTGCCAGTGAGCCGTGCGACCTGCACCGAGCGGTCGAAGATCGCCAGGTCGTAGCCGCGCCCCAACATACGTTCCGCTAAGGTGACGAACGGGGATTCGCGCAGGTCGTCAGTGCCTTGCTTGAAGGCGAGGCCGAACAAGGCGACCCGACGTTCGCCGTGATCGGCAGCAAAACCGGCGATGGTGGCGAAGGTGCGTTCGATGCCGGCCTGGTTGCTGGGCAGCAATTGGCCGAGCAGGGTGGGCGCGACGCCGCCGGCTTCCGCCAGCGCGAGGAAGCTGCGCGTGTCTTTCGGCAGGCAGGAGCCGCCGAAGGAGAAGCCGGGCCGCAGATAGGCGGCGGAGATGTTCAGCACCCGGTCTTCACAGAATAGCCGGAACGCCTCCCGCGCATCGACGCCGTGGGCCGCGAGCACGGCGCCGGCTTCGTTGGCGAAAGCGAGTTTGACCGCGTGGTAGACGTTGGACAGGTATTTGACGCTTTCCGCCGTGCGGTAGCTGGTGATCTGGAAGGCGCCGCCCACCGGGGCGTAAAGCGCGCGCAACGCGGTGGCATCGTCACCCGCGGGCGCGCCGATCAGGGTGAAGGGCGGGGCATGGAAATCCCGCACCGAGCTGCCTTCGCGGAGAAATTCGGGGTTGCTGTAATAGAACAGCCCGTCGCCGTGGGTGCGGCCGGATTCCCGTTCCAGGATGGGGATGACCCGCGTTTCCGCCGTGCCGGGCGGCACGGTGGAGCGCATGACCACGCTGTGCGCGCCGGCTTTGCCGCGAATGGCTTGGCCGATTGCCGTGGCCACAGCATCGACGGCCACCATCGACACGCTGCCATCGGCGGCACTGGGCGTGCCAACGGAGATGAAGGAAATATCGGACGCGAGCACGGCCGCCGCTACGTCGCTGGTGGCGGTCAGGCGTCCGGCTTTAACTGCCTCGGCGATCAGCGCATCGATTTCCGCTTCGACAATCGGCGATTGGCCGGCGTTCAGCATGGCCACTTTATCGGCGGCCACATCCACACCGATGACGGTGTGGCCGAGTGAGGCGAGACAGCCACATGACACTGCGCCGACATAGCCAATGCCAAAGATTGAAATCCGCATTTCGCACTGCCCTGCTATCAATTCGGCGCTTAAATTTACGACCGAACATTAAATATCACACTTCTAGCCATCTTGGCCGCAGACCGCAAAGGGCGGGGCCAAGCCGGGTGGTGGCTTGCCTGGATGGCGAAACCGGTGCTCAATCGTCTGCCTACAAGCCAACCCGCAAAAATGGATTAACGCCGCGATGACCAGCAACAGCTTTGACTTGCCGATGGATGTTTTGCGGGCGCGCCAAAATGCCAAGTGGCAGAAATACGGCCCCGCGGTGTTGCCGGCCTGGGTGGCGGACATGGATTTCGCGATTGCGCACCCGATCCGCCGGGCGATGGAGCGGATTGTCGCCGATCAGGATTATGGTTACGCGGATCGCCCGGATGGTGGGGCGGATGGGTATCTGGCCAAAGCGTTCCAGGGCCGGATGCTGGACCGCTTCGGCTGGCAGGTCGATACCGATCTGGTGCAGCCGCTGGCCGATCTGGTGCAGGGCACGTTCTCGGCCATCTGGTCGTTCACCGAGCCGGGTGACGGGGTTATTTTGCAGCTGCCGGCCTATCCGCCGTTTCATGATGCGATCCACAGCACCGGGCGCCATCTGGTGCCGTTGGCGATGCGTGATGATGGGACGCGCTATGTGATGGATCTGGCGGAGTTGGAGCGGCTGGCCGCAGTGCCCTCGACGCGGATGATCCTGCTGTGCAATCCGCAAAACCCCACTGGCCGGGTGTTCGAGCGGGCGGAGTTGGAGGCGATTGGCCGGGTCGCGATCGCGAACGACCTGATCATCCTGTCCGATGAGATCCATGCCGATCTGACCTATGACGGCGCCAGGCATATCCCGATTGCCTCGCTAAGCCCCGAGATTGCCGCGCGCACCATCACCATCAACTCGCCCACCAAAAGCTTCAACATTCCCGGATTGCGCTGTGGGGTGATGTATTTTGGCAGTGCGGATTTGCGGGACCGCTTCCACCGGCGGGTGCCGCGCAAGGTGCTGGGCAGCCCGGGGATTACCGGCATTGATGCCACTGTGGCGGCCTGGAATGCCGGACAGCCCTGGCTGGATGAGGTGTTGGCGCATTTGCAGGCGATGCGGAACCGCGTGTTCGATACCCTGGCGCGGGAAGTGCCGGCGATTAGCTTTCGTAAGCCGGAAGCGACCTATCTCGGTTGGTTGAATTGCAGCCAGTTGCCGATTGCTGGCACCGCGTTCGATTTCTTCCACGATCGGGCCAAGATCGGGTTTAGCGCCGGGGAGACGTTCGATCCGACGGCAGCGAAGTTTGTCCGCTTCAACTTCGCGACCTCCGAGCGCATCATGGACCGCATCCTCGAACGGATGATCGCTGCCGTTCGGCAATCCAACGCGCCTGCGAGCTGAGGGAGATGGCAATGTCGACCGACACCAGTGGCTTCGTGCATCCGGAATTCCTGGTCAGCACGGCATGGCTCGCCGCGCATATCGATGACCCCGATGTGGTGGTGTTGGACGGCACGGTGCATCTGCGCCCGAACCCGCCTGGGCCCTATACGGTGGTCTCTGGCCGGGCGGATTACGAGGCGGGGCATATCCTGGGGGCGCAGTTCGCCGATTTGCAGGCCGACCTGTCGGATAACAGCCAAAGTTTGCGGTTTATGACGCCGTCGGCGGCACAATTCGCCGCCGCGATGGGCCGGTTTGGCGTGGGGCCGAAGACCAAGGTGGTGCTGTACAGCACCGCCAATGCGTGGTGGGCCACGCGGATCTGGTGGCTGCTGCGTGTGTTCGGCTTCGACAACGCGGCGCTGTTGGATGGCGGGTGGAGAAAATGGACGCTGGAAGGGCGGGCGATCGCCACCGGTGCCGCCGTTGCGCGCGCCGCGCAGGTTTTTGTGGCCCAGCCACGTGCGGGGCTGATGGTCGATCAGGCGGCGGTGGCCGCCGCTATTGGCGACCAGGCGGTCTGCACGCTCAACGCGTTGCTGCCGCAGCAACATGCCGGCGAGGGGTCAAGCCCGTATGGTCGGCCGGGCCGGATCAAGGGCAGCGTGAATGTGCCGGCAGCGAGCCTGTTTGACCCGGTTGATAACACGTTATTGCCCGCAGCGACCTTGCGCGCCCGCTTCGGGGCGATCGGCGCGCTCGACAAACGGGTGATCGTCTATTGCGGCGGCGGCATCGCGGCGAGTGCGGATGCGCTGGCGTTGACGATGTTGGGGCATACCAACGTCGCACTCTACGATGCCTCGTTGTCCGAATGGGCGTCGAGCGCGGATTTGCCGATGGAAACGGGCTGACCGGCGATCGCGATTGCTGCCTGGATGACGGCTGCATCGCCGATGTGATTGGCCAGCAACAGCACCAGCCGGGCATCGAGGCGGCGGGATTGTTCGGGCGAGAGATCGCGATGCGCTTCCATCAAGGCGGCGAAAACCGCATCGGGGTCGCTGAGGTTGGGATCGAGGATCAACATGCGCGGGCAGTCTCCATCGCTTGCCGCAGCCGGGCCGGATCGTGCTGGCGCCAGCGCCCGGCGACGTGTTGGTCCGGCCGCAGCAAAATGGTGGTGCCGGGTTGGGCATCGTAGCGCGCCGCCGCCAGGCCGTGCGCATCATGCAGCGCGCCGGGGCACGGGGTGGCGGTGACGAACACGGTGGGGGATGCCGCGCCGACCACCGGGGGTTCAAAGCGCAACTGGGTGAATTGGCCGGTCGCAAGATGGCGCAGCAGCCAGTCTTCCGCGCCGTTATGCTGCACCGGGGCATCGACCGCGGGCGCGCCGGGCGGGACGCCACCCGACCAATGGTCGCGATCGCCGGTGTTGAGCGGCGAGCCGGTCAGCACAGCGGGCCGGGACAGCCGGCCCGAATTGACCAGGCTGCGGGCGAACGGAAACTCGGCCGCCAGTTCCAGCACCGCATCGCGATAGGCGCGCGCGGCGGCGTTCTTCGGGGTGATGAAGTCGGTGCTGCGGGTTGAGTTGAGGATGTTTTCGTCATTGGCCGGCACGCGTTCGGCATCGTAGCTGTCGAGCAGGGCTTCGGGGGCTGCGCCACGCAAGACCAGATCCAGCTTCCAGACGAGGTTATCCGCATCCTGCACCCCGGCATTGCCGCCACGGGCGCCGAATGGGCTGACCTGATGCGCGGCATCGCCGAGGAACAGGACCCGCCCATGGCGGAAGCGTTCCAGCCGACGACAGCGGAAGGTGTAGATGCTGACCCATTCCAGGTCGAAGGCCACATCCGGCCCCAGCATGGCGCGCACCCGGGCGCGCACCCGTTCCGGATCGCGTTCGACATCGGGGTCGGCATCCCAGCCAAGTTGGAAGTCGATGCGCCAGACCTGATCGGCCTGACGGTGTAGCAGCACCGAGCCACCGTGATGGAACGGTGGATCGAACCAAAACCACCGCTCAGGCGGGAACGGCGCCTGCATCGTGACATCGGCGATCAAGAAACGGTCGCGGAAGATTTTCCCCACGAAGGGCAGGCCCAGCGTTTCACGCACGAAACTGCGGGCGCCGTCTGCGGCGAGCAGCCAATCGGCGTGCAAGGTATAATCGCCGTTTGGGGTTTGCACGCTGACGGTTGCACCGGCGGCATCGTGGGTGAGGCCCACGACTTTGTGCTTCCAGCGTAGATCAACCTGGCCGGTGGCGTGGCAGGCCTCGACCAGCCATTCTTCCAGATAATATTGTTGCAGATTGACGAAAGCGGGAAAGCGATGCCCGGCTTCCGGTAGCAGATCGAAATCATAGACCTGCCGTTCGCCGAAAAACACCCGCCCGCGATTCCAGACCACACCCTTGTCCATCAGGCGCGCGCCGAGGCCCAGCCGGTCGTAAATCTCCAGCGTGCGCTTGGCGTAGCAGATGGCGCGGCTGCCGATGCTGACCGTATCGTCATCATCAAGCACGACGACGGGCTGTCCATGGCGCGCGAGATCGAGCGCGGCGGTCAGCCCCACCATGCCGCCGCCGACGATGACAACCGGGTGGCGTTCCCCGGACTGGCCCGGCGGGGCGGCGGCATAGCGCGGTGAGGCGTAGGGCATGGCCGGGCTAGCGGTTGATTTCGCCGCTTTGCGCGGCTTTGTGCTCCAGCGCCTGCCACATTTCCACATCACGCTCCGCCGTCCAGATGCGGGGCGTGTCGATGCCCATTGCTTCGTCATAGGCGCGGGAGACGTTGAAGGGCATGCAATGCTCGAAAATCACCCAGTTGCCGAAGCGGGGGCGCATCGCCTCCATCGTGTTCTGGTAGATGTCATGCAGGTTCTGCCCTTTGGCCACGCCGGCTTTGACCAGAGCGAACAGGGTAGCGGTGAATTCGTCCGTGCCATCGAGCGCCTCCGCCACGGCTTTGGCGTTGAGCAGCGCGGCGCCGCGCCCGGGTACCATTTTCTCCGCCCCCAGCGCGCGCAGTTTGCTGATGGTGTCCGGCCAATCGGTGAAATGTGCATCGCCGCAATAGGGGGTGGCGCCGTATTCGACCGTGTCTCCAGCGAAGAGCACTTTTTCCTTGGGCAGCCAGACCACGGTATCGCCGGCAGTATGGGCACGGCCGATATGGATGATCTGCACCTCGCGGTCCCCCAGCCAGAGGGTCATCCGTTCATGGAAGGTCTGGGTGGGCCAGGTGAGGCCGGGGATGCCGTCGCGGCCACGGAACAGGCGCGGAAAGCGGCCGATTTCGCTGTCCATATCCTGTTGGCCACGCTCGACAATCATGTGGCGGGTGACGTCGGAGGCAATGATGGAGTGGGCGGGATAGCCGCTGGCCCCTAACACGCGCACGGCGTGGTAATGCGACAGCACGATGGTGCGCACCGGCTTATCGGTGACGCGGGCCACCATCGCCTGCACGTCCGCCGCCATGGTGGGCGTGGCCTGGGCATCAACGACGATCACCCCGTCCGGGCCGACGATGATGCCGGAATTCGGGTCGCCCTCGGCGGTGTATGCGTACAGCCCTTCCCCGAGTTCGTCGAACGAGACTTGTTTGTCTGCGAGGTCGTTGGTGGACGCAAAACCCGACATTTATCGCTCCCTTACCGCTTGCGGTCTTTCCCGGCACTTCTACCATAGTCGTGCCAGCAATGAACCACGGAGAAACACGTTATGGACACCCTGCTGCCGACGGCCCATCGGATCGCCCCGTTACTCAAAGCGCGCCGCGATACGGTCGCGGTTGCTGAAAGCTCCGCCGGCGGGTTGATTTCCGCGGCGTTGCTGGCGGTTCCCGGCGCGTCGGCTTATTTTCTCGGCGGCACGGTGGTTTATACCAAGCGGGCGCGGCGGGAATTGCTGGGGTTGACCGATGACCAGATGGCCGCAGTGCCGCCGGGCACAGAGGCGTTGGCCTTGCTGCTCGCCGGCGCGATGCGCGAGCAGTTGGGCACGGACTGGGGCATTGCCGAGATTGGCGCCACCGGGCCGACCGGGACCAGCTACGGCTATGGCGCCGGGCATGCCTGCGTGGCCGTCGTCGGGCCGGAGGTGCAGGCATCGTTGACGCTGGAGACCGGGTTATCTGACCGGGAAGCCAATATGCGGCATTTCGCGCAAGCCTTGTTGCGCCTGTTTGAGCAACAGTTGCAGTTGATCGGTTGAGACAAATGCTTACACGCCGATTTGATTGGCGCTAGGACTGCGTTATCTCCCAGCGCGCCCTTTACGAGAGAGACCGGAATGTCTGATACCGCCCCCGAAACCGCGCCTGCGGCCGCACCGCAAATGCCCTTGTTCTTTTCCAACGTCGTCGGCGTCAATCCGAGCGAAACGCCGGATCTGCGGTTAGACCGCACAACTGGATACCGCTTTGCCGCCGCCGCGCAATGGGTCCCGATTGGGCTGGCGGAATTTGAGGCGGCCGGGCGCTGCTACCCGATCCTGTTTACCGCCGGGCCAGATCCGGTGCCGGTGGTGTTGGTGGGGTTGGATGCGCGGGGTAACCTGTTCATCGACAAAAACGGCGCCTGGCGGCCAGATACCTATGTGCCGGCTTATGTGCGGAGCTATCCGTTCGTGCTGATCGACGACCAGTCGAGCGGCGCGACCTATATCGGGATGGAGACCACGGCCGAGGCCTTTAGCAATCCCGATGCGGCGCGGATGTTTGAGGACGGTAAGCCGACCCAGATGCTGAATGATGCGGTGGCGCTGTGCACATCATCGCGCGCCAATATCAACGCGGCCACCGCGATGGCCCGAGCGCTGGCCACCGAGGGGTTGCTGGAGGAAGAGGAAGCAGCGGTGACCTTCACTGGTGGCGGCGAATTGCGCGTGCGTGGCTTTCAACTGCTGCGCGCCGACCGGCTTGCGGCGGTGAGCGATGCGACGTTTCTGGAATGGCGTCAGCGCGGCTGGCTTGGGGCGATCTATGCCCATCTGCACTCCGCAGGGTCCTGGGCACGGTTGATCGAGTTGGCATCGGTCGATTTGCCAGCGACGCCGACGGAGCGGAGCTGACCGCCCACTACGCCTGAGGCACGGTTCTTGCGTAGTATGGGATAGTTTTTGCGACTGAGGCTGCATTTCGTCTCCAGAGTGTCAGGACCGTTTGTTTATGCTCAAAAAACAGGCATATGTTGCTGGTGGGTCACCCGAAGCGTATGACGAAATGCTGCAGGCCGATGGCACGCCGCGGCCGCAATATGCCGAGCTGACGCGTTGGCTGGAGGGGCAGACGCGCGACGGGTTTCGCCATAAGCAGCAGGAAGCCGATGCCATTTTCCGGCGCAGCGGCATTACCTTTGCCGTTTATGGCGACGCGGCTGCAAGCGAGCGGTTGATCCCGTTTGACCTGATTCCGCGGATTTTGGCCGCCTCCGAATGGCGGTTTTTGCAGCGCGGCATCGAGCAGCGGGTGCGGGCGCTGAATACCTTTCTCTACGACATCTACCACCGGCAGGAGATTGTGCGGGCCGGACGGATTCCGGCGGAGATGGTCACCGGCAATTCGGCGTTTCTGCCGGAGATGATGGGGTTTGATCCGCCGCGCAATGTCTACGCCCATATTATAGGCACGGATATCGTGCGCACCGGCGCGGGCGGGTTCTTTGTGTTGGAGGACAATCTGCGGACGCCGTCCGGCGTGTCCTACATGCTGGAAAATCGCGAGGCGATGATGCGGTTGTTTCCGGAGTTATTCGCCGCACACCGGGTGGCGCAGATTGAGCAATATCCGGAATTGCTGCGTCAGACCTTGGAAAGCGTCGCGCCAGCGCAGTGTGACGGCGACCCGACGATCGCGGTGCTGACACCGGGGATGTTTAATTCGGCCTATTTCGAGCACGCCTTTCTGGCCGACCAGATGGGCGTTGAGTTGGTGATGGGCAGCGATTTGATCGTGGAGGATGGCGCGCTGTTCATGCGCACCATTCGCGGGCGCGAGCAGGTGCATGTGCTGTATCGCCGGATCGACGATGATTTTATCGACCCGCTGAACTTCCGGGCCGATAGCCTGCTCGGCGTGCCCGGGTTGTTCGACCTTTATCGCGCCGGAAAGGTGACGCTGGTGAACGCGCCGGGCACCGGCATTGCCGATGATAAGGCGATTTATGCCTATGTTCCCGAAATCGTCGAGTTCTATACCGGCGAAAAGCCGATCCTGAACAATGTGCCGACGTTCCGGTGCGCGGTGGATGATGAGTGCACGCATGTGCTCGACAATCTGCAGGACCTGGTGGTGAAGGAAGTGCACGGGTCTGGCGGCTATGGGATGTTGATTGGCCCGCATGCGAGCAAGATGCAGCGGCGGGAATTTGCCAGCCGCATTCAGGCCAATCCGAGCAATTATATCGCCCAACCGACTTTGTCGCTGTCGACCTGCCCGTCGTTCGAGAGCAACGGGATTGGGCCGCGCCATGTCGATTTGCGGCCGTTTGTGCTGGTGGGCGACCAGATCCGCATTACCCCTGGCGGGTTAACGCGGGTGGCACTGAAGAAGGGATCGCTGGTGGTCAATTCGAGCCAGGGAGGCGGAACCAAGGATACTTGGGTCCTGGAGGACTGATATGCTCGGTCGTACGGCTGCAAGCCTGTTCTGGATGTCGCGCTACATGGAGCGGGCGGAGAATATCGCCCGCCTGACCGAAGTGGGCTACCGAAGCGCCTTAACGCCGAATAGCGGCGGCGGGCATCGGGAGGATTGGCGGTCTATTCTGGTGGCCGCGGGGTGCCTGGATGCGTTCGAGGCCAAGAAGCGGCCGGCAACGCCGGAGGCGATACGGGCGTTCCTGCTGTTGGACCGCGACCATCCGTCGTCGGTGCGGTCTTGCGTGGAAATTGCCCGCAACAATGCGCGCTCGGTGCGCACCGCTCTGACCAGCGAGATGTGGGAGGCGTTGAACTCGACCTGGAACGAGTTGGCGGATTTGCAGCCCGAGCGCATTGGGCCAGCCCGCCTGCCGGAGTTTCTGGATTGGGTCCGGCAACGCTCCGCCATGTTCCGCGGGGCGACGATTGGCACGCTGCTGCGCACGGAAGGGTTTCATTTCAGCCAGATCGGCGCGTTTCTGGAGCGGGCCGATAACACGGCGCGCATCCTGAAGATGAAATATGCCGTGTTGCTGCCGGGAACCGGCAGCAGCGACCGCAACGCCTATCAATGGGAAACCATTCTGCGCTCGGTTTCGGCGCATCGTTCGTACCGGCATTTTTTCCAGGAAGCGTATCGGCCGAATAACATCGCTGAGTTCCTGATCTTGCGGCAGGAAATGCCGCGCAGCCTGCGCTATTGCACCGACCAGGTGCAGGCATCGTTGGCGAGCCTGGTGGAGTTGACCGAGCGCGGGCAGATGGGCCTGGCTTTGGCGGGCGCCCGCTACGGCAAGCTGGCGCAGGTGCAGATTGACGCGCTGTTGCGTGACGGGCTTGGCGCGTTTCTCGACCAGTTCATCATTGATACCGCCGAGATGGCCGAAGCCGTCGCGGACGAATTCCACTTCGTTTAGTGAGCGAACCCGTGCGCATCGCAATCTCGCATCAGAGCGAATACACCTATGACCGCGACGGTGGCACGACGGTGCAGGCGCTGCGCCTGAGCCCGCCGCGCCATGCAGGGCAGTCGATCGAACATTGGCGGATCAGCGCGCCGGGGATTGAAACGGCGGCGCGCTATACGGATGCATTCGGCAATGTGGTGCATCTGATCGCCTCCAACGGTGAGGCCGGACCGTTGCGGGTTGCGGCTGAGGGGGTGGTGCACACCACCGATACGGCCGGCATTGTCGGCCTGACCGATGAGGCGGCATCGCCTGCGGTCTACCTGCGGGAAACGCGGCTGACCAAGCCGAGTGCGGCGATTGCGGCACTCGCGCAATCGGTGCACGTGCACAGCCACGGCGTGACCGATGAGATGAACACGCTGCATGGCCTGATGGCGACCCTGCATGCGCAGGTGGCCTATGAAATTAGCAGCACGCATGCGGCGACGTCGGCGGCGGAGGCGTTTGCCGGCAAGCGCGGCGTGTGCCAGGACCATGCGCATATCTTCCTCAGCGCCGCGCGGCAGTTGGGTATCCCGAGCCGGTATGTGACCGGGTATTTGTTGACTGATGGCGCGGATGCCGAGGCGGCGCATCACGCCTGGGCGGAGGCGTTGGTGCCGCATCTGGGCTGGGTTGGCTTTGACCCCGCGAACAAGACCTGCCCGACCGAACGCTATATCCGGTTGGCGGTGGGGCTTGATGCCGCCATCGCCGCGCCGATCCGTGGTGTGCGGCGCGGGCCGGGGGCGGAGACGCTGGTGGTGACGGTTGCGGTGCGGCAGGCCGGCGAGCAGGCGCCGCAACAGTAACACTTCGAAAAATGTTAATGATATGCCAATGACTTGCCGGAAAAAATTGACCTGCGTATAAGTTCGACCTGATTGTCATGCCGTATTGGCGGGTGGCGGGCCATCATCCACCGCGTGGCTGGATGTAACAGGGTTTTGAACAATATGTCCGCGTCACTGGGCCGGAAGGCTGGGCTGCCGTTGCATCTGCGTGTGCTTGAGGCTGAGGCCATTCATATCCTGCGGGAGGTTGTGGGCCAGGCGCGGGCGCCGGTGTTGATGTATTCCATCGGCAAAGACAGTTCGGTGCTGCTGCATTTGTGCCGCAAGGCGTTCTATCCCGGGGTGCCGCCATTTCCGCTGCTGCATATCGACACGCGCTGGAAGTTTCGCGACATGATCGCGTTTCGCGACCGCACGGTACGGGCGTTTGGGCTGGATTTGCGGGTTTATACCAATCCCGACGGCATTCGCGACAACGTCAATCCGTTCGACCATGACAGCGTGTTCTATAACGCGGTGATGAAGACCGAGGCGCTGAAGCAGGCGCTGACCGAGGGCAGATATGACGCCGCGATTGGCGGTGCGCGGCGAGATGAAGAACGGTCGCGGGCGAAGGAGCGGATTTTTTCCGTGCGCGGTCCGGGCCAGACCTGGGACCCCAAGCGGCAACGGCCGGAATTATGGAATGTCTATAACGGCCAGTTAGCCGCGGGTGAGACGCTGCGGGTGTTTCCGCTGTCCAACTGGACCGAGTTGGACGTGTGGACCTATATCGAAGCGGAAGGCATCGAGGTGGTGCCACTCTATTTCGCCAAGATGCGGCCGACGGTGGAGCGCGATGGCAGCCTGATCGTGGTGGATGACGACCGTTTCCGCTTCCGCCCCGGCGAGCAGCCGGTTGACCGGCTGGTGCGGTTCCGCTCCCTCGGGTGTTATCCCTATAGCGCCGCTGTGACCTCGCCGGCGGCGACGATCGCCGAGATCGTCGCGGAAATGCATACGACACGTGAATCGGAGCGGGCCGGGCGGCTGATCGATCAGGATCAGGAATCGTCTATGGAGAAGAAAAAGCGCGAGGGGTATTTCTGATGCCCAACTCCCTTTTGCGCGTGCTGACCTGCGGCAGCGTCGATGATGGGAAATCCACCCTGATCGGCCGGATGCTGTATGAATGCGGCCGCATCCCCGATGATGTGCAGGCGGCATTGGAACGCGACAGCCGCCGCTACGGCACGGTGCCCGGCGGGATTGATTACGCGCTGCTGGTGGATGGGCTGGCCGCTGAGCGGGAACAGGGCATTACCATCGATGTGGCCTACCGCTACTTCGAGACGGCAAGCCGGCGGTTCATCCTGGCGGATACGCCGGGGCATGAGCAGTACACGCGCAATATGGTCACCGGCGCATCAACCGCCGACTTGGCGGTTTTGCTGGTCGATGCGCGCAAAGGCTTGCTGAACCAAACGCGGCGGCACGCGGCCATCGCGTCCATGCTGGGGATCCGTCAGGTGGTGCTGGCGGTGAACAAGATGGACCTGATCGGGTTCGATCAGGCGCGATTCGCGGCGATTGTGGCCGATTTTCAGGCTTTTGCGGCCCAGCTGGGCGGGCTGGAGGTGACCGCGATTCCGGTTTGCGCGGTGGCCGGGGACAATGTGCTGGCGCCGACCGATCGGATGCCGTGGTACACCGGTGGCAGCCTGCTGGCGGCCTTGGAAGACGCCGCGCCGCGCATGGCGGCGACCGAGGCGGCGTTCCGTATGGCAGTGCAGTATGTCAACCGGCCGGATTTGGATTTCCGTGGCTTTTCCGGCACCATTGCGGCCGGGCGGATTGCGCCGGGGCAGCAGATCACCAACGTGCAATCCCGCGTGACCGCGACGGTGACGCGGGTGCTGACGATGGACGGCGATCTGCCGCAGGCCGAGGCGGGGGATGCGGTGACGTTGGTGCTGGACCAGGAGATCGATATCTCCCGCGGTGATGTGCTGGCGGGTTTGCCGTTGCCGGAAACCACCGACAAGATTTCGGCGCGGCTGGCCTGGTTCGATGAGGCACCGCTGTTCCAAGGCCGGTCGTATTTGCTGCAAATCGGCGCGCGGCTGGTGGTGGCGACGGTGGCGACGGTGGCGCATGTGCTGGATGTCGACACGTTGGCCGAGGTGTCGGCGCGCGAACTGAAGTTCAACGAGATCGGCCAGGTGACGCTGTCTTTGAGCCAGCCGATTGTGTTTGAGACCTACGCGCACAGCCACACATTGGGCGGGTTTATTCTGATCGATCGGATCAGCCGCAACACGGTTGCCGCTGGGATGATCCTGGGCACGGACCGGATTGCGTCTGACGTGCATTGGCACCAGCTGACCGTGGATAAGGCGGCGCGGGCGGCGCTGAAGGGGCAGCGGCCGGCGGTGTTGTGGTTCACCGGGCTATCAGGCGCCGGGAAATCGACCATCGCCAATTTGGTGGAAAACCGGCTGCATACGCTCGGCCGGCATACGATCCTGCTGGATGGCGACAATGTTCGGCACGGGCTGAACCGCGATCTGGGGTTTAGCGAGGCAGACCGGGTGGAAAACATTCGCCGGGTCGCCGAGGTGGCGCGGCTCTGCGTGGATGCGGGGCTGATCGTGCTGGTGTCGTTCATCTCCCCCTATCGCGCCGAGCGGCTGCTGGCGCGGGAGCGGGTGGCGGAGAACGAGTTTCTGGAGGTTTATGTCGACACCCCGGTGGATGAGTGCCGGCGGCGCGATCCGAAGGGGCTGTATGCCAAGGCGGATGCGGGGCAGATCCGGAATTTTACCGGCGTGGACGCACCGTATGAGGCGCCGCTGAGCCCGGAGGTGCATCTGACCACGATCGACGCGCCGCCGGAGGCGCTGGCGGATCAGGTGGTTGGCGAATTGCGGCGGCGCGGTATGATCGACTGATCTGTCGATAGGAGTGGTGATGGCTGAGTCCCCGGCTGCACAGTTTCGCGCCGATTACCGGCCCCCCGCCTTCCTGGTCGATACGGTCGATCTGCGCTTTGATCTGGACCCGGAAGCGACCGTGGTGCGGTCGCGGCTGGCGATGCGCCGCAACCCGGCGGCATCGGGTGAGGCGGTGCCGCTGCGACTGGACGGCGACCATCTGACCTTGCTGGCCGTGGCGCTGGATGGCCGCGCCCTGGCGCGCAGTGAGTATGTGCTGCATGGCGACGGCACGCTGGAATTGGCCACCGTGCCGGCGCAGTTCGTGCTGGAGATCGAGACCTATATCTCCCCCCAAGCCAACGCGGCGCTGAGCGGGTTGTACGTGTCCGGCGGGGCGTTTTTCACCCAATGCGAGGCGCAGGGATTTCGTCGCATCACCTATCTGCCGGATCGGCCGGATGTGATGGCGATTTATTCCACCACCCTGATCGCGGACGCAGCCCGCTATCCGGTGCTGCTGTCGAACGGCAATCTGGTGGCGGCAGGCCGCATCGGCTACCGGCATTGGACGCGATGGGTCGATCCGCATCCCAAGCCTTCGTATCTGTTCGCCCTGGTGGCTGGGGACCTGATTGCGGTGCGCGACCAGTTTGTGACCCAGTCCGGCCGCGCGGTGGCGTTGGCGATTTGGGTGCGTGATGGCGACCAAGACCGCTGCGGGCATGCGATGCAGGCGCTGAAGGCGGCGATGCGCTGGGACGAAGAGGTCTACGGGCTGGAATATGACCTGGATATGTTCAACATCGCCGCCGTGGCTGATTTCAACATGGGAGCGATGGAGAATAAGGGGCTCAACATTTTCAACACCAAATACGTGTTGGCCCGGGCGGAAACCGCCACCGATAGCGAACTTGAAGCGGTGGAAGCGGTGGTGGCGCATGAGTATTTCCACAATTGGACCGGCAACCGCATTACCTGCCGCGACTGGTTTCAGCTTTCCCTGAAGGAAGGGCTGACGGTTTTTCGCGACCAGCAGTTTTCCGCCGATCGCGGCAGCGCCGCGTTGCAGCGCATTCGCGAGGCGCGGCGGTTGCGCACGGCGCAATATCCGGAAGATGCCGGCCCACTGGCGCATCCGGTGCGGCCGGACAGCTATCTGGCGGTAGATAATCTCTACACCACCACGGTGTATGAGAAAGGCGCCGAGATCGTGCGCATGTTGCACACCGTGCTGGGGCCGGCCGGGTTTCGGCGCGGCATGGATTTCTATGTCGCCCGGCACGACAACCAGGCCGCCACGATCGAGGATTTCCTGCGGGCGATGCAGGATGCGGCGGATGATGGCGTGGATATCATGCGCTTTCTGGCCTGGTATAGCCGGCCGGGCACGCCGGAGTTGGTGATTTCCGACAGCTATGCTGCCGAACAGGCGCGCTACACGCTGACGGTGCGGCAGGTTGGCGCGCCACTGCCGATTCCGCTGGCGATGGCGGTGTTGGCGCATGATGGGCGGGAGTTGGCGACGCGGACGGTGGTGTTGGATGCGGCGGAAACCCAGATAACGTTTGACGGAATGACGGCCGCACCGGTGCCATCGCTGCTGCGGGGGTTTTCGGCGCCGGTGAAGCTCAGCGGGCAGCCGCGCAGCCAGTTGCTGTTGCTGGCGCAGCATGACCGCGACAGTTTTGTCCGCTGGGATGCCACGCAGCAGGTGGCGATGGCGGTGATTCTGGCGCATGTGACCGGCGAGGATGCCGGGGACGCCTTGGGCGGATTGGCCGGGGGCCTGGCCGCGGCGCTGCGCGCCCTCACCGACCCGGCCCTGGTGGCGGAGTTGCTGGCGCTGCCCGCGACCTCGGTCGTGATGGACCAGATCACGGCGGTGGACCCGGTTCTGGTGCATCAGGCGCGCCAACAGGTGCGCACCGCGCTGGCGACGCAGTTGCAGGATGTGTTGCAAGCGACCTACGACCAGTTGCGCGCTGCGTCCACCGCTGGCGCGCGGGCGCTGCGCAACGGGTGCCTGTGGTATCTGGCGGCGCTCGGCCAGCCGGGTCTGAGCCGGGCGACGGACCAGTTTGCCGCCCAGGCCAATATGACCGACGTGCTGGCCGCGCTGGAGGTGCTGGTAGAGCAGGATCATGCGCAGCGAGAGGCAGCGATTGCGACGTTTTACGCGCAATGGCGGTCGGACCCGCTGGTGCTGGATAAATGGTTCAGCGTGCAGGCGGCGTCCCCGCATCCGCAGACCGGTGCCGTGGTGCGGCACCTGGCGGATCATGCGGATTTTAGCCTGCGCAACCCCAATCGGGTGCGCGCGCTGTTGGGCGCGTTCAGCGGCAATGCGGTGCATTTCCATGCGCTCGACGGCTCCGGCTATCAGTTCCTGGCAGACATGGTGCTTGCGGTTGATCGGGACAACGGGCAGACGGCGGCGCGGCTGGTGACGCCGCTGACCAATTGGCGGCGGTATGAGCCGGGCCGTTCCGGGTTGATGCGGGCGGCGCTGGAACGGATTGCGGCGCAACCGGGATTGAGCGGGGATACGGGGGAGAAGGTGGTCAAGGCACTGGCCTGACCACCTGGGCTGCACGAATTTGCTCGCAGCGGGATCGCAAATTAGTTAGATATTATGACT
>CAITOL010000100.1 GCA_903893975.1 uncultured Rhodospirillales bacterium | reverse complement strand
TGACATGGTATGAAACGCCCAATATCCACCACCTGACCATCGCCGATTTTCGCGATCTTGTCGGCTCGCTGGGGCTCTGCGTGGAAGGGGCGTGGGTCCTCTCGGGCGACCGGCAGATCAGCGCCGTGGCCGCCAATTTGCGCGCCGAGCATGCGGTGTTCCTGCTCTCGCGCCCGCATCGCTGAAGCGCGCCGCCGCTGGCTGACTGCCTGTTCCCGGTTGTGCGAATCGCGAAGGCCTGACACCATCGCCAATGGAGGGCGGCAGTTTTCTCGCCGCCGCGAGGGACTTAGCCCGTTTTATTCACCAGGGGTCACCTGAGTGGTTGGCGGGAGTGGCATAAAGCACTGACTTGTTGTAGGAAATTGGGTGTCTAAACCAACCTGCAACGAGGCATAGAATGCCACAGGCCACACCCGCCAATATCGATGATAGCGCCGCTCCGATTTCGTTTCCAGCGGTCGGACGCAAGAAACTCACAGCCGCGTTTGACGGTGGCCGGCTGACCTCGGATGGCGGCGTGCTGCTGCTGGCGCAGGCTGAGCGTGCCATGGGAATCTGCGGGCGACTGGCCGCCTGCATTGCCGACCGGCGCGATCCCACCCGGGTAACGCACAAGCTTGACGACATTCTGCGGGCACGCATTCTGGCGATTTGCTGTGGCTATGAAGACGCGGATGACCTCGACACCCTGCGTGACGATCCAGGCTTTCGTTTGGCGCTCGGCAAGCTGCCCGGATCGGGTGCCGGACTTGCCAGCCAGCCCACCATGAGCCGCTGGGAGAATGCGCCGACCACGCGCGAACTGGCGCGCATGATGGGAGAGATGATCGGCATATATTGCGCCAGCTATCCGACCCCGCCTGTGGCGGTGACGCTGGATATCGATGATACCTGTGATGTCGTCCACGGTTACCAGCAGTTGTCCTTTTGGAACGGCCATCATGGCGAGCGTTGCTTCATGCCGATCCATGTCTATGACACCGCGACCGGGCGACCGGTGGCGATGTTGCTGCGTACCGGCAAGACGCCATCGGGTGCCGAAGCGGCAGGGCACATACGGCGGCTGTTCCGCCATATCCGCAGCCACTGGCCCAACACCCACATCACGATCCGGGGTGATGGCCACTACGGCAGGCCCGAAGTGATGGATTTTTGCGAGGCCCATGGCGTCCATTACGTGCTTGGCCTGCCGACCAACGCGGTACTGCGCGCCGATCCCACAATCGTGACTGTGGCCGATGCCTGCGCGACACAACGCGCCGAAGAAGATCGCCCGGTCCTGCGCCTCTTTGCCGAGACCCGCTACGCCGCGAAAAGCTGGAAACATCAGCGTCGCGTCGTCGCCCGGATCGAAGCCAGCACGATGGGTATGGATATCCGCACCGTCGTCACCTCGCTGACCGCGCCCGGGCCCGAGGACCTGTATGAGGTCTTATACTGTGCGAGAGGCAATGCAGAAAACCTGATCAAGCTGCACAAAAGCCAGCTTTTCAGCGACCGCACATCGTGCCGGGCGGCCAACGCCAACCAGATGCGCCTTATCCTGCACACCGCTGCCTACTGGCTGTTGTGGCGCGTACAGCAAGCCATCCCGAAAAAAGCTGCGCTCGCCACCGCCGAGTTCGCCACATTGCGCGTGCGTCTCCTCAAAATCGCCGCCCGCGTCATCGAAACATCCACCCGCATCCGGGTCGCGTTCGCTTCCGCCTGCCCAGATGCAGACCTGTTCCGCACCATCGCCAACGCGCTCAAGCCAGCGCCCACATAGCCGACGCGGCGGCGCCGCACACAACCCGAAACCCGCCCGTCAAACCTGCAAGCCTCTCGATCCGCCGCGATGAAACAGACGCAACGGCGGCGCTCGGCCTGCTTGGGCCTATGCCCCTGCCAACAGCCGGACCGAACCAGTCAGCGCGCCCTCGCGAATAAGAGAGG
>CAITOL010000099.1 GCA_903893975.1 uncultured Rhodospirillales bacterium | reverse complement strand
TCAAAGTCCGCGTCTTCCCCAGCACCCACGCACTTCTGCGCCTCGTATCAGCCGTCCTCGTCGAAATCGACGAAAAATGGGCCGCTTCAACGCAACCCTATATCACTTGGAAGGCCAATACCGTTCACTCCCCGTGACGTAAATTTCCAGACTTCAGGTTGCGCAATCCCTGCAATTTGCAAGCATTCGCGCCGCATGCGTCTCCAGACCGGTGATGCGATGCAAATTGCAAGGCAAAACGCGGAATTTGCTGCAGACGCGCCCGTGGCGGACGCTGCCGGCGCCATGTCCGGCGTCGCGACGTTTCGTGACAATGTAAGAAAACCGCCCAAAATCACGCGCGCAATCTTTTCTCCCTTGGTGCCGCGTCCGCTGGCACGCGGCTTGCGTTAACTAATTCGTAAGCCTGCCACGACGTTTATTTTAACGGCCCAGCGCAAGACGTATTTCGGAGATTGCGAATGATCGATCGGATTGACTGCGGGTCTGACAAAGTCGTCCTTAACCTCCGGGGCATCCTCGACGGTCAAGGCACGGCGGCCATTCGCGAAGGGTTGGAAGAAATTTCTGCGACCACCAATCGCGACGTGGTGCTGGATTTCAGCAGTGTCACGTATATGGATGGCTCGGGGGTTACGGCCATCGCCTATGTCTTCAAGCGTTTGATGGCCAAAGGTCGGAAGCTGACAATTATCGGCGTGACCGGTCAGCCAGCGCAGCTACTGCGCGAAATGGGGTTGGGCAATCTTTTCGCTCTCGCCGGCAAGGCGACCCGTCGCCCTCTTTTCAGCCGCCCCGGTTGGGCCCTCGCCCGTTAAATAACGGCGACGCGACCAGACAATTTAAGCCGGCGATATTTCCGCCGCGTCTGATCGATGTCGCCACGAGGCTCAGATGAACCGGGGCGGAACGACGAATTTTTGCGGGCCGAACTATGCGAAGCCCTCTGTGTGATTGACGAAGCTGTTGCGTAATTTGAGTGGTGAGACAGGAGCATCTAACAGCTTGCGGATATTAAGGTTAGGCGATTTAAGCGACCGTCCCCCGTCTTGGCCCATGCGCGCATGGTCCAAGGCGGGGCTTTCGCATCTTGCAACGGGATACGGCCCGGCGCATCTAGACGAACCGATATCGTCCACGCCATTGGTAGCCCGCATGGTCGGGGGCTGCTTAGAGAACGGGAGCACGATGATGAATGAGCCGAGCTTCGCCGCCCAGCTCGCTGAGGATCTTGGGCCAGCGGATTTGCGTCATGTGCTCGAGGTCTTCGGCCGGGACGTTGCGCGGCTGACGGGCGTATTGCGCGAAGCGGCTGCTGGTGACGATGCTATTGGCTTTCGGCGTGCTGCTCATGGCCTGGCGGGTGCCGCCGGCGCGGTCGGCGCGCGGGCGCTCGAACAGGAATGTCGGAAGGCGATGGCGCAGGCTGAGACAAAACTAGGTGAACTGAGCGCTACCATGTCAACGATTGATGTTCTGGCCGAAGATGCGATGCGGGAACTTGCCCGCTTTGTCGCTGCGCTCGACGCATCGTAATCTTTCGGAATTGTAGTGGTGTCAGACGGCCATCCCGCCGCGCGTATTCTGGTCGTTGAGGACACGCCAACTCAGGCGGAGTTGGCGCGTGCCCTTCTGGGCAGCCTAGGGTATCAGGCACGGATTGCCCCATCGGCTGGTTGGGCGTTAGTCGCGGCGCGCGAATGGCAGCCGGACGCGATTTTGGTCGACATCGAATTGCCGGATTACAATGGCTTTGAACTCATGCAGCAATTGCATGGGGAAGGGATCGACGCGGCGGTCATTGTCGTCACCGCCAACGCTTCCATCAGTGCTGCGGTGCAGGCGATGCGCGCCGGGGCGGTCGATTTCATCGTTAAACCGTATGCGAAGGCGCGGCTCGCGGTCACGCTGGCCAATGTGCTGGAAAAGCGGGCGCTGGTTGCGGTGCGCGAACAGGCGGAAACCCGTGCGGATCGCGACAAGTTCTTCGGTTTTATCGGCTCCAGCGCGCCGATGCGGGCGGCATACCGAACCATCGAGAGCGTGGCCGGCAGTAAAGCCAGCGTGTTCATCACCGGCGAAAGCGGCACCGGCAAGGAATTGGCCGCTGACGCGGTACATCGCGCCAGCCCGCGTGCGTCGCATCACTTCGTCGCCTTGAATTGCGGCGCCATTCCGCGCGACTTGCTGGAATCGGAAGTCTTTGGCCATGTGCGCGGTGCCTTCACGGGGGCGGCCAATGACCGTGAGGGTGCGGCCAAGCTGGCCGACGGCGGCACGTTGTTCCTGGATGAGATCGGCGAGATGCCGTTGGACATGCAGGTCAAGCTGCTCCGCTTCGTGCAGACCGGCACCTTCAGCCCGGTGGGGTCATCGAAGGTCGAGCGCGTCGACGTGCGCTTTGTGTGTGCAACCAACCGTGATCCGCTGCTGGAAGTAAGGGCCGGTCGGTTCCGCGAGGATTTGTACTACCGGCTGTACGTTGTGCCGATCGACTTGCCCCCGTTACGTGCGCGGGGCGACGACGTATTGGCCATTGCTCGACATTTTCTGGTGACCTTTAGCCGCGAGGAAGCGCGCCGGTTCAGCGGGTTTTCGGCGGAAGCCGAGGCCATGCTGTTGGCGTATGATTGGCCCGGCAACGTGCGCCAGTTGCAGAACGTGATCCGCAATGTGGTTGTGCTGCACGACGGCGAACTGGTGACGGCGGAGATGTTGCCGCCGCCAGTTTATCGGCCTGGCATCGCGGTCGTGCCCCCCGCTCAGGCTGCCTTGCCGATCGCTGTGACGCGTGGTTTTGAGCCCGATCCGCAATCGCCAGCAACGCCAGCCGCAGTCGCCTCGGCCCCTTCCGACGCGTGGCAAGGAGAGATTGTGCCGCTCGCCACGATGGAACGCCGATTGATCGTCGCCGCGTTGCGGCAGACTGATAACGATGTGCCCCGCGCCGCGGCGTTGCTGGAGATCAACCCGTCGACGATTTATCGCAAGCTTCAAGCATGGCGTGCACTCGGGCTGGCAATTTAGCCATCGGCGACGATATCCCCCCCCTCGCATCATCGTTCCGTGTCTGACATGCTACGTGACCGATCCAAGCTGAGGACTGAATGTCGCCTGACCAAACCTCGCTCCAAGTCTCTGCGCCCGATGCCACTGGGGCGATAGTCCACTCACATGTGCCGTTTCCGGGCGCGTTCGTTCCGCGTTCCATGCAGGTCGGCAAACGCATCGTTGACATTGCCGCGGCGCTGTTCGGGTTGGTGCTCACGGCACCTTTGTTCGTGCTGGTCGCGCTTGCGGTAAAATTGGATAGCAAAGGCCCGGCGATCTACCGCCAAATGCGGGTTGGCCGGGCACTGGCGGACCGCACCGAACTATTCATGATCTTGAAATTCCGCTCCATGCGCGTGGATGCGGAGGTAGGCACAGGCGCGGTTTGGGCACAAAAACGTGATCCGCGTGTCACCCGGGTTGGCCGGTTCATTCGCCTGACCCGGCTGGACGAGATCCCGCAACTCATCAACATTCTGCGTGGTGATATGTCGCTGATTGGGCCACGTCCGGAGCGCCCGGGTTTGGTGGACCGGTTAGATCGGGCGCTGCCATTTTACGCCGACCGTATGATGGGGCTCCGCCCCGGCGTCACCGGTCTCGCGCAGGTAATGCAGGGCTACGATACCGATCTCGAAGGCGTGCGCCGCAAGGTGGCGCTTGATGCAGCCTACGCTATGCAACTCTCCGGGTTTTGGTCGTGGCTGCGAACGGATTTGCGCATTATCGCGCGCACGGTGCTTGTGGTGCTGACGGCAGCGGGGCAATAGAATATAGCATCATATATGCCAATATTTCTTGGGACGTAACGCGATGACGCTGCGCAGGATGCCGAATTTCTGGGGATTGTTGGCGCTGTGCGGCACGCTCCTGCTGGCGGGATGCAAGAAACCGAATGTGTTTGTGCCACCGCCGCCGTCGGAGATTGGCGTGGCGCTGCCGCTGCGTCAGTCGGTTACGCCAACCCTCGACCTGACTGGCACGTTGTCCGCCTATAACCAGGTTGACCTGGTGGCGCGCGTGCAGGGGGTTTTACAACAGATCAAATACGCCGATGGCGCGCTGGCCAAACCCGGCGATACCCTGTTCGTCGTGGACCCGGCGCCCTACGAAGCCAAACTGCAGCAGGCGGAGGCAGCACAGGCTGCGGCGCAGGCCAGTTTTGCCCAGGCCGATGCCGAATTCACCCGGCAATCCGCCCTGGCAAAGAACGATTTCTCCTCGCGCAGCACGCTCGACCAGTCACGCGCCGCGCGGGACAACGCCAAAGCCAATGTCAGCAACACCCAGGCCGGCGCCACCTTGGCCGCGCTGGATGTCGGGTATACCCATGTTGCCGCGCCGTTCGCCGGCGTGGTGACCGCGCATCAGGTCTCGGTGGGCAATCTGGTCGGGGTGGGCGGCCCGACGAAGCTGGCGACGATGGTGCAGATGGACCCGATCTACGCCAACTTCACGCTCTCCGAGCAAGACGTGCAGCGCATCCGCAGCGACTTTTCCCGCCGCAACCTACCCGGCGGCAGCACCACCGGCGGTAACGTGCCGGTGCGGCTTGGGCTGATGACCGAAACCGACGCCCCGCATACCGGCATGCTGGACTATATCGAGCCGCTGGTAGACCCGGCGACCGGCACGCTGCGCATGCGCGCGGTCTTCGCCAATGCGGACCATACGTTGTTGCCCGGCTACTTCGTTCACATCGTCATCCCGCTGACCCCGCAAACCGATACCGCCTTGCTGGTGCCCGATCGGGCCATCGGCACCGATCAGGCCGGGCGCTACCTGCAAGTGGTCAACGCGCAGGACATTCTGGAACTCCGCCGGGTGCAGACCGGCCCGTTGGTGGGCAATCTGCGGGTGATCACCAGCGGCCTGCAAGCCGATGATCGTGTGGCGGTGCGGGGCCTCGGCCGCGCCGTGCCGGGGGCGAAGGTGGTGCCGGTCGCGGCGCGCATCGAAGCCACCACACCATGATCTCGCGGTTCTTTATCGACCGACCGGTGCTGGCCAACGTGCTGGCCATCGTCATCGTGCTGCTTGGCGCCATCGCACTCTATGCCCTGCCGGTGTCGCAATACCCCAACGTGGTGCCGCCAACAGTGCAGGTCACCACCCGCTACCCCGGCGCCAGCGCGGCGACGGTGATGAACACCGTGGCGCTGCCGATCGAGCAGCAGGTCAACGGGGTGGAGCGGATGCTCTACATGCAGTCCACCAGCACGGCGGACGGCACCTATGTGCTGACGGTGACCTTTGAAATCGGCACCGACCTGAACTTTGCCCAGGTGCTGGTGCAAAACCGCGTCGCCGCCGCGCTGTCGTCTTTGCCGCAACCGGTGCAGGCGCAGGGGGTGAATGTGCAGCAGCGCAGCACCTCTATCCTGCAGATCGTCACCCTGACCTCGACGGACAAGGCGCATGACAGCCTGTTCATGACCAACTATGCCACGATTAACCTGCTCAACGAACTCAGCCGCGTGCCAGGGGTCGGGTCGGTCACCGTCTTCGGCGTCGGCCAATACGCCATGCGCGTCTGGCTGGACCCGGAGCGCCTGCAAAGCCGCGGTCTGGTGCCGGCGGATGTGATCGGCGTGATCGGCCAGCAAAGCCAGCAGGTCGCCGCCGGCCAGATCGGCACCCCGCCGGCGATCGGCACGTCGTTCCAATACACCGTCAATGTCGACGGCCGACTGGCGGATGTGGAGGCGTTCGGCGATATCATCGTCAAGAGCGATCCGTCCGCCGGTGGGCGTGTCACCCGGCTGCGCGATGTCGCGCGGGTAGAATTGGGGGCGCAAACCTACTCGCAGATTTTTGAACTCAACGGCCAGCAGGCGGCCGGCCTGGCGATTTTCCAAACCCCCAACGCCAATGCGCTGGATGTCGCAACCCGGGTGCGGGCGCGCATGGAGGAGCTTTCGCAGAATTTCCCCGCAGGCATGCATGCCAGCGTGCCGTTCGATACGACGAAATTCGTCAAAGCCTCTATCGACGAGGTTTACACCACGCTGATCGAAGCCGCCGGCCTGGTGCTGGTGGTCATCCTGGTGTTCCTGCAAGACTGGCGCGCCATGCTGGTGCCGGCGACCACGGTGCCGGTGACCATCATCGGCGCTTTCGCCGCCATGGCCGCCATGGGCTTCACCATCAACCTCTCAACCCTGTTCGCCATCGTGCTCGCCATCGGCATCGTGGTCGATGACGCGATTGTCATCGTCGAAGGCGCGGCGCATCATATTGAGCGCGGATTGTCGGCGCATAACGCCGCGGTCAAGGCGATGGATGAACTGTTCGGCCCGGTGATCGGCATCACCCTGGTTTTGATGGCGGTCTTCATTCCCGCCGCGTTCCTGCCCGGCCTCAGCGGCAAGATGTTCGCGCAGTTCGCCTTGGTGATTGCCGCCACGGCGCTGATCAGCGCGGTCAACGCGGGGACCTTGAAGCCGACGCAATGCGCACTCTGGCTTCGCCCGGCCGTGCCGCCGGCGCAGCGCAATCGGTTCTACCGGGGCTTTAACGTCGTCTACGGCGTGGTGGAACGCGGCTACGGCGCATTAATCGGCCGGATGACCCGCTATTCCGGCACGCTGGTGCTGCTCGGCCTCGTGCTCGGCGGCGTGGGCGTGTGGGGCGTGGCGCGGCTGCCAACCGCGTTCATCCCCATCGAGGATCAGGGCTATTTCGTCGTCTCCGTGCAATTGCCCAACGGCGCCTCGCTGGAGCGCACCCGCCAGTCGCTCGCGGCGGTCAGCACTATCGTGCGCACCGTCGATGGCGTCGATCAGGCGGTGGCGATTTCCGGCATTTCCGCGCTGGACAATAACGCCTCCCTATCCAGCACCGGCGTGGTCTATGTGGTGTTGAAGGACTGGGCGGTGCGCGGCAAGGCGGCCAGTCTGCTGCCGCTCTACATGGCGCTCAACAAAGCGCTGGATCATCTGGATGACGGCATCGCCCTGGTGATCCCGCCGCCGCCAATCCAAGGCATCGGCAATGCCGGCGGCTTCACCATGCAGGTCGAACTGCGCGACGGCAGCAATGACTGGGCCAAGCTGGAAAGCCTCACCCGCGCCATCGTGCAAGACGGCAACAGCCAGTCCGGCCTGGCGCGGCTGAACACTTCGTTCCGCGCCGGGGTGCCGCAGTTTGATGTGGTGGTGGACCGGGTGAAGGCGCAGATCCTGCAAGTGTCGGTCGGGGATGTGTTTGCCACCCTGTCCGCCTATGTCGGCTCCGGCTACGTCAACCAGTTCAACAAATTCGGCCGCACCTTCCAGGTTTACGTGCAGGCGGAATCGCAATTCCGGCTACGGCCCGACGATATCGAGAAACTGCAGGTGCGCAGCGCCGCCGGAAAAATGGTGCCGCTGGGCAGCCTCGTCACCATCCGCCCCACGGTCGGCCCCTCGCTCATCAGCCTCTACAACCTCTATCCCACCGCCACATTGGTCGGCAGCCCCGGCCCCGCGACGTCGAGCGGGGAGGCGTTGACCCTGATGGAAGAAATCGCCAGCAAAGTGCTGCCCGCTGGCAGCACGTATGAATGGAGCGCGATGGCGTTTCAGGAAAAAGCCGCGGGCATGGCGATCATCTTCGCCTTCGGCTTCGGGCTGTTGCTGGTCTATCTCTGCCTCGCCGGACAATACGAAAGCTGGATCGCGCCACTGTCAGTGATCTTCGCCGTGCCGCTCTCGCTGCTTGGTCCGTCTCTGGCGTTGGGCGGTTTGGGGGTGGCGAATAACCTCTACACCCAGATTGGGTTGGTCCTGCTGATCGCGCTTTCGGCCAAGAATGCGATCCTGATCGTCGAAGTGGCGCGGGAACAGCGCAAGCATGGCGAGGAGATTGTCGCCGCCGCCATCGGTGCGGCCCGCGCCCGCTTCCGCCCGATCATCATGACCTCGTTCGCCTTCATCCTCGGCGTGGTGCCACTGCTGACCGCGAGCGGGGCAGGGGCCAATGCTCGTGCCTCGCTCGGCCTGAGTGTGTTCAGCGGCATGCTGGCCTCCACCTGCCTTGCGGTGCTGTTCGTGCCCGCGTTCTTCGTGGTGCTGCAACGCTTTGAGGAACGGGGCCGTTCAGCCCCGCATCAACAGCCCGTCCGGGTCGAATAGCGGCGCCGGTACCCGGCGCGCCGCGCGCTGGTCGCCCAGAATTTCGACCGTCAAGCCCGCATCCGCCTCGGCCAGTGCCGCCGGCACATAAGCCAGCGCGACCGACCGGCGGACATGATGGGCATAGCCGCCCGAGGTCACCCACCCGACCGCCTTGCCGTCCAGTCGCACTGGCTCGTCCCCCAACGCATCCGCGTCGGTGGCGTCGATATCCAGGGTGATCAGCCGCAGTGCCGGCCCCGCATCGCGTTCCCGCATGGCCGCGTCACGGCCGATGAAGTCCGGTTTCTTCAAGCTGACGAAGCGGCCGAGCCCGGCCGCATACGGCCCATAAATCGGTCGGTATTCGCGCGCCCAGGTGCCCCAGCTTTTCTCCAGCCGCAGCGCATTCATCGCCCGTGTGCCCACATGCGCCAGGCCAAAATCCGCCCCCTCCCGCACCAGCAGGTCATACAGCGCCAGGTGGTAATCCGGCGTCACCCAAATCTCGTACCCCAACCCGCCGGTAAAGGTCAGCCGCCCAACCCGGGCCGGGATCAGGCCCAGATCCATCCGCCGGTACTGCATGAACGGGAAGGCGGCGTTGGACACATCCTCACCGCTGATCCGCGCCAGCAACGCCCGTGCTTGCGGTCCGGCAATCGACAGCCCCACCAGACCGGACCGCAGCGACCGCACCGATACGCCGCGCTCCGGCAGATGTTCCTGCCACCAGCGCAGGTGATATTCTTCCGCCCCACCAGTGCCGAATACATGAAACCGGTCCGATGACACGCGTGCGACGGTGAAATCGCCGATCAGCTTGCCGTTCTGGTTCAGCATCGGCGCCAGCACAATCCGGCCCGGCTCCGGCATCCGGTTGGTCAGCATCCGCGAGAGGAACGCCTCGGCCTGGGGGCCAAAGACCGCGTATTTGGCGTAGCCGGAAGTTTCGATCATCCCAACCGACTGCCGCACCGCCGCGCATTCCGCACCAATCGGCACATGCGCATTGCTGCGCCGGAAGGACACCTGCTCCACCGCCGCGGTCCCGGCCGGCGCATACCAAAGCGGGTATTCCAGCCCCCAGGCCGCGCCAAACACCGCCCCGGCCTGCTTTTGCCGCTCATACAGCGGCGAGGTCCGCAGCGGTCGGCCGGCGGGCAGTTCCTCGTTGGGGAAGCTGACGCGAAAGCGCCGGCCATAATTTTCCCGCACCTTGGCGTTGGTATAGGCGCGGGTCGCCCAATCGCCGTAGCGCGCCACATCCATCGCCCAGATATCAAAGCCCGGATCGCCGTTGATCATCCAGCCGGCCAGCGCCAACCCCACGCCGCCACCTTGGCTGAAGCCGGCCATCACCCCGCAGGCAACCCAGAAATTTTTCAGCCCGCGCACCGGCCCGACCAACGGATTGCCATCGGGGGCGAAGGTGAACGGGCCATTGATAATCCGACGGATGCCAACATTCTCCAGCGCCGGAAAATGCTTGAAGCCAACTTCAAGGTTGCCGGCGATGCGGTCCAGGTTGGGCGGCAGCAATTCGGCCGGGAAATCCCACGGCGTCGTCTTGGCCGACCACGGGGTGCCGTTATGCTCATAGGTGCCGAGCAGCACGCTTTGGCGTTCCTGCCGCAGATAGATCTCGCCCTCGAAATCGATGGTGTGCGGCAGCTCCGGCATACCAGCCAGCGACGGCATGTCCTCGGTGATGAGGTACTGGTGCTCCATCGCCAGGATCGGCAGTTCCAGCCCGACCATCCGGCCCACTTCACGCGCCCACAAGCCGCCGGCATTGACCACATGCTCCGCCACCAGCGTGCCGGCCTCGGTCGTCACCGTCCAACTGCCATTCGGGTTCTGCGTCAGCGCCTCCACCCGCGTATGGCGATAAATCTCCGCCCCGGCCAGCGTGGCCGATTTCGCATAGGCATTGGTCACCCCGGACGGATCAACATAGCCATCCAGCGGGTCCCACATGGCGCCGACGAATTGCGATTTGTCGATCAGCGGCAGCAATTTGGCGGCCTCGTCCACGCTGATCAGCTGCGCATCCATCCCGAGGTAATCCCCGCGCGCCACCGCCATTTTCAGCCAGTCCATCCGCTCCCGCGTGCCAGCCAGCATCAACCCGCCGGGCATATGCAAACCGCAGGACTGGCCGGAAATCGCCTCGATCTCCTTGTAAAGCTCGATGGTGTATTTCTGTAGCTTGGCCACGTTCGGGTCGCCGTTCAGCGTATGCATGCCCCCGGCCGCATGCCAGGTAGATCCTGCGGTCAACTCCGCCCGTTCCAGCAGCACCACATCGGTCCAGCCCAACTTGGTCAGGTGATACAGCACGCTGCACCCAACCACCCCACCGCCGATCACGGCGACGCGTACATGCGATTTCATGGGCTCGTGGCTCCTTCGAAAGCGGTTGCGGCCTGCGCCAGCCAATCGGCGACAAAGCGGGCGAGCGGGCGGTCCACATGCAGGCACACCGCATCCCCGTGCCGATACAGCAAGCCGCGCACGCCGGCGAACAGGGTTTGCGCACATCGCCCCGGTGCCAGCAGGGCCGGGTCCAGGCTCGTGCCCATCGCCAGCACATCGTTGCAATGCGGGCCGGTGAGGCGAAACACCACCTGCGCATCGGTGATGTCGGAAGCGAACCCCCCGGCTACCACCGCCGGCTGCGCCCATCCCACCACCAGCACCCGATCCGGCGCGAGCCAGACGGAAACCGGGTCGGTCCCCTCCACACTATTCGGCGCCTGCACCCGGCCAGAGACCAGATGCAGCGAGGCCGGGGTCACGACATTCGGCGCCGTAAAGCTCTGCCGTGCCAGGTCAACCATGCAACCGCTCCCCCGCCGGATCGACAAAGACCGGCGCGCAAATCGTCGCGCGGCTGATCTTGCCGAGATGGAACAACTCCACCGTTTCCCCCAGCCGTGCCCGTCCGCCCTCGATCATGCCCAGCGCGATGGAACGTTTCAGCACCGGGCTCATGCAGGCCGATGTCACCCAACCCAGGCTGCGTCGTGCCTCGCGCGGCCCAGCCACCGCGTGGCTGCCAACCGCCGGCACCGCGTTCGCGTCCTCAGGCAATAACCCGACGAATTGCCGCCGGTCGGCCCGCTTGGCATCCGGCGTCATCAAGGACCGCTTGCCGACAAAATCCACCTGCTTGGCGCGCAGCGGCCCGTCGAGCCCGAGATCCACCGGCAAGGTCATGCCGTCGGTATCGGTGCCGATCAGGATATAGCCTTTCTCGGCCCGCAATACCGAGAGCGCCTCAATGCCATACGGCATCATCCCCAACGGCGCGCCGAGGTCGAGCAGGTGGCGCCAAAGGGCGGTGGCGTAGCCGGTCGGCACCGAAATCTCATAGCTCGCATCGCCGGTAAAGCTGACCCGGGCAATGCGGCAGGTAACGCCCTGCACGCTGCCATCGGCGACCGCCATATGGGGCAAGCCCGCGTCGGACACATCGACGCTGCTGCCGAGCTGCTGCATCAGCGCCCGCGCGCGCGGCCCGCTGACCGCAAATGTCGCCCAGGCGGCGGTCACATCATGGAACGCCACCTGCATCGCCGGATATTCCAACTGATGCCAGGCCTGCAGCATCGCCAACACCCCGGCCGTATGGCTCGATGAGGGCGAGAGCAGATAGCGATCCGCCGCCAGGCGTCCCACCACGCCATCATCGAACACCACCCCGGTTTCGCGCAGCACCAGGCAATAGCGCAGCCGCCCCGGCCGCAGATTGGCGACCTCGTTGTAATAAATCAGGTTGAGGAACGCCGCCGCATCCGGCCCGTGCACCTCGATTTTGCCGAGGCTTGAGCCATCGAACACACCCAGCCGCGCGCGGGCATTGTCCGCCTCACGCGCAATCGCGGCGGCCACCGGTTCGCCGATCTGCTGGTAGCACGCCGGCCGGGCCCAGCCGCCGTAATCCCGCATCTCCGCGCCCAGCGCCAGGTGATCGTGATGCACCGGCAATTCGCGCAACGGGGCCACCAACCGGTCGAACCGGCTGCCGGCCAAGGCGGCCAATGGCACCGGGGTAAAGGGCGGGCGGAACTTGGTGGTGCCCACCTCCGCGATGCTGCGCCCGGTCGCCGCCGCCAGCAGTGCCAGCCCGTTCACGTTGCTGGTCTTGCCCTGATCGGTCGCCATGCCCAGCGTGGTATAGCGCTTCAGATGCTCGACCGAGCGATACCCTTCCGCGGCAGCCAGCCCAACGTCCTTGGCGGTGACATCGTTTTGCAGATCCACCCATTGCCGGCGACGCGATGTGCCAATCTGCCAGAGCGGCAGCACCGCGCCGGCGGCTGGGGCAGGGGGGCTGTATGGGGCCCCCAGATCGCCGCCGCCCGCCGCAGCCAATCCCGCCGCATGCCCCTGCGCGAGGCAGGTGGGGAGATCGGTGGCACCGGTTATGCTGCCCGCCACCGTCGCGCCGCCCTCCGGCACAAATGCCACCCGTTCGATGTCCCAGCGCAGCGCCCCGCCGCCCTGGCTGAATAAATGCACCGCCGGCGACCAGCCCCCGGACACCGCCAGCAAATCTACGGGCATACGCTCGCGCCGCGCGCCGTCTTGCGGGCCGAGGTCAACCCAACTCACCCCCCGCCGCCCGCCAGTGCCCAGCGGCACAGTGCCTGGCAACACCCGCAAGCCGTCGGCAATCGCCCCCGGCACCGCCCGCGCATCGGCCACCACCACGCTGGCTCCGGCTTCCTGCAACGCGTGCGCGGTGGCATAGGCGCTGTCGTTATTGGTCGCCACAACCACGCTGCGGCCCGGCAACACCGCCTGCCCACGCAGAAACCGCCGCACGGCATCGGCGGACATGATCCCCGGCCGGTCGTTGTCCGGAAACACCAGCGGCCGTTCGATGGCGCCGGTGGCGAAGATCACCTTCGCCGCCCGCACCACCCAAAGCCGCGCCTGCCCCCACCCGGCCGGCGCATGGTTGCGCGCCTCCAGCAGGCCGTAGCTGCCATCGTCATAGGCGCCGAAGACGGTGGTGCCTGACAGCACCTGGCCCTGGCGCGCCACCGCCGCCACCCAGGCGAGCCCGTCGGTGCCGTCAATTTCCGCGGTATCCGTCAGCAGGCTGCCGCCCAATGCCGGCTGATCATCGGCAAGCATAACCGAAAGCCCGCCTGCCGCCGCCGCCCGCAAGGCGGCCAACCCCGCCGGCCCGCCGCCGACAATCAGCAGGTCGCATTTGGCATGGCGCGTTTCATAGGCACGCGTATCGCGCTGGTGCCCCACCCGGCCGAGCCCGGCCATCGCACGAATGCGCGGCTCGTAATGCTGCCAGTTCGGCCATTTGAAGGTTTTGTAGTAGAACCCCGCCGGCAAAAACTGGCTGAACGCGTCGATCGCACCAAACAGGTCGAAGCTGACGCTGGGGAAGGCGTTCACCCCGCGCACCGCCATCCCGTCGCGCAGCGGCACCAAGGTTGCCCGCGCGTTCGGGTCGTGCTGGCCCTGCCAGACCACGTCCACCACCGCATTCGGCTCATCCACCCAAGCGCCCCAAATGCCGCGCGGGCGATGGTATTTGAAACTCCGGGCAACGATTTTAACCCCGTTGGCCAGCAGGGCCGAGGCGATGCTGTCGCCGGCATAGCCGGTCATCGCCCGCCCGTCCCAGGTAAAGGCCAGCGGTGTGCTGCGGTCGATCCGGCCGCCGGTTGACAATCTCATGGCGCGATCACCGCATGGGTCACGGTATCGCGCGTCAGCACGAACCATTGGCCGCAGCCGCCGCTATGGCACCAGATCTCCCGATGCGCGCCTTTCTCGTTCTGGCGCAGATAGACGTAATCCGCCCAGGTCGCATCATCGACCGTGCTGGCCGGCACCGGGCGGATCGCCGGTTCACCACCGAAGCTGAATTCCGGTTCATCACGCAAACCGCAATGCGGGCAGGGGAGCAACAGCATTAATGGGCAATCCCAGCGCCGGCGGCTTCATCAATCAGCCGGCCAGTGGTGAAACGATGCAGGTCGAACGGTTCGGAGATCGGATGGTGTCGCCCGGTCGCCATATTATGCGCCAACAACCAGCCACCCGCCGGGATCGCCTTGAACCCCCCGGTGCCCCAGCCGCAATTCAGATACAGCCCGGCAACCGGCGATGGCCCGATCAGCGGCGAATAATCCCAGCACACATCCACAATTCCCGCCCATTGCCGCAGTAGTTTGAGCGACCGGAACGCCGGCATCATATCCAGCAACGCCGCCACGATGGTCTGCCCCGTCGGCAACCCGCCACGCTGGGCGTAGGATGGATACAAATCCAACCCCGCCCCGAACACCAACTCGCCCTTGTCGGACTGGCTGCAATAAATCCCGGTCGCGCCGGACAGGATCACCGTATCCAGCACCGGCTTCACCGGCTCGCTGACCATGGCCTGTAAGGCATAGCTCTGGATCGGCAGCTTGAAGCCCGCCTTCGCCGCCAGCACCCCGGAATGCCCGGCGACCGCAAGCCCAACCGCCCCGGCCTGCATCGCGCCACGGCTGGTCTCTACCCCCACCACCCGGCCATCCTGCCATTGAAAGCCGGTGACCTCGCAGTTCTGGATAATATCCACCCCCAGCGCGTTGGCCGCGCGCGCATAGCCCCAGGCCACCGCATCATGCCGCGCAATCCCCGCCCGCCGCTGCACAAAGCCGCCATGCATCGGGTAGCGCGCCGCCGGGTCGCGGTTCAGCAGCGGCACCTCCCGATGCACATCCTCCGCGCTCAGCAATTCGACATCGATGCCGTTGATCAGCATCGCGTTCACGCTGCGCGCCATCAACTCCATCTGGTGCTCGGAATGGGCAATCTGCACCACGCCGCGCTGGCTGAGCATGATGTTGTAGTTCAAATCCTGGCTCAGCCCCTCATAGAGCCGCAACGCCAGATCGTACAGCGCCGCGCTCTCGGGGAAGAAATAGTTGGACCGCACAATCGTCGTGTTGCGCCCGGTATTGCCGCCGCCAATCCAGCCGCGCTCCAGCACCGCCACATTGGTCATGCCGTGCAGCTTGGCGAGGTAATACGCCGTTGCCAGGCCATGCCCGCCACCACCGATAATAATCGCGTCATAGCGTCGCTTCGGCACCGGATCGCGCCAGGCTTCCCCCCAGCCGGTTTGGCCGGCAAAGCCCTGGCGCAGCAACTGAAAGGCGGAATAGCGGGTCACGAGTGTCCTGCGGGCGGAAGGTCAGCAAACGCCGCACGGGCATCGCGCGGCGCATCGCTGCGTAGCACCATTCGCACCGCGGTAAAAACCGCGCCGCAGACCAGCACGCAGGCCAGATAGAAAAACAACCCGCCCGGCCCCATCCACGCCATCGCCGCCTCGGCGACCGTCGGCCCAAGGGTCGACCCAATCGCCCAGGCCAGCAGCAAGCCGCCGCTGGCCGCAACCGTATCGCCGCCGCCATCCTCGGCGATGCGGTCATTGGTCTGGCTCGCGCCCAGCCCGTAAAGCCCCGATGTCATGCAGGCCAGCCCGATCCCGGCGGCAATCAGCACCGCTATTCCAGCATCCGCGAGGTGGAACAGCAGCGCCCCCATCACCCCACCCAGCGCCAGCGCCCCCACCGCCACCTGCCGGCGGCCAAAGCGGTCGGACAGCATCCCCAACGGCATTTGCACCAGCATCCCGGCCAGATTGATCGCCACCAGAAAACTGGCGATCTCCCCCTTGGAATGGGCCTGCCCCGCCAACGCCACCGGAGACATCGCGTAATATGCGGTGTTGCACAGCCCGGCCGCCAGGCAGCAGGCAATCCCCACCGGCGACAGCCGCATCAACGCGAGCAAGCCCATGCGCGGCCGGTTCGCCGGCGGCGGCGGTGGCGCTGCGGCGCGGCTGCGCAGCAACGGCCAGGCCGTCAGCGCCATCACCGCCGCAGCGGCCAGCAGCAATCCGCCCGAAGCCGGAAAGGCGCCAATCGCCAGCGGCCCCAGCGCCGACCCACCCCAGGTGGTGAGCAGATAGGCGCTGAAGATCCGCCCGCGATTATGGTTCCCGGCATGGCTGTTGAGCCAGCTCTCCGCCACAATGCAAATCCCGGCATGCCCCAGCCCCATCGCGGCCCGCAGCCCCGCCCATACCAGCGTGCTGCTATCCACCGTCATCGCCGCAACCGTCAGCCCGCTCAGCACGCTCACCGCCACCATTCCTGCCCGGTGGCCAATGCGTGCGATCACCCGGCCGAGCAGCAAAGTCCCAAGAATAAACCCCGCCGAATAGCACGACGCCACAAGGCCGATCTCCGGCGCCGGCACCCCACGGCCCAACAGCAGCAACGGCACCAGCGGCCCCACCACGCCGAGCGCGATATAGGCGATGAACATGCTGGACAGCACCGGCACGATGGGGGAGGGGGAGGGCATGCGCCCATGATGGCCTGCCCGCGCCTGTCGGCAAAGCCCGCATCTGCGCGCATCCGCCCTAGCCCCCCTGCGGCAGGTTCGCTATGCAGGCGAGACGATCATGCGGAGGCAGTCCATGGCATTCACTCTCGACCGTGTGCCCAGCATCGTGCAGGCCTCCGGCCTGCTATCCCGGCTGGGGGATTTCGCCGCACCGCTGGCCGCCGGGCAGCCGGTCCTGCTGGTGGCCGACCCTGGCCTTGCCAGCCTCGGCATCACCGCCGCCGCGCGTGCCGCCTTGCTTCAGGCCGGGCTCGCCACAGTGCTATTCGAGGCCCTGACCAGCGACCCGACCCTGGCGCAGATCGACGCGGCCGCCCAGGCCGCGCGTGACCATAACGTCGCGCTGGTCGTCGCCTTGGGCGGCGGCTCGGCGCTCGATGTCGGCAAGGCCGCGGCCGCCATCGCCCCAGCAGCCGACCCCGCCGCGCGCTACCGGCTCTGCGCCGCACCGCTGCCGGCACGCGCTTTGGCCAAAATCTGCATCCCGACCACCGCCGGCACCGGCTCGGAAGCCACCCGCACCGTGGTGGCCTCCGACGCGACCGGTGCCAAAACCTGGCTCTGGGGCGATACGCTGAAAGCCGACGTGATCCTGCTCGACCCAGACCTCACCCTCAGCCTGCCGCTCGGCCTGACCGGCGCCACCGCCATCGATGCGCTGGTGCACGCGATGGAAGCCTGCACCAACCGCAATGCCAATGCCGGCAACGATGTGTTCTGCCACGCCGCCATCCGCCTCGTCGTGCGCCACCTGCCGCAGGTGATGCAGCATCCGCGCGACCTCACCGCACGGGCCGGGCTGCAATACGCCGCCTGCCTCGCCGGCATCGGCATCGACAATACCGGCACCGCCCTGGCGCATAATATCGGCCACGCCATCGGCACGCTGGCGCATCTCCATCACGGTCGCGCCGTGGCCCTGGCAATGCAGGCCACCTTAGGCTGGGTTTCTGCCGAGGACCCCGATGGCCGCTTCGCCGAACTCGCCGCGCTGCTGGGCGGCGACCTAATGGCGGGCTTCACGAACTTGGTGCAGCTGGCCGGGATCACCCCCGGCATCCCCGGCCTGACCGCCGCCGCCCTTGCGGCCGAGATGGCAGCCCCGGATAACGCGCCAATGCGCAACGCCACCCGCCGCGTCGTTGCGGACGCCGATCTGCTGCCCCTCGCCGAGATGGTGCTCCGCGCATGAAAATCACCGCCATCACCATCACCCATCACCGCCTGCCGCTGGACCCGCCATTCCGCGCCGCCTGGGACAGCGTGCCCCGCCAGTATTTTGACAGCACCATCGTCCGCGTCAGCACCGATGCCGGGCTGGTCGGCATTGGCTCGGGCGATCTGATGCTGGGCTTTGCCGGGCACGAACATCTGTTCGTCGGCTGGGACCCGATGCGGCTGGAGCGGCATTACCGCGTGCTCAGCCACATCAATTTCCACTACGGCCGCTGCTGGCCGCTGGATCTGGCGTTGTGGGATCTGGCCGGCAAAATCACCGGCACCCCGTGCTGGAAACTACTCGGCGGCCTGTCCGATCGCGTCCGCACCTACGCCTCCTCCGGCACCTTGCGCGACCCGGGCGGCATGGCGGAAACGGCCGAACGTTTGCTGGCGCGCGGCTTTCCGGCGATGAAAATCCGCTTCCAACGTGGCGACTGGCGCGACGACATCGCCGCCCTCACAGCGGTGCGCAAGCGGGTCGGGGATCGGCTGGTGCTGATGGTCGATTGCAACCAAGGCTGGCGCCTGCCAGCGGACACCTACGCCCCCTGGACATTGAAAGACGCGGTCGAAGTCGGGCGAGAACTCGAACGCCTGGGCGTCTACTGGATGGAAGAACCACTGCACCGCGGCGACCGCGAGGGCATGCGCCGCCTGCGCGACACGCTCGACATCCGCCTGGCCGGCGGCGAAATGACCCGCGAATTATACGAATTCCGCGACCTGATCACCGCCGGCGCGCTCGATGTGCTGCAGCCCGACGCAACCTTGGTCGGCGGCATCACCGGGCTGCGCCGGGTCGCGCTGATGGCGCAGGAGCATAATCTGGTCTTCACCCCGCATACCTGGGGCAACGGCATCGGCGTCATCGCCAATGCCCATCTCGCCGCGGGCCTCGCCGATGTGCCCTATCTCGAATTCCCGTATGACCCGCCGGAATGGTCGATCACGCGGCGGGATTTCCCGCTGCAAGCCGCCTGCGATGTGGATGCCAATGGCTGGATCAACCTGACCGAAGCGCCGGGTATGGGGTTCGACCTGAACGAGGACCTGCTGGCCCGCACCCGCATCGGTTAAATCAGGCGAACTGGCCGCGCAGAAATCCCAACGCCGGCAGCGGTTTCCAGCCGCGCGGCAGTTCCGCCCGCCGCATCGGCACCACCGAGTAACGCGGCGCCGGTTGCTTGCAGGTTGATAGAAACCCGGCATACGCCCGAACCTGCTGTTCCCGCCATTGCCGATCCGCCAGCGCCGCCACACGGGTCGGGTAGATTTCGGCCACACGATTGCTGCGCCCGATGGAGGCGACCACCGCCCACATCGTATCGTCGGTGACGCGCGGAAGTTTGATGACCTCGGCCATACCAACGCCAGCGTTCACCAGCGCGGCGGCGCTGTCAAATCCGCTCCACCCCGCACCATCCGGCAATGGTCAGCGCCAGCACCGTGGTAACGTCGTGCAGCGATTGCAGGCCGACACTTTCGTCAATGCCATGAATGCTGTCGGAGTCCGGGCCGTAGCAGGTCGCCGGCGTGTCCTGATACAGCACGTAATGCCGCGCATCCGTCAGCCCGGCCGAGGCATAATGGCGCAATTCCTCCCCGGTGACCTGCCGATGTAAGCCGCTGACCGCCTGGCTGATCGCCTGCTCGGCCGGAAACACGCAGCCATCGGCCATAAAGCCCTTGAACTCGACCTTCACCTGCGTGCCGGCCAATTTCGGGTCGGCCGCCGCCTGCGCCACCAACCTGCGGATATCGGCCGCCACCAGCCGCGCGGAATAGCCGGGCATCACCCCCACCCGCATGCCGATGCGCGCCCGCGTCGGCACGGAGGAGTTCCATTCCCCGCCTTCGATGGTGCCAAAATTGATGTTGATCGGATGATTGTCGCCAGCGAAGGCGAAGTGCCGCCGTTCGGCGCGGTTCATCTCCGACTCGTACTCCTTGAACGCGGCGGCAATCGTGGTCGCCGCCTCAATCGCGTTCACCCCAGCATGCATGTCGCGCACATGCACCGGGCGCCCGGTGACGGTCACCCAAGCCCAAACCACCCCAACCTCGGCGGTATACAGCGCCGCATAGCCCGGGCCAGGTTCGGGGATCAGGCACGCATCCGGCTTTTCCAGCGCCTGCATAACCGCGAGCGCCCCATTGCCGGTGCATTCCTCCTCGATCACCGCCGCCATTTGCAGCATCGCCGCCGGCCGCAGCCCGGCCAGTTGCAGCGCCCGCACCGCTGTCAGGCTGGCCGCCACCCCCGCCTTCATGTCCGCAGCCCCACGCCCGTACATCCGCCCATTGCGGATCGTCGGCTCATAAGGCGGGCTAAGCCACAAATCCTCCGCCCCTTCCGGCACCACATCGATATGGCCTTGCAGCATCAGGCTGCGGCCCTTCACCTCACGCGGTCGCAACATGCCCACCACCGGGTCCCGCCCGGCATAGGGGATCAGCGGCGGGGAAAATCCGGGGTGTTCGCCCAGCGCGTCCGCATCAATCGGCACCCGTCGCGGTTGCAGCCCCAATTCGCCATACAGAACTTCCATATCCGCCAGGCAGGATTGCTCATGCCCGAGCACGCTCTTGTGCCGCACCAACCGCGCGACCAACGCCTCGTTCTCCGCCCGCAAACTATCAACCGCCTGGGTAATGGCGCGGCGAACACCGTCATCGATCGGCAATAAGGCAGTCATATCGGCTTCCTGACAGGGTACAAGAAAATGGCGCGGAACCTATGCTGGTTCCGCGCCATGTTCGTTAGGGCTTACGGGTTAACGCGCGCGCTCGCGTTACCCGTCATCACTTCCTTGCCATCTTGATTGACAGTGGAAATTGTCAGATCGACGAAGTTCTGTCCGCCCTCGTTCCGCATTCCGGCCACGGTCATGGTCGCGGTCAGCGTATCGCCCGGCCACACCTGGTTGGTGAAGCGCACGCCAAACTTCGTCAGCGTGCCATCGCCAACGTAGTTGGTCAGCGCCTTGCCGGTCATGCCCATCGTCAGCATCCCGTGCGCAAACACGCTCGGATAGCCAGCAACCTGAGTGGTGTAGACTTCGTCGGTATGCAGCGGGTTATAGTCGCCTGACGCGCCGGCATATTGCACGATCTGGGTGCGGGTCAGATTGTCGCAAATCTGCTCGCTATGGGTATCGCCAACCTTCAGCTGGCTTGCATTGAGTGCCATGTGATTTCGCTCCCCTCAGCTCTGCGCAACCGGACGCTCGGTGGTCACACCGACGCTGGTGGCGGTGATCACCAGATTGCCGGCCTGATCGCGGTATTCGGTGACCGATTCACGGAACTTCAGGATGCCAGCGCGCTTGGATTCCTTTTCCCAGATCTTGCCGGGCTTGGATTCAACCGTCAGCACATCGCCGGGGCTGATATGGCGGTGGAACTCGAAATGCTGTTCCGCATGCAGCCCGCCGGATGACGATGCCTTCTCGGTCAGGCCGGTCGCGGTTTTGCCAGATCCGAACCAGGCCACACCGGGCTTCGGACGCAGGAAATAGTCCGGGTTAAACTGGGCCACCGACTGGGCGAAGCTCGGCGGGGCCACAATCCGGCCGGCCTCAGACGCCTTTGCCGCTTCGGCATCGTAATACACCGGGTTGGTGTCGCCGATGGCGCGCGCGAACATCATGATGTGCGACGCCTCGACGGGGAAGGTGATTTTGGCCAAGCTATCCTCCGGTTTCTTTGGGTTGGTGGGACCGACTGTTGCGGCTTGCCGCTAAGTCTAGCCATGTGGGGTTGAGCATGGCAAATCAGCATTTCGATCCTGCGTGCAAAGTTGAATAGGCGAACCGATGCCCCTAACCTCCAGCGGCCCGACCTCCCGGGTGTTTTTCTCCCAACGGCTGCGGCTGCACTATGTCGATTGGGGCAACCCCGAAGCGCCACCGCTGCTGCTGCTGCATGGCGGGCGGGACCATTGCCGAAACTGGGACTGGGTGGCGCAGGACCTGCGGAAAGACTGGCACATCATCGCCCCAGACCTGCGCGGCCATGGCGACAGCCAATGGTCGCAAGATGGCAGCTATCGGATGGACAGCTACATCTACGACCTCGCCCAGCTGATCCATCAGCAAAAAATGGCGCCGCTCACCATCATCGCCCACTCGCTCGGCGGCAACGTCGCCCTGCGCTACACCGGTCTCTACCCGGAAACCGTGCAGAAGCTGGTGGCCATTGAAGGCCTCGGCCCGTCGCCCAAATCCATCGCCAAGCGGGCCCATCTCACCCTGGCGGAACGCATGCATAGCTGGGTCGATGAGCAGCGCGCCCTCGCCGGGCGGCTGCCCCGCCGCTACGCCTCCATCGACGAAGCGCTCAAGCGGATGCAGGAGCAGAACGGCCACCTCACCCCCGAACGCGCCCGCCATCTCACCCTGCACGGCGTGAACCAGAGCGAGGACGGGACCTATTCCTGGAAGTTCGACAATTACGTCCGCAGCTGGCCGGCCTATGACATGCCGTATGAGGAGATCGACAAGCTCTGGGCCCGCATTACCTGCCCGACCTTGCTGGTCTACGGCAAGGAAAGCTGGGCCTCCAACCCGGAAGGCGACGGCCGGCTGCAGCACTTCCAAAACGCCAAGGTCGTCACCATCGCCAATGCCGGGCACTGGGTCCAACACGATCAGCTCGACCGCTTCCTGGCAGAGGTGAAAGCCTTCCTCTAGCCGCCGCTATTCCTGCGCCAGCCAGTCCAGCCAGGCTTTGGCGGTGCGGTTGCCCGCCGTCGCCGCCTGGCTGAACAGGCGCTTGGCCCCGGCGATGTCCTGCTTCACGCCCCAACCGTTGTAGAGCATCACGGCGAGGTTGTTTTGCGCATTCGGCAGGCCATGCTCCGCCGCAAGGCGCAAATGGCGCACGGCCTGGACATCGGTAATCGGCTGGTTCCGCCCCGGTTTCAGCCGTGCCGCCTTGAACACATCGTACCAGGCTAACAGATGCTCCAGCGCGGCATTGCCATCATGCTGAGCGGCCAGTTGATACCAATGCAGCGCAGCCTCGTTATCCGCCAGCCCACCGCGCCCTTCCGACGCCATGGCGCCCAGCTGCCAGGCCGCCCCCACCACGCGCTGCTCGGCCGCCCGCATCAGCAAGGCCGCCGCGGCATCATCATCCACCGGCACCCCCGCACCGCGCAGATACAGCAACGCCAGCCGGTATTGCGCCATGCCCACACCCCGGCCAGCCGCCCGCAAATACCATTGCGCCGCCTGTGCCAGATCCTTATCCGCGCCATGCCATCCGGATTCCAGCAGCACCCCAAGCCGGATCTGCGCTTCGGTATCGCCGCTTTCCGCCGCCCGCCGATACCACATCCGCCCGGACAAATCGTCCGATGGCGTGCCGATCCCGGCTTCCATCATCTGGCCCAACCGGCGCTGCGCCTCCGGCAGCCCCGCTTCCGCCGCGCGGCGGATCCAGCCCAGCGCCTCGGTTTGGTTCACCTTGGTGCCGCGCCCGTTGAGCAGATACACCCCCAACGCGTTCATCGCCGGCACGCTGTTCTGCTCGGCGGCGGCCCGATACCATTGATAGGCGAGCTTATCGTCCCGCCGCACCCCGCGGCCCTGTTCGATCATGCTCGCCAGGCTTGCCTGCGCCAGCGCGAAACCTTGCTCCGCCGCGCGGCCAAACCACAACGCGGCCTGCCCGTCATCCCTGGGCATGCCGCGTCCGGTGGCATACAACATGCCCAACGCATGCTGCGCCACGGCAACGCCCTGCTCAGCCGCACGCCGGTATAATTGCGCCGCGCCCGGCAGATCCTGCCGCACCACCTCACCGGCTTCCAACAACGTCCCGAGGTTGAACGCCGCATCGGGGGAGCCCTGGGCGGCGGCCCGGCGGAACCAATCCAGCGCCGCCGCACGGTCCTGCGGCACACCATCCCCGGTTTGCAGCGCCATCCCCAGCGCGTTCTGCGCCGGCGCATAGCCATCCAGCGCCAGTTGGCGAATGATATCCAATCCCGCCGCGACCTGCCCGTGCTGAATTTGCGCGGTCGCCGCCTTCAGCGCATCAGCGGGGGAGGGGACGTCCTGTGCAACTGCCGCCACCGGCGCGCCGGCCAGCCCGATTAGCACCCAGGCGGCACAAATCCAGGAATGGCGAACTGCGTGCCTCACGCCGCGCGGCTGGCCAGCAACTGCCGGGCGCGGATGAAATTATCCACCATCTGCTCCGCCGGATAGGCGCCTGAGAACAACACATGCCCGGCGAGCGCGAAGCTCGGCACCCCCGAAATACCTGCCCGGCGCGCCATGGCATCACCGCGCAACACAATCTCCAACCCCTCATCCCCCGCCAGCATCGCGCGCACCCGGTCCCCGGAAAGCCCGGCGCCGTCCGCGATCTCGGCCAGGGTCTCGCTGTCGCCGATATCCGCGCCTTGGCAGAAATACGCGTTCATCAGCGCCTCCACCACCGCATCCTGCACCCCTTCGCTGCCGGCCAGCAAAATGGTCCGATGGGCGCTGACCGTGTTCGGGGTGCGGGTCAGCCGTTCGAGGTGAAATTCCAGGCCTACCCCGGCGGCGGTCGCGGTAATGCGCGCGTCGAGCTCGGCGGCCCGTTCCGCGCTGCCGAACTTCTCAATTCGGTAGCTCAACCGGTCGCGCCCTCCGGCCGGCATGTCCGGGTTCAGCTGGAACGGATTCCAATGCACATTGAACGACAGGCCCTGCTGCGCCAGCACCGGTAGCGCCAGTTCCAACTGCCGCTTGCCGATATAGCACCACGGGCAAATCGCATCGGAAATCACGTCGATCCGGGTCAGGTCCAACGGCGGGGTGGTCTCGGCTTGCGCGTCCATCGTGGCGTCCTTGTTGTCGGCCTTGCAGGCTGTCAGCTTACACCGGTTTGCTGCAAACGGGAGAGCCCCATGGTCCATACCACATATCGCTCAGCATTGATTGTCGGCACCGGTCCCGGACTGAGTGCCGCACTGGCACGGCGCTTCGCCGCCAATGGTCTGCGCGTCGCCCTCGCCGCGCGCGACACCGGTAAGCTCGATGCGTTATGCGCGGAAACCGGCGCCACCGCCTATGCCTGCGATGCCGCAGACCCCGCCAGCGTCGCCGCACTATTTGCCGCCGTCGGTGCCAGCCAGGGCGCGCCGGATGTGGTGGTCTACAACCCCAGCGCCCGCGCCCGCGGGCCGTTGGTGGACCTGGACCCAGAGGCCGTTCGCCGTGCGGTGGAGATCAGCGCCTTCGGCGCCTTCCTAGTCTCCCAACACGCCGCGCGCCTGATGCTGCCGCACCAGCGCGGCGCCATTCTGCTCACCGGCGCCACAGCGGGCGTGAAAGGTTTCCCGCTCTCAGCCGCCTTCGCCATGGGCAAGTTCGCTTTGCGCGGCCTAGCCCAATCCATGGCGCGCGAACTCTCCCCCGCCGGCATCCACGTGGCGCATTTCGTCATCGACGGCGGCATCCGCAGCGCCGAGCGCCCGGTCCCCGCCGATCGGCCGGACAGCCTGCTGGACCCGGACGCCATTGCCGAAACCTACTGGCACGTGATGCACCAGCATCGCAGCGCCTGGAGTTGGGAGATCGAGGTCCGGCCGTGGGTCGAGAAGTTCTGATTGCCGCGGGCCGCATTGATGGGTAGAGCCAGACCAACATCGCCAGTCGCCGAACTCGTCATATAAAGGCCGAAAATGTCGTTCCAAAGCGGCGCATCCGTCAGCACGGATCTGCGCGCCACCTTGCGCCTTGGCCTGCCCTTGGTCATTGGGCAACTCGCCGGCTTCGGCACTAATATCGTTGAAGCCATGCTCGCCGGCCATCTCGGCGCCGGCGTGCTCGGCGCGGTCGCAGTGGGCGGCAATGTCTGGATGGTGCCGGTCATGGGCATCATCGGCGTCATGATGGCGCTGCCGCCCTCCATCGCCCACCTCGACGGCGCCGGCCGGCGGGGGGAGGCTGCGGCCCTGTTCCGCCAGGGGCTCTACCTCTCGCTGACCCTCGGGTGCCTCGCCGGTCTGCTGGTGTTTCTGCTTTCCGGCCGGATCGCGCCGCTGCTGCGCATCGATGCCTCGCTGCACGCCGATATCGCCGCCTTCCTGCGCGCCGCCAGCTTCGGCGGGCCGGCGATGGGCATCTGGGTTGCCTGTCGCGGCCTCGCCGATGGGTCCTCACGCCCGCGCGCCACCATGGTGGCCAGCATCGGCGCCGTGCTGTTGTTGCTGCCAATCGCCTGGTCGCTTATGTACGGCCGCCTCGGCATGCCGGCTTGGGGGGCGTTCGGGTCCGGCGTTGCTAACACCATCGTGCTCTGGGTGCAGGCGCTGGCCATGCTCGGCTATGTCCGCCTCAGCCCACGCTTCGCCGATCTCGGCTGGCATCACGGCCGGCGCACGCCCGACCTCAGCGTCATCTTCGGCATCCTCCGCCTCGGTGGCCCGATGGCGGTCAGCGTGTTGCTGGAAATGGGATTGTTCAGTGCCGTTGGTGTCATGATCGGCGGCCTCGGCCCGGTTGCCGTCGCCAGCCATCAGATCGCCCTGAACATCGCCGCGCTCAGCTTCATGGTGCCGCTGGCCATGTCGATGGCGGTCACGGTTCGCGTGGGCAACGCCATGGGGCGGCAGGACTATGCCGCCGTGCGCCGGGCCGGCCTGGCCGGATTTCTGCTCACCCTGCTCACCCAAGGCGTGTCCTCCACGCTCATGCTCACCATCCCCGGCGCAATCGTGCGCCTTTATACTGACGACCCGGCAGTGATCCACGGCGGCATGGCGCTGCTGGCGCTTGCGGCGATCTTTCAACTGTCAGACGGGTTTCAGGTCACCGGGGCAGGGGCTTTGCGCGGCCTGAAAGATACCCGCGTCCCGATGCTGATCACCGCGATATCGTATTGGGTGATCGGAATGCCGGTCGGCTGGTATCTGGCGTTTGGCCTCGGGCTCGGCGCGCGCGGCATGTGGATGGGCCTGATCGCCGGCCTGTCCGCGGCGGCCGTGCTGCTCCCCTGGCGCTTCCGCCGGCTCAGCCGCGCATTGGCCTGAAACTATTTCGTCGGTCGCCTGCATCTGCTGCCGGCATGGCTGCGTAACGCTGTCGTGAAGGGGTTGCTTGGTGCAGCCCTCACCGATCAGGAACCCGCCGCCATGACCTTTCGCAAATTCGCCCCGCTGACCGTCACCGCCCTGCTCCTCGCCGCCTGCGCCCAGGCCGGCGCGCAAGCCCCCACCCCGATGGCCGCCGCCGCCATGCCCGCCCCGGTGATGGTGGGCGGCCAGCAAATGTTCGCCGGCAAAGATATCGTCGACAACGCCGTCAACTCGGCCGACCACACCACCCTCGTCGCCGCAGTCAAAGCCGCCGGCCTCGTGCAAACCTTGAAGACCCCAGGTCCGTTCACCGTCTTCGCGCCCACCAACGACGCTTTCGCCATGCTGCCCGCCGGCACCGTCGCCACCCTGCTAAAGCCGGAGAACAAGGCGACCCTGACCAAGGTGCTCACCTACCACGTCGTGCCCGGCAAGCTGGACTTCGATGCCCTGCACAAAATGGTGATGGACGCCAACGGCACCGCCACCCTCACCACGGTCGCCGGCGAAAAGCTGATGGTGAAAATGAACGGCCCGCACAACGTGCTGGTCATCGACGCCAAGGGCGACGTCGCCCACATCACCACCTACGACGTCGTGCAATCCAACGGCGTCATCCAGGTGATCGACAAAGTCATGCTCCCCGGCTAACCGCCACGCCTCCGGCCGCGCCTGGCTTCAGGCGCGGCCCCCTCGTTGCCACGCCCTCTGGCAATCCACCACCCCTGCGATATGATCCGGGCAAACGTCCGGAGAACCACCAATGCCCACATCCACCCTGCGGCCCGTGCTGCGCGACCTCACCTTCACCGAGGCGCCACGCTGGCATGCCGGCCGGTTGTGGTTCTCCGATTTCTACAGCCATCGCGTCATCGCCATCGGCCCGGCCGGCACGGCCGAAACCATCGTCACCGTCCCCGCGCAACCCTCGGGTCTCGGCTGGCGCCCGGATGGCACCCTGCTGATCGTGTCCATGCTCGATCGCAAACTGATGCGCCTCGCCGGCACCGGGCTTGAATTGGTGGCCGATCTGTCGCATCTCGCCGGCGGCCCGTGTAACGACATGGTGGTCGATCGCGCCGGCCGCGCCTATGTCGGCAATTTCGGCTTCGACCGGTACCAGGGGGAGGCCGAACGTCCGGCCACCCTCGCCTGCATCGCGCCCGACGGCACCGTCTCGGCCGCCGCCGAGGGGCTGCACTTCCCCAACGGCACCGTCATCACCCCAGACGGCGGCACCATGATCATCGCGGAGACCATGGGCCAGCGCCTGACCAGTTTCCGAGTCGCCGCCGATGGCACCCTGCACGACCGCCGCGTCTTCGCCGACCTGCCCGGCCATTTCCCGGACGGCATCTGCCTCGATGCCGAAGGCGCCATCTGGATCGCCGACGCGCGAGGTCCAGATTTGTTGCGCGTCCGCCAAGGTGGAGAAATTGTCGATCGTATCGCCCTCCCTGAAGGCCGCTTTGCCTATGCGTGCATGTTGGGCGGCACGGACCGTCGCGACCTCTACGTCTCCACCGCACCCGGCACCGGCCCGGCCATCGCCGAACAACGCCAGGGCGGGATCGACGTGGTGCGGGTTTCCGTCCCCGGTGCCGGCTTGCCCTGATCGGCCAGTTTCCCCAAACTGCCCGCCCAATCAATAAACCTGTCCAGGAGCCCCCTATGTCCCGCCTCCGCTTTGGTGCCTTTCTCGCCCCGCATCACCCCATCGGCGAACACCCGATGCTGCAATTCCGCCGCGACCTGGATTTGACCGAGCATCTCGACAAACTCGGCTACGATGAATTCTGGTGCGGCGAGCACCATTCCAGCGGCTGGGAAATGATTGCCTCGCCGGAAATGTTCCTCGCCGCCGCCGGCGAACGCACCCACCGCATCATGCTCGGCACCGGCGTGGTCTCGCTGCCCTATCACCACCCGTTCAACGTCGCCCAACGCATGGTGCAGCTGGACCACATGACCGGCGGCCGCGCCATTTTCGGCTCCGGCCCCGGCGCCCTCGCCTCCGACGCCCATGCGCTCGGCCTGGACCCGATGGTGCTGCGCGACCGGCAGGATGAAGCCATCGGCGTCATCCGCCGCCTGATGCGCGGCGAACGGGTCACCGCGAAAACCGACTGGTTCACCCTCAACGACGCCGCACTGCAACTGCTCCCCTTGCAGGAAGACATGCCCTTCGCCGTCGCCTCCCAGATCAGCCCCTCCGGCATGACCCTGGCCGGCAAGCACGGCATCGGCATCATCTCCATCGGCTCGATGTCCAGCGAGGGCCTGCAATCCCTGCCCACGCAATGGGGCTTCGCCGAGGCCGCTGCCAAAAAGCATGGCCAGACCGTGGACCGGAAAAACTGGCGCGTCCTGCTCAGCTGGCACATCGCCGAAACCCGGGAGAAAGCCCGCGAACAGGCCCGCGACGGCCTGATGCGCCACCACAATGAATACATCACCGCCACCTTGCAGCGCCCAGGCGCCAAGCCCTTCACCACCCCGGATGAAGCGGTCGACAAAACCGCCTTCCTCCCCGGCGCCGCCGCCACCATCGGCACCCCGGACGATCTGGTGCAAACCATCAAATCCGTGCTCGAAGTCTCCGGCGGCTTCGGCACCGTTATCGGCTTCGTGCATGACTGGGCCAACCCGGAAAACACCATGCGCAGCTGGGACCTGGTTGCCCGCTACGTGGTGCCGGAAATCAACGGCTACCTGCAAGGCCTGCGCAAGTCGCAAACCTACGTCATCGAAAACCGCGGCGCCTTCGACCGCGCGCGCGACGCGGTGATGGCCAAGATCATCGACAACAAGGCCGCCGCGGAAGCCCTCGCCGTCACCAAATCCGCCATGCTCAGCGCCTCGGCCAGCAACGTGCCGGATATCGCCAAACTCCGCGCCGCCCAGGCGGCCGCGAAGAAGGCCGCCCCGAAAGCCGCAACCAAAAAAGCCCCAGCCCCGAAAGCCCCAGCCAAAAAGGCCCCCGCCAAACCCGCCGGCAAAAAAGCCAAAAAGTAACCCCCGCACCGCAAGCCCAAGGGGGGCTGCCAGCTGACCCAGCCGCCCCCCCGTTGGCCTGCCCCCGCACGATCGGTCCACCCCCCCGCATGCCCGCCCCCGCGCCCAAACCCAGCCTGCGCGCCATCGCCTGGGTATTCCTCGCCATCGGCATGCAAAGCTTCGGCGGCGGCATGAGCGCCTGGATCCGGCGCGAAGTCGTGCATCGCCGCGCCTGGATGGGGGAACGTGAATTCGTCGGCGGCCTCGCCCTCGCGCAAATCGCCCCGGGCGCCAACGGCGTCAACCTCGCCGTCTTCGTCGGCACCACCTTGCGCGGCCCCGCCGGCGCGCTCGCCGCCCTCATCGGCATGCTACTCGTCCCCGTCATCGCCGTCCTCGCCATGGGCGCCCTCTTCACCGAAATCCGCGACATCCCCGGCGTCGAACCGGTCATGACCGGCATCGGCGCCGCCGCCATCGGCATGAACGTCGCCAACGGCGTGCGGATGATGCGCAAGAACATCACCGGCCTCTGGCCGTACTGCCTCCTCGCCGCCATCGCCGCCGCCATCGGCCTAGCCGGCCTGCCGCTGGTCGCCGTCCTCATCGCCGCCATCCCGCTCGGCCTCTGGGGCGCCCGACCATGACCGGCGTGCTGCTCAAACTCGCGCTCCTCTTTCTCGGCCTGTCCCTCCTCGCGGTCGGCGGCGGCAACAGCGTCATCCCCGCCATGCAGCACGCCGCCGTCACCACCCAAGGCTGGATGACCGACAAAGACTTCCTCGACCTCTTCGCCATCTCCCGCCTCGCCCCCGGCCCCGGCTCGCTCATCGCCTCGCTGGTCGGGCAGAAAGCCGCCGGCCTCACCGGTGCCGCCGTCGCCACCCTGGCGATGTACGGCCCCACCTGCCTGCTGGTCCACGCCGCCGCCCGCGTCTGGGGCCGCTACCGCGACGCCGGCTGGCGGGTCTGGGTCGAGCGCGGCCTCGCCCCAGTCTCCATCGGCCTCATCTTCGCCTCCGCCATCGCCCTCATGCGCGGCACCGAAACCGGCCTCGCCGCACCCGCCATCACCGCCGCCGCCGCCATCGCCCTCACCCTCAGCGAAATCCACCCGCTCCTCGTCCTCGCCCTCGGCGGCCTCTGCGGCTACCTCTTCCGCTTCTGACCCATCTTGCGCTTCCCCGCCGCGCGCGGTCAGATACCGTCAACTAAAATGCGGGCAACAAAAATGCGGGAGGCTCCAACAATGCCGAAACTCGGACGGCGCGGCTTCATCGGCGGCGCGCTCACCCTGGCCGCCCCGGCGGTCATCGCGGCCGAAAGCGCACGCGTCCTGCGCTTCATCCCCCAGATCGACCTCGTCTTCCTGGACCCGCACACCTCCACCACCAACATCACCCGCAACCATGGCGGCCTGGTGTTCGACCAGCTTTACGGCACCGATTCGAACTATCACGCCCAGCCGCAAATGGCCGAAGGCCATGTGGTGGAGGATAACGGCCTCACCTGGCGCATCCGCCTGCGCGACGGCCTGCTTTGGCACGACGGCACCCAAGTCCTCGCCCGCGATTGCGTCGCCAGCCTCAAACGCTGGGGCGCGCGCGACGTGCTCGGCATGGAACTGCTGGCCATCAGCAACGAAATCTCCGCCGCCGACGACCGCACCATCGTCTTCCGCCTCAAACGCGCTTTCCCCATGTTGCCCGAAGCCATCGGCAAACCCGGCGCCTTCATGCCGGCGATGATGCCCGAACGCCTGGCCCTGACCGACCCGTTCAAACCCATCCCCGAACTCATCGGCTCCGGCCCGCTGCGCTACGTCGCCGCCGAGCGCCTGCAAGGCGTCCGCAACGTCTACGAACGGTTCGACCGCTACGTCCCCCGCCCCAACGGCACGCCCGATCGCGGCACCGGCCCGAAAATCATGCATTTCGACCGCGTGGTCTGGACCACGATGCCCGATATCGGCACCGCCTACGCCTCGCTGCAAAAAGGCGAGCAGGACTGGTGGGAATTTGCCGCCCACGACCTCATGCCCGCCATCAAACGCGACCCCAAACTGCATGCCGAGGTGCTGGAAACCGAAGGCGAGTTCAAAATGGTCCGCTTCAACCATCTGCTCGCCCCGTTCAACAACCCCGCCATGCGTCGCGCCATCCTGCATGCGGTGGATCAGTCAGATTTCGTCAACGCCGTCGCCGGGGTGGATACCTCGCTGCAACGCACCGGCGTCGGCTTCTTCCCGCCCGGCCCCTCGGCAACCCAGGTGGGCCTCGATCAGCTGAAAAAGCCGCTCGATGTCGCCGGCGCCAAAGCCGCCCTCGCCGCCGCCGGCTATAAGGGCGAACGCATCGTCCAGGTCATGCCCGGGGACTACCCGAACGTCAAAGCCGCCAGCGAAGTCCTCGCCGACCTGCTGCGCCGCATCGGCGTCAATCTGGATCTGCAAACCACCGACTGGTCCACCATGACCACCCGGGTGAATAAAAAAGACCCGATCGAGGCCGGCGGCTGGCACCTGCACATGCTCTCCATCCCCGGCCTCTCCCTCGCCACCCCGCTGGTCAACTCCCGCCTGCGCGGTAACGACACGGTGGAAGCCGGCTGGTACCACTCCGACGCCTATGAAGACATCCGCCGCCGCTGGGTCTCCACCACCGACCCGGCCCAGCAAGCCGCCATCGCCGGAGAAATCCAGTTGGAGGTGCTGCAAAGCGTCCCCTTCGCCCCCTGCGGCGTCACCATGCAACCCTCCGCCTGGCGTTCAGACCTCACCGGCATCCTGCCCGGCGTCGCCAAACCCTGGAACGTCCGTCGCGTATAATTCCAAGCAACTTCAAAGATCAAACGGAAAATAAGATACGATAACGTAACAAAAAAGCCAAGCCAACCCCTCACCAGCGCCGGGGCAAATTTCGCTCCGGCGCCACCCACCCATCCCACGGCAACGGCGGTGGCGCGGGCTTCGGCCTGGTCGGGCGCGGCCATAACGGCCAGGCCCGCCGCCGGATCACCCGGCCCTCCGCCACTACCGCCGCATCCGCCGCCCGTTCCGGCGCCGACCGCACCTCCGCCAACCCCAACATCCAGCACACCGGCCGCAACACCCGCCCAACCGCGGGCACCGCCGCAATCAGCGCCTGCATCTCCGCCTCATCCAGCAAATGCGCCAACTGCGACCCATAGCCCGCCGCCTCATACCCCAACGCCCGCACCAACCACCCCTGCGCCGAGGGCAGCCGAACCCCAACCGCCCGCGCCCGAACCCGCGCCGCCCGCACCCGCTTCGGCCCGGGCACCCAAACCGCCGCCCGCTCAAACCGCCGCGCCACATGCGTCAACCGCCGCCACAACGGCACAATCAACCCCGCCAACCCCGGCCGCCGCAAAAACCGCGCCGCTACCACCCCCGCCAACGCCAGCAAAATAACCCCCAACCGCCGCGCCAACGCCGGCGCGTCTGAAGGGGGAAGGGAAGGGGTTTCGGGCATGTTAAAAATAATAACCATTTTTCTCATCCGCTGCAACCCTTTCTTCGCCCCCTCCCGCCCGCACCGAAGCAGCCCACCCCAAACAAACCCACCCCGTCACCCCCCCCCTCCTTCTCCCGCGCTTGCGGGAGAAGGCCGGGATGAGGGTGGTCAGTCCAGCAAAG
>CAITOL010000098.1 GCA_903893975.1 uncultured Rhodospirillales bacterium | reverse complement strand
GGGGCCTCGGCCTCGGCCTGCTCGGCGTTACCGGCGGTCTGTTGGTGGCAACCCGCGCGCCGCGCCCAGCACCCAATGCCGCGCCTCCTCGGCCGACCACCAGCTAACCAGCAGATGCGGTGCCAGGGCGGCAATGCGGATCGCCTGCTCCGGCTCGCTCTCCACATAATGCGTGCAGCCCCAGCGCGTCGCCGCCGCCGCCTTGTAGCGCGTCACCGCCTCCAGATCATTGCCGATCCCGTCCGGGCGAGACTGCACCGGCAACGCCCCATGCCCATGCCGCGCCAGCCAGGTCTGCGTCATCGCGTGGTCCGATTCCGGCCGCCCGGTAATCACCACCGCCCGCTCCGGCGCGAAATCCGGCAGCGCCGCAAACGGTGCCAGTTCCTGCCGCCGCGCCAACGCCGCACGCAAATCAGCGTCATAATCGGCACGGGCGATATCGGGCAGAAACACCCCATCCAGATCCAGCCCAATAAACGGCGCCTCATGCAGCCGATTGGCCGGCTCGCCCAACGCCCGCCGCGCCCGCGCCGCCGGCGTCGCCTCGCCGCGCTCCCACGGCAGACGGAAAAACTCCCGCATCGGATGCGATAAATCCGGCACATAGCCGGTCGTCTCCGGATCGTACACCACCGTCAGGCTCAAGGTCGGCTGCGGCGCCAACGGAGCCAGCACCGCCCGCATCGTCGCCCCGCTGGCGCAGCAATCATCCACCACCAGCAGCCGCCCCGCCGGCCGCGGCCCGAGCCAGCTCACCGTCGCGCTCGCCCGGTCCCACGCCACCATCGCCAACGGCAACGCCAGCAGGCTCGCCGCCATCGTCGCCGGCACCAGCCCGCCGCGCGCAATTCCCACCACCGCATCCGGCGCCCACGCCGCCGCCCGGTCCATCAGCGCCGCCACCATCCGCTCCGCCTGGTCATAGCTGATGAAATGCGGCATCCGGCTGGTATCCAGCCCCTTCCAGCTCACGGCGCCGGCTTCAACGCCATCCCGGCCCGGTGGTTCACAAACCGCGTCGTATACGCCTTCGTCAGGTCAATCCCGGGCTTATAGACCCCCACCGCCACCATCGACGCATAAAACTCCTGCCACCGCGCATCCGTCATCGCCCCAATGCCCAGCCGCTCCGCATCGCCGGAATCCACCACCCCGTGCTGCTTCATCACCCCCCGGCCATACTCCAGCATCGCCTGCGTCATATCCGCATTCGCCGCCCGGATCAGCGCATTGCCCGGCGCCGGATCGCCATACAGATACGAATACCACCCCTCGGCGGAGGCATCGATAAACCGCTGCACCACATCCGGCCTGCTCGCCACCAGCTTGGCCGAGGTGGTGATAATATTGGCATACCCCCGATACCCACCATCGGCCAGCAACAGCACCTGCGGCTTAAACTTCGCCTCGGTCTCGATCAGATACGGCTCGGACCCCAGATACCCCTGCTGCACCAGATCGTTATTGGCCAGAAACGGCGCCAGATTAAACGTGTACGGCCGGATCTGCGCGTCGGAATAGCCATATTTCGCCGCCAGAAACCGCCACCAGCCATTGCGCGTATCCGCCCCAATGGCAATCGGCCGCCCCTTCAGCGCCTCGAACCGATCCGCCCCGGTATTGGGGTGCGCGATCAGCACCGCCGGCTCTTTCTGAAAAATCGCCGCCACCGCCAGATACGGCAGCCCCTCAGCGGCAAATTCAATCGCCCGCCCGCCACCCAGGTTGAAATCCAGCTGCCCGGCCATCAGCAACTGCATGTGGTTCACCTGCGGCCCGCCCTGGCGGATGGTCACATCCAGCCCGTGCCTGGCGTAAATCCCGTTGGCCACCGCCTGATAATAGCCGCCATATTCGGCTTCCGCGAGCCAATCCAGTCCGAACGTCACCTTGTCCGCCGCGTGGGCGGCCCCCGCCATCAGCAGCGCCGCAATGGCCCCGAATATCCCACGCATGCCGTCCCCCTTAAGTCTGGCTACCACCAGCCGCCATCAACCACCCAGTTCTGCGCCGTGCACATCCGGCTGTCATCCGCCGCCAGCCACAGCACCATCCGCGCAATATCTGGCGGCAGCAGCAATTCCTTCAAGCACTGCGCCGCCAAGGTCGCCGCCTCCCCCTCCGGCGTCAGCCATTTCGTCCGCTGCCGCTCGGTCATAATCCAGCCGGGAATAATGCAGTTCACCCGCACGCCATCCGCGCCCAGGTCGCGGGCGAAGCTGCGCGTCAGCCCCTCCACCGCCGCCTTGGCGCTGGTATAGGCCGGCATCCCGCCCGATTTCAGATGCCAGGAAATCGAGCCAAAATTGATGATCGAGCCCGCCTTGGCCGCCTGCATCATCGGCGCCACCGCCTGAATGGCGAAAAACTGATGCCGCAGATTGGTGGCGAAACGCTCGTCCCAAAACTCCGGCGTCACATCCTTCCAGTCATGCCGCTCATCATGCCCGGCATTGTTCACCAGCACCTCAATCGGCCCCAACCGGCCGACAATCTCCGCCACCGCCGCGCGCGTCGCGGCAATATCGCGCAGATCGCACCGCACCCCATACGGCCGATGCCACCCCTCCGCCGCCAGCGCGTCCGACAGCGCAATCCCGTCCTGCAGGTCGATAAACCCCACCCGGCTGCCCTGCCGCGCGAAATGCTCGACAATGCTGGCCCCAATGCCAGACGCCCCGCCGCTGATCAGCACCACCCGGTCCTTCAGGCTGGGATAAATCGCGTCCGTCATCGGGTCCTCCATATTTGCTACTCCCTCAGATGGCACAGCCAGCCCGGCTTGTCAGCCGCCCGATCCCACCCTCCGGCGCGGAAACCTATGGCGCCGACCCCGCCAAGGCGGTAGAGGCATGGTCCAACACCGCAAAACCCGCACGGTCACACCGTTGAACATCCACGTCGCCCCCAACCGCCCGTCGCCCAACACCAGGCTGAGCATAGAGGTCGTGCACGACCTGATCTGCCCCTGGTGCTATCTCGGCACCCGCCGCCTGCTGCGCACCCTGCGCCGCCGGCCGGACATCCATGCCGAGCTGATCTGGCGCCCCTTCCTGCTCAACCCGGACATGCCGCGCGGCGGCATGGCGCGCGACGACTATGTCATCCGCAAATTCGGTGGCGAGGAACGCGCCCGCCGCCTCTACGCCTCCATCGCCGATATCGGCCGCATCGAAGGCATCACCTTCCGCTTCGACCGTATCCTGCGCACCCCCTCCTCCATCGACGCGCACCGCCTGGTGCGCTGGGTGGTGCGCCAGCAGCCCAGCCTCAGCATGGCGGCGGTGGAAGCGGTGTTCCACGCCCATTTCACCGATGGGGTGGATATCGGCGACCCGGCCGCCCTGGCCGGCCTCGCCGGGCAACTCGGCCTCAACACCATCGAGGCCTATGCCTACCTGTCCGCCGATACAGATGCCGAAGCGGTGCACGCCGATAATCTGCGCGCCCACCGCATCGGCATCAACGGCGTGCCCTGCTTCGTCATCGCCGGCCGCCACGCCATCGCCGGCGCGCAGGATGCGGAGGTGATCGAACGCCTGCTCGATGTCGCCCTGGTGGAAGCCGCCGAAGGGCTCTAATCCCGCCCGATGCCCCAGAAAATCGGGAACGGCGCCCGCGGCACGGCAGACAGGTTCGCCGCCGTCGCGCTGGCGGTAAACCACTGGCCGAGCGGAATATACGGCACTTCCTCCCACGCCACCCGCTGAATCGCCCGGCAGATCGTCTGCTCGCCGGCCAGATCCGGCGCATCGAACCAGGCGTCGCGCAGCGACTCCATCCGTTTAGACCCCGGCCAGCCAGTGCCCGCCTCCGTCCCCGCCCCGTCAATCGGCATATGCGTGCCAGGGCTGGCGGTGGCGAGGCCGGAATAGGTGGTGCAGAACGCGCTCCACCCCCCCGCCTCCACTGGCTCCTTCATCGCCCGCCGCTGCAACAGCGCCGACCATTCCAGGCTGGCGTAATCCACCTTCAGCCCGATGCGCTCGAACAGGTCGTTCGCCACCTGCGACAGCGCCTGAATGCGCGGAATATCGCTCGGCCCCAGCAACACCACCGGCTCGCCGCGATAGCCGCTTTCCACCACTAGCCGGCGCACCAGGTCCAGATCGCGCGGCGATGTCAGCACCTCCATCCCCACATCATTGGCGAACGGCATGCCCGGGGTGAAAATCCCCACCCCGCTGCGGGTCAGTTCCGGCTCGCTGCCCATCGCGGCCTGCAAAAACTCGTCCTGATCCACCGCCAGCAGCACCGCCCGCCGCAACCTTGCGTTGTTGAACGGCGGCTGCAAATGGTTAAAAAACAGCATCGGAATCGCCCCGGTCGGGTCCGCCATGCTCACCCGCAGCCCCGGCGTGTCGCGCAGCACCGGCAACACATCCACCAGCGGGTCATGCCACCAATCCACCAGGCCGCGCTGCAACGCCGCCAGCGTCACCGGCGGCTCGGCCGGCGCCACCCATTCCACCCGCTCAAAGCGCACCACCTTGCCGCCAGCGGTAAAATCCGCTGGCCCCGGCGCCGGCACGTAGCCCTCAAACCGGGCAAACGCCGGCAGCCCCTCCGGCGCGCCCAGGTAGCGGAACGGCCCGCTGCCAACCATCTCCGCCAGCTTCGTCCCCGCCGCCAGTCGCTCAGGCAGCACGAAACACAGATCGCTCGCCAGCGCATACAGCATCGGCGGAAACGGCGCGCGCAACCGCAGCTCAAACCGCCGGTTATCCAGCGCCCGCATCTCTGCCAGCCGCCGCAGCAACTGCTCGCCCATCACCCGCCGCTGCCCCCACCGCCGGATGGAGGCCACACAGTCGCGCGCCAGCACCGGCACCCCGTCATGAAAGCGCAACCCCGGGCGCAGCGTGAAGCGCCAGGTCAGCCCATCGGCCGCAACCTCATGCCCGGCCACCATCTGCGGCGACGGCACCCCGGCGGTCGACAGCCCGTACAGCATGTCCCAGATCATGTGCGACTGGCTGCGCGCCACCGGGTTGGCCAGCAGCGGCTCCGGGCTGCCCGGCACGGCCGCCGGCACAAAGCGCAACACACTGGCACGGGTTTGCGCCCGCACTGGCCGCCCCAGCGCGGCAGCCGCAGCAGCAAGCACGGCGCGGCGCGGCAACAGCACGGACATCACACCCCTCTAACGCCTTTATATCTACACGCAATTCCCCCGCCTCGGCTAGCGCCGGCCTGACGTATTTGCTTGACCGGCGCGAAAGAACGCAACTAGAACATCGCTCAAGTTGCTGATTTGTTCCAAATCTGGGAGACGCCTTTATGTTGACGCGCAAACAGCATGAATTACTGGTTTTCATCGACCATCACCTGCGCACCACCGGCTTTTCCCCGAGCTTTGAGGAAATGAAGGCCGCCCTTAACCTGCGCAGTAAATCCGGCATCCACCGGCTGATCTCGGCGCTGGAAGAACGCGGCTTCCTCTCCCGCCGCCACCACCGCGCCCGCGCGCTCGAAGTCACCCGCCTGCCAGAAGGGGTAGACGCCGCCCTGCTGCCGGATGTGGAGGAGGAGCTTGAAGCCCCCGGCAATTTCGCCCCGAACGTCATTCAAGGCGATTTCAGCGGCCGCCTGCCCGGCGTGCGCGCCGCCGCCAGCGCCGGCGCGGTGCAACTGCCAATGTACGGCCGCATCGCCGCCGGCCTGCCGATTGAAGCCCTGCGCGACACCGGCGCGCATATCGAAGTCCCTGTCGCCATGCTCGGCAGCGGCGAACACTACGCGCTCGAAGTCGCGGGCGATTCGATGGTCGATGCCGGCATCCAGGATGGGGACACCGTCATCATCCGCCGCACCGAACAGGCCGATACCGGCCAGATCATCGTCGCCATGGTCGATGATACGGAAGTCACGCTCAAACGCCTGCGCCGCCGCGGCCAGTCCGTGGCGCTCGAACCCGCCAACGTCACCCATAAGGCGCAAATCTACCCGGCCGATCGGGTCAAAGTGCAGGGCCGCCTGGTCGGACTACTACGCAAATACTAACAACGAAACAGAACGTTACAGTTTTGAGTTACCTTAATTATCGCTTCATCATTCCCGGCTAAACGTGGTCCTGCGTCGATAGAACCCGGGACCACGTCATGAATTTTTTCGCATCACGCGCTCCAAGCCGCGTCACCGTCCAAGGGGCCAGCGTGCTCGATGCGTTACACACCAACGTCATGCTCGCCGATGCCTCGCTGACCATCACCTACATCAACCCCGCGCTGTCGCAGGTGATGCGCGCGGCAGAGGCCGATTTGCGCCGTGAATTGCCGCAGTTCAATGCCGCCGCCCTCGTCGGCGCCAATGTTGATATGTTCCACAAAAACCCGGCGCAGCAGCGGCAGATGCTGGCCAGCCTCGCCGCCCCGCACGCCACCACCATCAGCCTCGGCGCCCGCGTGTTCGATGTCGTCATCACCCCGGTGCTGGAAAAGCAGCAGCGCGCCGGCTTCGTCATCGAATGGTCTGATGCGTGCAACCGGCTGCAAACCGCCAACGATCTCAGCACCATGCAGGCCCTCAGCCGCACCCAGGCCATCATCGAATTCACCACCGACGGCACCATCGTCGACGCCAACGACAAGTTCCTGCACACCATGGGCTACCGGCTCGATGAAATTAAAGGCCAGCATCACAGCCTGTTCGTCGATCCGCAGGCCCGCCAATCGCAGGAATACCGCGACTTCTGGGCCGAACTGCGCCACGGCCAGTTCCGCGCCGCGCAATTCCGCCGCATCGCCAAGGGCAACCGCGAAGTCTGGATTTCCGGCGCCTACAACCCCGTGCTCGACCCGCAGGGCCGGGTGCAGAAAATCGTCAAATTCGCCACCGACATCACGGCGGAGGCGAAGCGGATGACGGAGCTCAAACGCCTGATCGACCAGAATTTCCAGCAGATCGACACCGCCGTGGCCCAGTCGCAGGCCGAAGGCCGCACCGCCGCCACCGCCGCGCAGGAAACCCTGGCCCGGGTGCAGACCGTCGCCGCCGGCACCGAAGAACTCGCCGGCTCTATCGCCGAAATCGCCGGCAGCATGACCCGCACCCAAACCTCCGCCAACGCCGCCTTTGAACGCGCCGATGCGGTGGGCGACAGCACCAGCCAACTCGTCGCCGCCACCCAGGCGATGAACGGCATCGTCGATCTCATCCGCAACATCGCCGGCCAGATCAACCTGCTCGCCCTCAATGCCACCATCGAGGCCGCCCGCGCCGGGGAAGCCGGCAAAGGCTTCACGGTGGTGGCGTCCGAGGTCAAAAACCTCGCCAATCAATCCGCCAACGCCACACGCAGATCTCGCGCGAAATCGAAAACATCCAGGCCACCTCCGCCGAAGTCGCCCGCGCGACGGAAACCATCCGCGAGGCCATTCGCGACGTGCGCGAAAACATCACCTCCGCCGCCTCGGCGGTGGAAGAACAAAACTCCGTCACCACCAGCATCGCGACCGATATGCAAAGTGCGGCCGAAACCGTCGCCACCACCTCGCGCGGCATCGATGGCGTCGCCCGCGCCGTGCTCGATGTGATGGACCGTGTCGCCAAAACCAAAGAAGCGGCGATGATCCTCGCTCGCTAGTCGTCCCCCGCTAATCGTCAATCGGCGCCACCCGCAGCGCCGGCCCGGCCGGCAGTCGCCCCCGCGTTGGCACCGGCGGCACCCAGGGCCGCTCGCCCCGCATGGCCCGGTCGGACAGCACCACCGGCCAATCCGCGCCCAACCACACCGCCTGCGCCCCGTCCCGCCAGACGGTAAAGCGGTCGATCACCTGCCGACCCGGGCACTCCAGTCGGATCGGTACCGCGGAAATCAGCACCTGCGCCGCGCAGGCCTGCGCATCCGCCGCCGCCCCCACCAGCGCCACCCCCACCCCCAACGGGCATCCCGCCGCCCCGCATTCCGGCAGCGGCATCGCCGCCGTCACCGCCCAATATTGCAACCACGCCTCCTGGGTGAACCGCGCCGCGCCGCTCCCCTTCTGCAGCCGCACCTGGCCCGCCTGCCGCACCGCAATCAGCCGCGCATCGGCGGACACCAGAATATCCGCGGGCGGGCTCAGCCAGGGCGACAGCCCGGCCAACGCCATCACCACCACACCGGCATAACGCTGCCGCCCGCGCCAGATCCCAAACCACCCCAGCCCGAGGCTGAACACCCCCAAGCCCCACCCCGGCAGATGCGGCACCGCCAGCACCGCCGCCGGCCACGCGGCAACGGCATGCGCAATCCCAAGGATCGCCTGCACCCCCCACCCCATCGGCCACAGCGCCAGCGCCTCGGCATGCACCGGCATCAGCGCCAGCGCCACCAGCCCGGCCGGCATCACCCACAACGCGGTCAGCGGCACTGCCAGCATATTGGCCAGCACGAAATAGAGCTGAATATGGCCGAAATGATACGCGCCGTACGGCATCGAGGCCGTCCCGGCCAAGGCCGAGGTCAACGCCAGCGCCACGCAATGCCCCGCCAGTCGCCGCCCCCAGCCGCCATCGCCATGCAGCCGCCGCAACCACGGCTGCAACAGGTCGTAGCCCACAATCAGCGCCAGCACCGCGGCGAAGCTCATCTGAAAGCTCACCCCCAGCACCTCCGCCGGCGCCAGCAGCACCAGCACCGCCATCGCCAACCCCAACCCGCGCAGCGACACCGCCCGCCGCCCCACCAGCACCCCCAGCGTCACCAGCGCCGCCATGGCGAAACTGCGCATAATCGGCACATGCGCCCCGGTCAGCACCAGATAGCCAAAGCCCGCCGCCAACGCCGTGCACGCCGCCAGCGCCTTAATCGGCCAGAACAACGCCACCCGCTCCGACAGCGCCAGGCCCAGCCGGGTGGCGCCAAACACCAGCCCCATCACAATGCCAATATGCAGCCCGGCAATCGCCAGCGGATGCGCCAGCCCCGAATCCCGAAACGCCGCCCGGTCCCCCTCCGGAATCGCCGCCGTCGCCCCGGTCAGCAACGTCGCCGCAATCGCCCCCTCGGCCCCCGGCAGCACCGCGAAAATCCGGCCGGCGATCCCCTCCCGCACCGTTTGCACCCATAGCGCCAGCCCCTGCGGTGCGGCGCGCGCCACCACCTCCACCGGCCCCAACGCATAGCCGCCGCCGCCCAAACCGCTGAAAAACGCATCGCGCTGCACATCCCACGCCCCGGGATAGGCCGGCATCGCCGGCGGTTGCAGCAACGCCCGCACCCGCACCGTATCGCCGGCCGTCAGCGGCGTTTCATCGCCGGCGCGCAACCGCACCCGCACCCGCCGCCCCTGCGCCGCCCCGCCATCGAATGTCGGCGCCAGCAGCGTCAGCCGCCGCCCATTCGGCAACGGCTCCACCGCGCCCAGCAGCCCCGCCACCACGCTGGCCTTGCGCGGCACCTCCAGCACCGCCGGCGCACGCCACGCCGCCACCCCGGCGGATGCCGCCCCCAACGCCATCGCCGCCAGCACCAGGCACAGCGCATACACCACCGGCCAGCGCCGCAACCCCCAGGCCAACGCCCCCGCCAGCCCCACCACACAAGGCGCCAGCCACACCGGCGGCTCCAACAGCGCGCCGGCATACGCCACCACCCCCGCCGCCATCGCCGGCGGCAGCACCAGCACGAAGCGCCCGCGCTCCGCCTCCCGCATCGCCTCCAGCCCAGTGCGGAGCCCGTCGATAGAACGAGTGCGCAGCCATCCCGCTTGCATGCCCCCCAGGCTAGGGGCGTGGGGAGACGCGCGCCACCATCGCGGCTATGCTATGCGCCATATTTGCCGATGGTTTGCAGCCGATTTCACGGTCGCAAGCCCGTTTCGCGCCGCTCTGCGCGCCAGTTTGGAAGCCAAGATGACCGTTCGCACCCGTTTCGCCCCGTCCCCCACCGGCATGCTGCATATCGGCGGCGCCCGCACCGCGCTGTTCAACTACCTCTTCGCCCGCCACCACGGCGGCGCCTTCCTGCTCCGCGTGGAAGACACCGACCGCGCCCGCAGCACCGACGCCGCCACCCAAGCCATCCTGGACGGGCTGGACTGGCTCGGCCTCGACCGCGATGAACAAACCGTCTTCCAGTCCACCCGCGCCGCCCGCCATGCGGAGGTCGCGCACGCCATGCTCGCCGCCGGCAAAGCCTATCGCTGCTACCTCTCGCCCGATGACCTCGCCGCCATGCGCGCCCAGGCCGCCGCCGAAGGCCGCTCGTTCAAAGTCGTCAGCCCCTGGCGTGACCGCGACCCGTCGGAGGCCCCCGCCGGCGTCGCCCCGGTCATCCGCCTCAAAGCCCCACGCAAGGGCGAAACCACGGTGATCGACATGGTGCAGGGCGAGGTCAAAGTCGCCAACGCGGAAATGGACGACCTGATCATCCTGCGCGCCGACGGCACCCCCACCTACCTGCACGCCGTCGTGGTCGATGATCACGATATGGCCATCACCCATGTCATCCGTGGCGACGATCACCTCACCAACACCTTCCGCCAGGTGCAGATCTACCAGGCCAATGGCTGGGCCCGCCCGCGCTTCGCCCATATCCCGCTGATCCACGGCCCGGACGGCGCCAAACTCTCCAAGCGGCACGGCGCCCAATCGGTCACCGAATTCCGCGACATGGGCTACCTGCCGGAAGGCCTGTGCAACTACCTGCTCCGCCTCGGCTGGGCGCATGGCGACGATGAAATCCTCTCCCGCGAGCAAGCCATCGCCCTGTTCGACCTCGATGGCGTCGGCCGTGGCGCGGCACGGATGGATTACGCCAAGCTCGCCTTCATCAACGGCGTCTGGCTGCGTCAGGCCGATGATACCTGGCTGGCGCAGGAAGTGCTGCAACGCCTCGGCGCCGATGCCAGCTTCGCCCCCCGGCTGATCGCCCTCATGCCGCAGCTCAAGGAACGTGCGAAAACCCTGGTGGAACTCGCTGATGCCACACGTTTCCTCGTCGCCCCGCTGGAACCGGACGCCAAGGCGCTGGCGCTGCTGACCGCCGACAACAAGGCGCTGCTGGCCGACCTGCTGCCCATGCTCGCCGATTGCGACTTCAGCCTCGACGGGGTGGACGCCGCCTTGCGCGGCTTCGTCGCCGCCTATGGCCGCAAACTCGGCGACATAGCCCAGCCCCTGCGCGCCGCGCTCACCGGCCGCATCGCCAGCCCGCCGATCGACGCCACCCTGGCCGCCCTCGGCCGCGACGAAGCCCTGGCCCGCATCACCAAAGCCGCGCAATAACAACCACCTCGCGGGTGCATCTGGCAGGATGCGCCCGCGCCATGTAGGTTGCGGCAAATCTGAACGGGAATCGCCCCATTGCTCACCCCCACCCGTCATCTCCTGCAGATCGAGGGCATGCACCCGCCTGAGATCGGAGCCCTGCTCGACCTCGCGGAAAGCTATGTGCTGCTCAACCGGTCCGGCAAAACCCAGCGCGACCTGCTGCGCGGCCGCACCCTGATCAATTTGTTTTTCGAGGATTCAACGCGTACCCGCACCAGCTTCGAGCTGGCCGGCAAGCGCCTCGGCGCGGATGTCATCAACATGTCCGTCGCCAACTCCTCGGTCAACAAAGGCGAAACCCTGCTCGACACCGCCGCCACCCTCAACGCCATGCATTGCGACCTGCTGGTGGTGCGTCACGCCCAGTCCGGCGCCCCGGCGCTGCTGGCACAAAAGGTCGATGCCGCCGTTATCAACGCCGGCGACGGCACGCATGAACACCCAACCCAGGCGTTGCTGGATGCGCTGACCATCCGCCGCCGGCGCGGCCGGCTGGAAGGCCTCACGGTCGCCATTTGCGGCGACGTGCTGCACAGCCGCGTCGCCCGCTCCAACATCCACCTGCTCACCGCCATGGGCAGCCGGGTCCGCGTCATCGGCCCGCCCACCCTGATCCCGGCCGAAGCCAGCCGCCTCGGCGTGGACGTGTTCCACGACATGAAATCCGGCTTGCAAGACGTTGATATTGTAATGATGCTCCGGCTGCAAAAAGAGCGCATGAGCAGCGGCCTGGTGCCGTCCTCGCGTGAATTCTTCCGCTTCTGGGGGCTGGACGCTGAAAAGCTCGCCTTCGCCAAACCAGACGCGCTGGTCATGCATCCCGGCCCGATGAACCGCGGGGTAGAAATCGCCAGCGACGTCGCGGACGACCCGATCCGCTCGGTAATCAAGGAACAGGTGGAAATGGGCGTCGCGGTGCGCATGGCGGTGCTGGATGTTCTCTCGCGCCAGGCGAAACGCAATGACTGACCTGCTGATCACCAATGTCCGCCTGCTGGACCCGGCGAGCGGGCTCGACAGCCAAGGCGCCCTGCTGGTACGCGACGGCCTGATCGCCGATCTCGGGCCCAATCTCGGCCGGCCGGATGTGCCGACCTTGGATGGCGACGGCGCCATTCTCTGCCCGGGCCTGGTCGATATGCGCGCCGAACTCGGCGAACCCGGCGGCGAATACCGCGAAACCATCGCCTCCGCCGCACTCGCCGCCGCCGCCGGCGGCATCACCACCGTCGCTGCCCTGCCGGACACGCAACCGGCCATCGACGACCCTGCTCTGGTCCGCCTGCTCCGCGCCCGTGGCGAGGAAACCGGCAGCCTCACCATCCTCCCCTACGGCGCCGTTACCCGGGGCTGCCTCGGCACCGATATGGCCGAACTCGGCCTGCTGCATGAGGCCGGCGCGGTCGCCTTTACCGACGGCGCCCGCGCCATCGGCTCCACCCGGTTGATGCGCCTCGCTCTGGCCTATGCGCGCGGCTTCGGCGCCCGCATCGTCCAACACCCGGAAGACCCGTCGCTCGCCGCCGGCGGTGCCGCCACCCAGGGCGAACTCGCCACCCGCCTCGGCCTGCCCGCCATCCCCGCCGCCGCCGAAGCCATCCTGGTGGCGCGCGACATCCGCCTGGCGCAAATGACCGGCGGTGCGGTGCATTTTGCCCATATTTCAACGGGTGAGGCGCTAGACCTCATTCGCCGCGCGAAGGCCGACGGGCTCGCCATCACCTGCGACACCGCCCCGCCCTATTTCGATCTGAACGAAACCGCCATCGGCAATTTCCGCACCTACGCCAAACTTTCCCCGCCGCTGCGGCGCGAGGAAGACCGGCTCGCCATCGTCGCCGGCCTCGCCGATGGCACCATCGACGCCATTGCCTCCGACCACCAGCCGCGCGATGCGGACGACAAACGCCTGCCCTTCGCCCAGGCCAGCGCCGGCGGCACCGGGCTCGCCACCCTGCTCTCGGTCACCCTGGCGCAGGTGCATGGTGGCCAATTGCCGCTGTCGCACGCCATCGCCCTGCTCACCTGCCGCCCCGCCGCCCTGCTCGGCAGCCGCGCCGGCACTCTGGCACGCGGCGCGGCGGCGGATCTCTGCCTGCTCGACCTCGAACGCGCCTGGAAAGTCGATGCCGGCACCCTGCCCGGCAAAGCCCAGAACACCCCGTTCGACGGGCGGGCGCTGGAAGGCCGCGTGGTCGGCACCTTCAAAGCCGGACGGAGGGTTTTCGGATGATCGACGTCTTTACCCTGGAAATTCTGCTCGCCGTGTTCATCGCCGGCTACCTGCTCGGCAGCATCCCGTTCGGCGTGCTGCTCGCCCAGGCCGCCGGGCTGGGCGATATCCGCAAAATCGGCTCCGGCGGCACCGGCGCCACCAACGTGCTGCGTACCGGCAATAAAACCGTGGCCGCCGCAACCTTGCTGCTCGATGCGCTGAAAGGCGCTGCGGCGGTCTGGATCGGCGCCTACGTCGATGGCCCGACCGGCGCTGCCGTCGGCGGTCTGGCGGCGGTGATCGGCCATTCCTTCCCGGTCTGGCTCGGCTTCAAGGGCGGCAAGGGCATTGCCACCGGCTTCGGCGTGCTGCTCGCCAGCATGCCGCTGATCGCCGGCATCTGCGCCCTCGCCTGGCTCACCTCCGCCCTGGTGCTGCGGATTTCCTCGGCCAGTTCGCTGATCGCCTGCGCCCTGGCCGCCGTGCTCGCCCTCGCACTCAAAATGCCGCTGCCGCTGCTGGTGATGACCCTGCTGGTCACCGCCCTGGTGTTTGAACGGCACAAGGCCAATATCCGCCGCCTGCTCGCCGGCCAGGAACCGCGCATCGGCAAGTCGCACCGGCCGGGCTAACCCGGCCGGCCCTCGCTTACTTGCCCACGCCTATTTTCCCTGCAAATACCGCTCGAACAGCGGCCCCCACACCCGCGCCCCGCCTTGGGTGTCGAACAACATATGCCCGTCCCGGCCAAACGGGCCGACCTGCTCCAACTGCGCCTGCCCGCCCGCGCGCACGAAGGCCGCATGCATGTCGTGCGCAATCTCCGGCGCGAAGAAGCTGTCATTCTCGGCATAAACCCATAATTCCGGGATCGGCGAGGTCCGGCCAAACTTTCCCGTCGCCACCGACAGCAATCCCGGCAGGCAGTTATTATTCGGCCGGTCGTTCATATGCCCGCCATTGCCGCCGGCCATATTGATCAGCGCCACCACATCGCGTCGCGGATGGCTGCCATAGGCCAGGCTGGCAATGCCGCCAGCCGACTTCCCCACCACCACCACCCGCCCCTGCCGCACAAACGGCAGCGTGTAGGCATAGGCGATGGCGGCATCGATCGGCCGGGCGGCAATCTCCGCGCTGACAGCATAATCGCGACCGGAATTGCAGCTTTGCGCCTCGATATCCCGCCCGCCATCCGGCCCATAGCCCGGCCGCAGCGGCGCGATCACCACATAGCCGCGGCTGACGAACCAGCGCACCGATTCGCTGTTGCAACTCACCGTCTGCTGGCGCGCCCGCCCGGCGGCATTGGCGGACCGGCCATGGCTGAACACCGCCAGCCCCGCCGGCGCCGCCCCCGGCGGGCGGCAGACCGTCGCCTGCAACCGCCAATCCTCCCCGCCCGCACGCATCGGCATCCAATGCGTCTGCGCCACACTGTCCAGCGACACCCCCGGCCACGGCTCGGCCTGCGCCGCACGCAGCACGCCCAGCGTCAGCGCCAGCACCAATCCCCACCGCATCGCCATCCCCCCGATCATTGCAATTCTTAACATAACCACGAACACTGCGCCTTTGCACCGGCCCGGACCCGCTTATGGCAGACAGTACAGCAGACCGCTTGCGCCTGATCCGCAGCGAAGGCGTCGGCCCGGTCACCTATCGCCGCCTGCTCGCCCGCTATGGCAGCGCCGCGGCGGCACTCGACGCGCTGCCGCAACTGGCCCGCGCCGGTGGCCGCGCCGCCGCCCCCATCATCCCGCCGGCCGCCGACATCACCCGCGAACTGGCCGCCATTGACCGCATCGGCGCCACGCTGCTGCTGCTCGACACGCCCGGCTATCCGGACCTGCTGGCCGAACTGCCCGATGCGCCCCCGGCGCTGCTGGTGCTCGGCGATGTCGCCTGCCTCAACGCCCGCGCGGTCGCCATTGTCGGCAGCCGCAACGCCTCGGCCAACGGCCAGCGCCTGGCGGAAACCATCGCCGGCGCGCTGGCGCAAGCTGGCATCGCCGTCGTCTCCGGCCTCGCCCGCGGCATCGACACCGCCGCCCATCGCGGCGCCCTGGCCCAGGGCCGCACCATCGCCTGCATCGCCGGCGGGCTCGATGTGCCCTACCCCGAGGAAAACGCCGCGCTGCAAGCCGCCATCGCCCGCAACGGCGCCGTGGTCACCGAAGCCCCTCTGGGCACCGCCCCGCTCGCCCGCCACTTTCCGCGCCGCAACCGGCTGATCGCCGGCCTCACCCTCGGCACCCTGGTGGTGGAAGCCGCCATCCGCTCCGGCAGCCTGATCACCGCCCGCATGGCGCTGGAAGCCAACCGCGAGGTCTTCGCCATCCCCACCTCCCCGCTGGACCCGCGCGGCCGTGGCGGCAACGGGCTGATCCGCGCCGGCGAAGCCCGGCTGGTGGAAACCGCCGAGGACATCCTGGCCGATCTCCCCACCGGCCCGCGCATCCGCGGCTTTGCCGAACCGCCGCCCCCCGCGCTCGATTTCCCCCCAGCCGACCAGCAGGCCGCCACGGCGCAGATCCTCGGATTACTCAGCCCAGACCCAGGGGAATCGGGTGAAATTTTCATGCTGCGATCAAGCTGACCAGGAAATCATCATCCCATGCTGCAACCTTGCGCCTCAGGCGCAAGGAGTCCTTGGTGGATGCGGTTCGCAGCAGATTGTGAGCCATATGCTTGACG
>CAITOL010000097.1 GCA_903893975.1 uncultured Rhodospirillales bacterium | reverse complement strand
GACACTGGCCTGGCTAAACCGGTGCCGGCGATTGGCCAAGGACTTCGAGAACCTCACCAGAATGGCGACGGCGTTCCTCAAATTGGCATCAATCCGCATGATGCTGAGAAGGCTTTGTAATCCTAAATGAACCTACCGGAAAGACTCTCAGACAAAATCGACCCCTTGCAAGCTAAACGCCGCGAAGGCGTAGCCCTTGCCGCGCACGGCCGAGATGGAACGGGTGGCACCAATATGGGCAGTGAAGGCCTTGCGGATGCGGGAGACCATGTTATCGACCGAACGGTCTGACGGGTCGTAGGGGCGGCCCAATACGTGGGCGGACAGGTCTTCGCGCAGCACGACGGCGCCATCGGCATCAACGAGTTCGACCAACAAGCGGAACTCACTGCGGGTGATCTGCAATGGCTGTTGGTTTGGCGCGATGACGGTGGCGCGGCGACGGTCGAAGACCCATTTGCCCAAGGATGGCTCGGCCGTCGGCGCCGGTGCGTCAGCGTGCAGACTGTGTTCGCCCCGGCGTAGCACAGCACGGAAGCGGGCCAGCAATTCCCGTGGCACCAACTGCTTGGACATGAAATCATCCGCGCCGGTTTCCAGCGCGACGATACGATCGACAATTTCCTGGTTGCCGGTCAGGATGACGATGGCGCCATCGAACACCTTGCGGAGTTCCCCGAGCAAGGACACAGAATCGCGACGGCCGATGAACTGGTCAAGGATGAGCAGGTTGGGAGCATGGCGCTGAAGCTCGACATAAATATCGGTGAGCGTGTCGAGCCAGGTGGTCTTGATGCTGTAATCCGCCAAGAATTCACATAATTCCCGCGCGTAGACGGGATCATCCTCGACGAGCATCACGGCGACTTGCGGTGCAGAATCTTCGGATTTCATTTTATTCAATACCGTTGATTAGCCTGATTGGGACTGAGATTTTTGCTTTCAGATGGGTACTTCAACGCGCACCAACTGAATAAAAAGACGCTCTAATATATTCTGGCGTTATCGATCAACAGCAATACAAGGTAAATTACGAAAAACGAATATATAAGACAAATGCGAATTTATGATCACAATACGCATATTGATTTGCGTTATGGCAATATTGACGTTGTGCTTACCACACAGTTCCCCCTGCCCGCCGCGCACGGCGTGGTGCCGTGGCAGGGGGTGGAGGACGACGCGGCGCGCGGATGGGTTACCCGGCGATGCCGCTGAAAATGTAGCCGCTGCCGCGCATGGAGCGGATCTGGCAGTTGCCGTTGTTCATGCCGCTGAGTTTTTTGCGCAGCACGCTGATCATCACATCGATGGTGCGGCTGTTCGGGTTGGCATCGCGGCCGAGCAACTGGGCGTACAGGTCCTTGCGGCTCACCACCTCGCCCCGATGTTCATCGAGATACTCGATGGCACGGAACTGCATGGTGGTGAGGTTGAGGCGGCTGCCATCGGGGCCGACGACATCGAGCACGCGCGGGTCGATCTGCCAGGCACCTTTGTGGGGGACCACCGCCTCCTCGGCCTCTGCCACGGCGTGCGAACGGCGGGCGATGGCGCGGACGCGGGCGAGGATTTCGCGCGGATCGACGGTTTTGAGCACAAAATCGTCGCAGCCAACTTCCAGCGCGGTGACGCGGTCGAACACCTGGTTGTTGCCGGTCAGGACCATGATGCCGCCGGTGAACTTGGCGCGGATGTTAGGGATTTGCGGGATCATGTCGCTGACGTCGATAAACTGGTCGATCACGATCACATCGGGCAGCGGCAGGGTGGCAAGCGCCTGATTAAACTCCTCAACCCGCGCGAACGGAACCACGTCGATTTGGTAGCCCGCCAGGTATTCGGCAAATTCCTTAGCGAAATCCTGATTATCCTCGAGAACCCAAACGTTGATCATCTGACCATACCTATTCAATCGCCATAAGCGAAAATTTCACCAATTACCGGTGTCGTATCATAAAAATTTTGCGTTTACAAATAACCTGTATCCGCAAAACTGCGTAATAAATATATTATGAAGAAAGTTAATTTATTTTGACCAATAATATATTAATAATTACTTACCAATTGCAGCATAGTCGCAGATTTTAAGGTTCCAGAAACCACTGCACCGCGGCTATGATGCCCCACCAGCCCATGACGGAGGCGGCTAGGATGATGGCCAGCGACACGCGACGGGACAATCGGCCGGCGCGGTCCAGCTTCGGCCGGATGGAGACTGCGGGCAGAAATTGCGGGTCCGGGTGCGGTTGGCTAAGCATGGCGTGTCCGTTCGTGGGTGCCGCAGGACGATACGGCTGGGAATGCGGACCGGGCTTTATTCCCCGGCGCATTATTTGAATAATCAGGCGACCCAACTTTGTAAATCGAAATAGTAGCGATTTTATATAAGTATAACATTTCTGACAGTTCATGACACATGCCGTAATTCGGGCAGATCGTCCGCCGGCATCGCGGCTGGCAGGGTGATGGCGAACTGGGTGCCGCTGCTATCGCTTGCCACCTCCAACGTGCCGCCCATGGTTTGGATCATGCGCAGACAGACGGCGAGGCCCATGCCAGTGCCTTTGCCAGCGGCCTTGGTGGTCACAAACGGGTCGAAGATGCGCGGCAGCAGGTCTGGCGGAATGCCACCGGCCCGGTCTTGCACGGTGATGTGCACACACTCCCCCTGCGCCGCTGCGGCGAGCCACACCCAGCGCTCCGCCAATGGAATTCGGGCGCTGATATAGGCGTCGAAGGCGTTGATCAGCAGGTTGATCAGCACCTGCTCCAGCCCCAGGCGGCCACCGATGATCGGCGGGAGATCCTGGGAGATGCTCACCTGCAAGCGGACGCTGGCTTCGGCGGCGCGGCGTTCGACCATTTGGACGGCCAAAGCGAGCACGGTGGCGAAGGCAAAGGGTTCCACGACAACTTCATCACCGCGGGCGAGGCGCAGCATATTGTCGATCAATGCTTTCAGCCGGGCGGTTTGTTCGGTGATGGCGACGAATTTATCTGCTGCTCTGGCCTGACCGGATGGGCCGCGAAGCTGGGCGCGCAGGCCGTTTTCGGCGGCCATGGAAATGACCGCGAGCGGCTGGGCGATGTCGTGGGCAATGCCGGTGACAACCTCGCCAAAGGTTGCCAGACGCTCCAGATGGCGAAGCGCCTGGCGCTCGTCATGCTCTCGGGTGATGTCGGTGAGGTAGCCGTAGAGGATGGCCGTGCCGGCCCCTTGCGGGGCACGGCGCATTTCATCGCGCAGCACCGCAGTGCCGCCATCGGCCATGGTGATCCGGTATTCGACCCGAGCCTCGCCGGTTTCAAGGCAGTCGCGCAGGGCGGCGTCGCGGGCCTGGCGATCCAGATCGGTCGCGAAGCTCAGGCTGAAATCGGGCGCGGCACATGCGGCGGCCGTTAAGCCGAACAAGGTTGCATCTGGGCGGATGGACAACATCATCGCCCCGGGGCGGCCGTTTTCGCCGCGGATTTGGTAGTGGGTGCCGGGGCCGAGATACAGCATCGATTCACGTTCCGCGCGCAGGGCGTGCAAGGCGGTTTCGCGCTCGATCCGAGCCGTGACATTGCGGCTGACGGCGAGGTAGCGGCTTTGCGGATGGTCTGCATCGACGACGGCGACGATCTCCGTCTCCAGCCAGCGCAGGCTGCCATCATCATGCTGGGCCCGGAAGACCTGGCGCACCCGCCCTGCCCCGGCCATCACCTGGTCGATGACAGTTTGGATGATTTCGGCATCGGCCGGAACGGCGAGGGCCGCGAGCGAGCTGCCCACCAGCGCATCCGGCGCGCGGCCGAGCACCGTGTGCAGCGCGGCGTTGGCGTAGTGGGTGCGCATGGCGTGGTCATGCAGGGTCATGACATCATGGGCGGAGGCAGAGATTTGCCGCAGCGCCGCCTCGGCCTGGGCTGAGCGTTGGGCGCGGCGGCGTTCGTCCTGGGTGAGCCGGGCCAGGCTGATCGCCCCCGCGGCGACAAGGGCGAGCACGATCAGCGCCACGGTCAGGAGATTGGCGATGCGGCGGATGTTGTCGGTGGCCAGGGTGATGGGGAGGAGTTCAGTCGCCGCATCGCGGGCGAGGCGCACGGACATATCGGCGCCGTCGATGGTGCGCAGGGCGTAGAAGCGGGAAACACCGTCGCTTGGGCTGGTGGCGCGCCAGACCTGTTGGCCGGCGGGGGCAGGCGTGGCGGTTTGCCACACTTCCTCGGGATGGCTACTGGTCAGGATGACGCCGTCCTGGCGGATGACCGAGACTTGGGCGGCCGGATCGTCGGCGATGGTGGCGCGCATGCTCGGGCTGATCGCGGTATCGACGGAGACGACGGAGACGGCGACGAGGGCGCCGGTGGCATCGCGGTCGGCGGCGGCGAACTGGATCGTGTGGCGGGCGGAGATGGCGCCGATGACGGGGCGGCCGACGAAGCGGGGCAGCCCGTCTTGGACGATGGCGCGGTAATGTTCGCGTTGCGAGAGATCGACCTGGCCGGCGGGCATCGGCAGCGTGGACCAGAGGACGTGGCCATCGAGCCCGAGGGCGGAGGCTTGCAGCACCGACGGGCCGGCCTGAGCGACGGCAGATTGGAGTTCGGCCAGGACGCGGTTCGCTTGCGCGGCGTCGCGTTGCCGGCTTTCGGTGACCAGGCTGGCGAGGTGCTGGAGATGGTCGATCTGGTGCAGGGCATCGACCCAAATCAAGGCAAGCAGGTCAGCTTGAGCGCCGAGCTTCTGCTCGATGGCGGCAATACCGCGGGATTCCACGGCGGCAATTTGCCGTTGGGCGATGGTGGAGACGGCGGCGCAAATTGACAGGACAATAATAAATATAAAGAAGATGTATTTTGTCTTTTTTCGTCTTTTATAAATGAACTTTAGCAGACTAAACATTGACTGTTTTCGACTTTCGACAATTATTCAAGATGCTTCGAGATTTTATCAGATAAAAAACCACGAATTCTGAACTTTATGCACAACAGTTCGGCGGAAATAGCATTTATCGTGCAGATCGGAAAGTTATTAATCTCTTTTTAGTAGTAATCAGGCTACGAACAACTGTGCGATTTCCTGATCTCCTTTGCATGGAACGCGATGCTGCGGTTGTTCATAATCCGCTGGCTATCCCTGGGAACGGCGGGCAGAATGGCACACGGACAGGCGGGTCGCCCGCAACCTTTATGAAAAGTCAGACATGGCCGAAGAGCGAGCAGGCTTAGCAACCGCCGAACTAGATGCGCCGGTGCAGGTTCTGGTGGTTGATGACGAAGAGATGATCGTCAGCGAAATTATGGAATTCCTGGAAGATGAGGGAATTGCCGCCCTTTCGGCCACCGACCCGTTCAAGGTGGCGGGCATGATGGCGGCCTTGCCGGCGGGTGCGGTGACGGTGGTACTGAGCGATATCCGGATGCCCGGGAAAGATGGGCTGGAACTGGCGGGCGAGATCCTGGCAGCGACGCCGGAGACGGCTGCGGTTGAGTTTGTGATTATGACCGGGCATGGCACTGTCGATATGGCGGTGGCGGCGTTACGGGCGCGGGTGTTCGACTTCGTCAATAAGCCGCCGCGCCAGGTGCAGTTGCTGGAGGCCATCCAGGCGGCGCATAGCTCCGCGATGACCCGACGACGGGCGGCGCGGGAGCGTTTGGCGACGCAGGAAAAGTTGGACGTGCAAACGCAGGCACAGTCGCGGTTCAGCGAGGAGATGTCCGCCAAGCTGGCATCGAACCGGACCGATGTGGCGGCGGGGATGCTGCAAGCGATTAACCATGAGTTGCGTAACCCGCTGGTGCCGGTGATCGGGCTGGCGGAGATTATCGAGATGAATGCCGGCAAGTTGCCGGAGGTGACGCTGGTGGAATATGCGCGGATGATCCGCGAAGCCGGTGGACAGATGGCGACGCAGATCGCGGCACTGGTCGATATGGCCAAGATTACCGGCGATGCGGTGCGCCCGGCGCGGCCGGTGGCGGCTGATGAGATTGTGGCCCGGCTGATCGAGACGCATGCCGGCGAGGCGAAGGCGCATGGGGTGACGATTCCGACGCCGGAGCCGTGTTTATTCACTGTGGCAGTTGATGACGACTACCTGATGATTTTGTTGAATTTACTTGTTGCCAACGCCACGCGTCTGGTCACCCAGGACACGGTGCTGCCGATCGCTGCGGTGGCGCGGGCAGAGACGGTGGCGTTTGAGGTAACGGTGATCGGGCCGCACTATGCGCCGGCGCGGCGGCCGGAGATTTTGCCGATTTTGCAGGGGGAGACGACGTCGCTCGACCCGGTGATTGCGCCGACGGCGATGGCGGTGTCGATGGTGCGAATGGGGTGCGCGCGGGCGAATATAGCGCTGGAACTGCGCGACGCGCCGGGGCGGGGTATTGTGGCGGCGATTGTGGTGCCGAAGGCTGCCGCCGCGGGGTAACGCGGCGGCGCCGGGACTTAGCCCTCCGGGAAGCCGGTGAAGACGTAGCCGATGTTGCGGGAACTGCCGATGATGCGGGCGGTTTCGGTGCTGCCGCATTTACGGCGGATGATATGGACCATGTTGTCGAGCGAGCGGTCATCGGGGAAATACGGGCGGTGCAGCACTTGCTGACTGAGTGCCGCGCGTTCAACGACTTCGCCGGGTGAAGCCATGAGGACGGCGAGCAGGTTGAATTCGCCCCCGGTGAGCGGGACGACGAAGCCGTCGGGGCGGTAGAGTTTGCGTTCGGTGGTTTGCAGGCGCCAGCCCTCGGCATGGCCATTGCTGACCGCGCGCTGGTTGCGGCGCAGATGGGCGCGCACGCGGGCGACGAGTTCGCGAATGGCGATGGGCTTGAGCAGAAAATCATCGGCGCCGAGTTCGAGGCCGATGACGCGATCCATTTCCGTGCGGTTGCCGGTGAGGAACACGACAGGGACATCGGTGATCTTGCGCAGATCCGGCAGTTGGGTGAGGGCGTTGACCGCGCCGAGGCGCTGGTCGAGCAGGATGAGGTCTGGGCGCGGGTTGGCGGCCAGATAGTCCAACATGGCGGGCCATGTGCCGATGGGGACCGGGTGGATGCCGTGGTCGGTGAAGGCTTCCGCGATTTCGGCGGCGAGCACGTCATCGTCCTCGACGACCAGCACAGTGGGGAGATGTTCGCTGTCGTGGGTCATGCGCGCTCTACGGTTTAGGACAGGACGTTAAGATGGCAGTAACCACACTAGAACATAGTTTAGTAACATTTTATTATACATCTCAAATTATTTTTCACTGTCAGGCCTGCTTTCCATTTGTCGGTATTTTTTTGCGACATAAAATGATATTTTGTAATTGCTCACCTGGGGTGAGGCTAACCCTGCGGCGGCCGCCTGTCCAGCACCCTGCCATTCCGTCGGCGGCATTGCAGATTTCGTTTGACACGGTCACAG
>CAITOL010000096.1 GCA_903893975.1 uncultured Rhodospirillales bacterium | reverse complement strand
TGGTGGAAGTGCTGGTGCTTTAGGGTGTTCTTTTTGTGAACAAAAAGAATTTTTATCACTTTCTTGCCGTTGGCGTACTCTCACCGGATAGAGTACGCCGCAGGCGAGGAAGTATTAAAGTTTTTTTGTTTCTTTGTTTTCAAACAAAGAAGTGCTTATTCTTAAAGGCTTGCAAGAAACCCCCGAACCGCCGCCAAAAACCCCAACGTATTCTGCGACGGCACGCCATGCCCGCTTTTCGGCACGGTGACGAGTTGGCCTTGCGGCAGCGCGTCGCGGAAGCGTTCGGCGGCGTCGGGGGCGAGGATGTTGCTGTCGGCGCCGCGGACGACCAGCACGGGCAGGTTGAGGGTGGCGGCGTCATCGAGGGTAAGCGTGTCTTGCGGCAGGCTGGGGCGGATGCCGAGGCGGCGGGCGGTGCCGTCGCATTTGGAGATGTATTTGCCGTCTGAGCGCACGAGCATGTTGTATTTCACCGTGCGTTCAATGTGTTCCCGTTTGCGGTAGGGGTCGTATTTGCGCACGTTTTCGATGAAGTGTTCGAGGTCGTTAAACTCCTCGTTCGCGCGCACGAAGCCGGCGATGGCGTTGCGGCCGGCGTCGGAAATCTCTGGGCCAATATCGACGACGACGAGGGCGCGCAGCAGATCTGGCGCGCTGCGGGCGAGCAGCATGGCGTTGCGCCCGCCCATGGAGTGGCCGATGACGACGGGCTTGCCGGCGAGGCCGAGGGCGGTGATGAAGGCGGCGGCGTCGGCGGCCTGGGCGGTGCCGGAATAGTCCACATCGCGCGCCCATTCGCTATCGCCATGGCCGCGCTGGTCGAGCGCGAAGACGTGGTAATGCTGGGCGAGGTTGAGGCTGACCAGATCCCAGGAATGCGCCTGCTGGTGGCCGCCATGCAGCAAAATCAGCGCCGGATTTTCCGGGCTGCCCCATTCGAGAAAGTGAAAGCGCAGGCCGCGCAGCACGATCTGCCGCGAACGATAGGCGACGTGCGGGGCGTGGGCGATGCCGAGATCGGCGGCGGATTGCAGCAGGCTGGCAAATTCCTCGGTCGCCGTCATGTCGTGCGGCGTGCCGCTTTCGGCGGAGATGTTGAGATACATGGAGCGCCCCCAGAGATTTGCCGCATCCTGCGACGGGGCGGCGATGGGGGCAACCTGGGGGGCGGAGTGGGTGACGGGAAGGTGTTCTTTTTGTGAACAAAAAGAACCAAAAAAACTTCGTCTGTTGGGTTGGGTGGGTGTGGCGGGCACTGGTGGATCAGAAGCCGTTGGCGGCGAGGTCTTTGATGCGGACGATCATGCCGCGATGCGGATCGAAGGGCAGGTCTTCAAAGCCACGGTTGCGGTAGAAGCGCCGCAAGCCGTCGTCGAGCGGATGGGTGACGACGCCGAAGCAGCCGATATCCTGAGCGAGGCGGCAGGCGGTGGCGAGGGCGAAGACCACGAGGCTGTGGGCGATGCCGCGTTTTTGCCATGCCGCATCGACCGCCAACTGGCCGAGCAAAATGGCGGGTAACGGGTCTGGCTGGTTGCGTTGGCCGGGTTTGGCGAGGTAGGCGCGCGCGATCTGCGCCGCGCTGAGCGACACGAAGCCGACCGGCAGGCCGGTTGCCGTGGCACGCACGACATTGGTGCGGCTGACGCCCGATTGCTGGTTGCGCCAGGCATGGCGCTGGAACCAAAGGTTGAGCGCGGCGCGGCCGCAGTCGAATTGATCGCGCCGATCATGCGCGGTCAGCGGAAGCGGGGCGGTGATCATTCTTCCCAGGCGAGTTTGTCCGTGGCCAATTTGCGCAAGGCCGGTACGTCGCGCGGCGGGCGGTGCGCCCAGGCCTCAAACCGTTCCCAATCCGCCACGGGGATGGTGATCAGGCGGCGGTCGAGCAATTCCAGTTCGGCCGCCTCTAACGCGTGGCGGCGGACGAAGTCGCTGAGTGTGGTGTGAGCGTGCGCTGCCGCGCTTTCTAACAGGTCGCGCTCCTGCGGGTTGACGCGCACGCTGACGAGGGGGGCGGAGGTGGACATGGCGGTGCTCGCTGGGGGTGTGTATGACTTTGTCATACGGAGGGGCGTTGGTCAAGGATAGCGGGCGCTGGGATGATTTTGCTTGCCATTCTCTGGTAAAATAGTTAGATTAATTGACATGACCGTTACCCCGCTCCCGCCTGTGCTGCGTGAGGCTGCCCCGGAGTTGATCCGGCGGTTGGGGCTGACTTTGATGGGGTTGGCGGCGTTGGTGGCGCGGGCGTTTTTGCGCAATCCGAGGTTTTTCGCCGTGATTGTGCCGCTGTACGGGCGGTTGAGCCGGGCGGTGCGGCGGTTTGAGTGGGCGGTGACGCGACCAGTGGTGATGCGTCCGGTGCGTGAGGGTCGGGCGGTGGCGGGAGCGGCGCGGGATGTGGCGCAGGTGCGGTTGCCGCAGGGCAAAGGCTGGCTGGTGCGGGAATTGGGCTGGGAGGCGGCGGGATATGGGTCGCAACTGGCGCATTTGCTGACGGACCCGGCGATGCAGGTGGCGTTGGACGCGGTGCCGGCGGTGGGGCGGATTTTGCGGCCGATCTGCCGGATGCTGGGGGTGACGGCGTTGGAAAAGGTGGTAGTGCGGGTGCCACGCACGCCGAGGCCCAAAGTGCCGAAGTTGGGGGCGGCGCGGCTGCGGGCGTATTCGCCCGGCCCGATCCGGGATGATTGGTGGCCGCAAAAACGGCGATGAGGTGATTGGGGCCTTGCTGCGTGATTTTTGTTACGATATCGGAATAATTAGTGCGGTTGCTTTGGATTGCTTCACTGCGTTCGCAATGACGAGGGTGGCGGTGGGCGGGGAGGTTTCGGCCCAAAGTCGGAAGTTTTTTTGGTTCTTTTTGTTCACAAAAAGAACACCTTAGCTTAGCCTGCCACCTTCAACCGATCCGCAAAGCTCTTGCGGAACTTGGACACTTTCGGCCCGACCACCGCCTGGCAGTAGCCGGTCCAGGGATTGCGGGCGAAGTAGTTGTGGTGTTCCGGCTCGGCCGGCCAGAATTTGGTGAGGGGGACGATTTCGGTGACGATCGGGTCGCGCCAGATGGCTTCGGCGGTGACTTCGGCGATGATTTTTCGGGCGGCGGCGGCTTGGGCGTCGTTATGGGTGAGGATGATGGAGCGGTATTGCGGGCCGACATCGTGGCCCTGGCGGTCTTTGGTGGTGGGGTCGTGGATGGTGAACAGCACCCGCAGCAGGTCTTCATAGGAGATCTGTGCCGGGTCGTAGCTGATCTGCACCACCTCGGCGTGGCCGGTTTGTTTGCCGCAGACGGCTTCGTAGCTCGGGTTATCCAGGTGGCCGCCGGCATAGCCGGACATGACGGCGCTGACGCCGCGCAGGCCGAGATAGCAGGCTTCCAGGCACCAGAAGCAGCCGCCGCCCAGGGTCGCCAATTCGGTCGTCATCGCCAAGTCCCCCAAAATCCGTGTTGGGTTAAGGATGGGGATCAGCGGGCGGCAAGGCAAGCCCGCAAGGCGGTGGCGAAGCGGGTGACGTCGGCGCTGTGGTTGTAGACATGCGGGCTGACGCGCAGCACGCCGAGGCGGTCGGCGACGGTGACGTGGTGGCTGGCCAGGCCGTCGAGCAGGCCATCGAGCCCGCCGGCGATGCGCAGGCCGAGGATATGCGGGGCGCGCAAAGCGGGCGGCAGCGCGGTGACGCCGGGGATATCGGCGACGGCGGCGGCGAGTTCATCGGTGAGGCGGCGCAGGCGGGTGGCGATGGCGGCCGGGCCCCAGGCGAGGATTTGTTCCAGGCCGGTGGCGGCCATCGGCAGGCCGATCGGGTCGCGGTATTCGCCGCGGTCGTAGCGGCGGGCACCGTCGCGCAAATGGGTGCCGGACGGGTCGCGGCTGGCGCCGTGCTGTTCCAGCGGCTGGCCGGACTGGCGGTGTGGGGCGGCGTAGAGGAAGGCGGTGCTGTAGGGGCCGAGCACCCATTTATAGGTGGGGAAAGCGAGGAAATCCGGCTGCCAGCGGCGGACATCGACATCGAGCACGCCGGCGGCCTGGGTGGCGTCGATCACCACGGCGGCACCTTGGGCGCGCAAGGCGGGCAGCAGCACATCGAGGTCGATCAGCGCGCCATCGGCCCAATGCAGCGGGGTGAGGGCGGCGAGGCCGACCGGTGGGGCGCCGGGGCGGGTGATGGCGGCGAGCACGGCTTCGGTCCAGTCGCCATTGGCGGGGCGCGGCACGATGTCGAGCGCGGCGTTGGCGGCGCGGGCCAGGTCTTGCCAGACCCAGGCGAGGGAGGGGAATTCTTCCGCCACCATCAGCACCCGGCTGCCGGGGGGGATGGTGATGTTGCGGGCGGCGGTGGCGATGCCGTAGCTGACGGCGTTGGTGAGCGCAATATCGGCGGGGCTGGCGCCGATGAGTTGGGCGGCGGCGGCGCGGGCGCGGTCGGCCCAGGATTCGGTTTCACCCAGAGCCGGCGTCCACGGGGTGGCTTTGGTTTGCACGCCGAGGCTGCCGGCGGCCTGGACGGCGCGGGGCACCGGGGTGAAGGCGGCGGCGTTGAGGTAGGCGATATCCTCCGCCATATCGAACAGCGCGCGTTGGCACGGCAACAGATCGGGCATCGGCGTTTCCCTCGCTCAGACCGTGCGCAGGAAGGCGACGGCGGCGGACAGCATATCAGCCACAGGGCGGGTGCCGTCCAGTCGCAGCACCGGGCATGGCAGGGTGGCGAGCCAGGCGAGGTGGCGCGGCAGGTTGCGGCCGGATTGCAGGCCGGCATCGTAGTCGGCGGCCCATTCCAGGAAGGCTTCGTGTTCGACGTAATGGGCGCCGCCAGGGGCGATGGCGGCGGCGCCGAAGGTGGCGGCTTCGCGCAGCCGCAGGCGGGCGAGGCGGAGTTCGGTGGGGGTGCGCAGGAAGATCACTGCCTGGAAGCGCGGGATGAGCGGGTCGCCCCAGCCGTCGAGCGCGCCGGAGGAGACCCAGGCGGGGGTGGCGTCCATGGCGCGGCGCAGCAGGGCGAGCCGGTCGGGCGTGGGGCGTTTGGCCTGGAAGGGCGGGGTGGAGGGGAGCCAGAAAAAATCGTCGGTATCGTGCTGCGGGACGGCGTAATGCGCGGCGAGGGCGCGGCCGAGGGTGCTGACCCCTGCCCCGGACGCGCCGGTGAGATGCACGCGAACGGTCATCGCCGGTTCCAGATTTATGGCGGGCGGCGGCCCGCCGGACGGTCGGGGTTATATTGCACCACGCCCATGGAGGCGAGGTCTGCATCATCCAGCCAGGCCATCTGGCCGGGGGCGGTGCGGACCATTTTGCCGAGGATGGGTTCGGGGACGCCGAAGCGGGCGGCCTCGCGCGCCATGATGGTGGTGGCGGCCATGGAGGCCTGGCTTTCGGCGCCGTTGAGTTCGGCGGCGCTGTGCACGCCGATCCGCGCGGTGTGGGCGACGTAGCGGGTGGGGGCGGCGGCGAAGACGAGAAAGCAGATGGAGGCGCACATGCGCTTGTCCGGGATGACCAGGGGCAGGCCGATGCGTTTGACCTCATCGGCCAAAGCGATGCCTTCGCGGACATTGCCGCCGGGGCTGTCGAAGGCGATGGAGACGACATCGCCGGAGCGGCGGGCATAGGCCAGGGCGCTGTGCAGGCGTTGCGTGTCGCCACGGTCGATCTTGCCGCGCACCCAGAGGATTACCTCGCCCTCGGCGAAGGGGGCGACGTTGAATTGCAGCGCCGCGGCCGGGTGGGCGGCGAGCAGGCAGGTGAGGAGCAGGAGCAGACGGGCGACCGGCATGGCCGCACTGTGCCCCGGCATTGGTTACAAGAAGCCGACAGAGAGCCAGGGGATGGCGGCGACGGCGAGCAGGCCCACCATCAGCGCGCCAAGATAGGGCCAGATGCGGCGCATGCCGGCATCGGGCGAGACGCGGCCGATGGCGCAGGCGGCGTAGTAGCCGACGCCGAGCGGCGGGGCGAACAGGCCGATGCCCATCGCCAGGATGACCACCATGGCATAGTGCACTTCGTGAATGCCGACGGCGCGGGCGATGGGGAAGAGCAGCGGGCCGAACAGGACGATGGCGGGAATGCCTTCAAGCACGCTGCCGAGCACGACGAAGCAGACGATGGAGATCAGCATGAAGCCGAACCAGCCGCCGGGCATCGCGGCCATGCTGGCGGCCAGTTGGCGGCTGAAGCCGGATTGGGTCAGCCCCCAGGCCATGCCGGTGGCGGTGCCGATGATCAGCAGGATGGCGCCGGAGAGGGCCGCGGTTTCCAGCAGCATCGGGATGACCCGGCGCCAGTCGAACTGGCGGTGGATGAGCAGGCCGACGATGACGGCGTAGGCGATGCCGATGGTGGAGACCTCGGTGGCGGTGGCGACACCGCGCACCACGGCGGTGCGGATGACGAAGGGCAGCAGCAGCGCGGGCAGTGCGACGACCAGGGTGCGGCGGATCTGTGTGCCGGAGGCTTTGGCGCCCACCGCCTCCCCCCGCGAGCGGCGCCAGGCGACCAGGCCGAGGGCGAGGGCGAGCACCAGGCCCGGCACCAGGCCGCCGGTGAACAGAGCGGAGATGGAGACGCCGGTGACGGAGCCGATGGTGATGAGCACCAAGCTGGGCGGGATGGTCTCGCTCATGGCGCCGGAAGCGGAGAGGATGGCGATCAGCTCGCCTTCCGCCGCGCCGCGCTGCTTCATTTCCGGAAACAGCACCGGGGCGACGGCGGCCATGTCGGCGGCCTTGGAGCCGGAAATGCCGGAGACGAGATACATCGCGCCGAGCAGCACATAATAGAGGCCGCCGCGCACATGGCCGAGCAGAGAGGCGAGGAAGGCGACCATGGCGCGGGCCATGCCGGTCATCTCGATCAGCAGGCCGAGGAAGACGAAGAGCGGCACGGCGAGCAGCACCAGGCCGCTCATGCCCTCATCCATGCGGGAGACGACGATGGTGAGCGGGGTGCGGGTGACGGTGGCGAGGAAAGCGAGGGTGGCGGTGCCGAAAGCGAAACCGATCGGCACCCCCATGAGCACGAAGCCAGCGAGCAGCAGCACGAAGAAGACGAGCAGGTTCCAGTTGCCGATGCTTTTGAGCCACGGGGCGCCGAGCCAGGCGGCGGCGGCGAGGCCGGCGAGCAGCACGAAGCCGAACAGGACGTCGCGCGGCGGCAGGCGGCAGAGGCGCAATGCGACCATCGCCAGCATCAGCGCGCCGCCGACCGGCAGAGCGGCGGCGCGGACGATGTTGGACAGGCCCAGAGCGGGGGTTTCGATAAATGCCTCGTCCTGCGCGTAGTCCCAGGCATAGGGCATCAGCACCAGCAGGAAGGCGGCCGGCACGGCTTCGGCCAGCACGGCGGCGAGGCGTTGGCCGGCGGGGGGGAGCATGGCGACGACCGCGGTCAGCCGCATGTGATGGCCGCGCAGCATGGCGACGGCGGCGCCGAGCATGGCCAGCCAGAGGAACAGGATGGAGGCGAGTTCGTCGGACCACACCAACGGGCGGTGCAGTCCGAAGCGGGAGATGACGCCGGCCAGCAGCACCAGGATTTCCACCAGAACCAGCAGCGCGGTGGGCAGTTCGATCAGCACACGCAACGCGGCCTCGATGCGGGCCAGACTTCCGACACTGGCGGCATGGCGTTGTAGCGTGGCATTTTGCATTGTGATCTCCCTGGACGGCGCCATCTCTCATAGGCGGCCAGGCCGCGCTTTTCCATAGGAGGCTGCGATGGCGGTGTTGGCGGTATTTCTGGCCGGGGGGCTGGCGCGCCGCATGGGCGGGGGGGACAAGGCGCTGCTGTCGCTGGGCGGGCGCAGCCTGCTGGACCATGCCATCAGCCGCATTGGGCCGCAGGTGGCGGCGATGGTGCTGAACGCCAATGGCGACCCGGCGCGCTTCGCAGCTTGCGGCTTGCCGGTGGTGGCAGACCCGTTGCCGGATTTTCCCGGGCCGCTGGCGGGGATTCTCGCGGGGATGCGCTACGCGGCGGCGCTCGATTCGGGACTGACCGAAATGGTGTCTATCCCGACCGACACGCCGTTTTTGCCGGCGGATCTGGTGGCGCGGCTGCAAACGGCGGCGCCATTGGCGGTGGCGTGTTCGGGCGGGCGGACGCATCCGGTGGTCGGGCTATGGCCGGTGCGGTTGGCCGATGCGCTGGAGGCGGCGTTGCGGGCGGGCGAACGTAAGATCGACCGTTGGACGCTGCGGCATGGGGTGCGCGAGGTGGCGTTTGACGACACGCCGGTCGATCCGTTTTTCAACATCAACACGCAGGAGGATCTGGCGGCGGCCGAGCTTGTGCTGGGGCAGGTGCCGGTGGTGGCCGGGTGATCGCGCGGGGGGCCTATCGAAAACGGCCGGCGGGGCTGCTAAAGAGGCGGGGATGTTCATTGTGATTGCTGAAAAGCGGAGAAGTGTATGTCTGGCCTGACCCAATTTCGCGCCGCCTGGGCGCCTCGGCTGTTGAGTGTGTTGCGTATTGTGGCGGCATTGCTGTTTCTGGAGCATGGCACGGCCAAGCTGCTGCATTTCCCGCATATCGCGGCGCTGGACAATGTGCAGCTACTGTCGATGGCCGGGTTCTCTGGCGGGTTGGAACTGGTGGGGGGGGCGCTGCTGGCGCTTGGCCTGTTCAGCGTGCCGGTGGCGTTCATCCTGTCCGGGGAAATGGCGGTGGCGTATTTTCTGGCACATAATAGCCGGGCGTTTTTCCCGCTGTTGAATGGCGGTGAGGCGGCGATCCTGTTCTGCTTCGTGTTCCTCTATATCGCCGCGGCCGGGCCGGGGCCGTGGAGCGTGGATGCGGTGCGCAAGTGATGCAGGTTCTGGCGGACGCCACCATCCCCGAACTGCCGAAGCATTATCGCGGCAAGGTGCGGGATAATTATGACTTGCCGGACGGGCGGCGCATTCTGATCTCCACCGACCGGATCAGCGCGTTCGATCGGGCGCTGGCGGCGATCCCCGGCAAGGGGCAGGTGCTGACGCAAACCGCGCGCTTCTGGTTCGAGGCCACCGGCGATATCTGCCCGAACCACGTGCTGGCCTATCCGGACCCGAATGTGGTGATCGGCCAGTTGCTGACGATTCTGCCGGTGGAGATTGTGGTGCGCGGCTATCTGGCCGGCACCACCGGCACCTCGATTTTGCCGATGTACAAGGCCGGGGCGCGGACGATGTACGGCGTGACCTTGCCGGACGGTTTGCGGGACAATGAGAAGCTCGCGCAGCCGATCATCACCCCGACCAGCAAGGAGTTTGATGGCGGGCATGATGCGCCGCTGACGGCGGCGGAGATTGTCGAGCGCGGCCTGCTGACGGCGGCGCAGTGGGAGACGGTTTCCGGCTACGCGCTGGCGCTGTTTGCCCGTGGCCAGGCGATGGCGGCAGAGCGTGGGTTGATCCTGGTGGATACCAAATACGAATTTGGCACCGATGCCAGCGGCCGGATTGTGCTGGCGGACGAAATCCATACTCCGGATAGCAGCCGCTACTGGATGGCGGACAGCTATCCGGCGCGGTTTGCCGCCGGGGAAAAGCCGGACAGCTTCGATAAGGACTTCGTGCGCAACTGGGTGGCCGCGCGGTGCGATCCGTATAAGGACCCGATCCCGGAAATTCCGGCCGAGATGATCGTGGCAACCTCGGCGGTGTATATCCGCGCGTTTGAAATGATCACCGGACAGAGCTTCGTGCCGCCAGCGGCGGGGGAGGCGATCCTGGATCGTATCCGTCGTAATCTGGCGCCGTATTTCTAAGACGTGACGGACGGCGGCTTCAGCCGCCGTCCTCCGCTTTGCGGCGCTTGCGGGCCGCGGCGGCATATTGGCCGCGCGGACGGTTTTCCTGCACGTTCGGGCGGACGACGGTGTCGTAATAGTCGTCCCAATCCTCGGGCCGCAGCCCGCTGGGATCGGGCACGAGCTCGTAGTTATTCAGCCCCGGCTCGTCCAACGCCTCACGCGGCAGCGGCTGCACTTGAATGAGCGGGTAATTCGGATCGAACTCGATGGGGATATCGGTGCGGGTGATCCGGAAATTGGTCAGCAGCGGGCCGAACCAGCGGTCGGTTTCGATAATGCCCTCATACTGCTCGATCCCCGCTTTGCGCGGCAGATTGGCGGGGGCGCGCACCAGGGTGGACCAGCCAGGGGCGGTGCGGGCGACGATGCCGCTTCACATTTGCACGTGCCCAGGTTCTTGCAGGGCACCCAGAAAGGGCGGGGAAAAGCCCTTGATGCCCTCAGGCGCGTCGGCGTCGAAAGCGGCGGCGAAGTTGGGGAATTGCACCGCGGTGAGCAAGGACCAGCCTTCAGCGCCGGGATAGGTCCAGTGGATCGCGCTGCCATCCCAGCGCAGGCTGAAGGCCATCGGCGGGAAGACGTAATAGCCAAAGGCCGATGCGGTCACCACCGGTTCGCAGTAGCGAAACGCCCGCGTCGGCAACGAGCCTGCGGCGGAGCGATCCGCACGCTGCGGGTAGCGGGCGGTGGGAATGAAGCGATTGAAGACGATCCGCGGCACGGCGGCGGGGCGGAGGTCGGCGGGCGTGGGCGCGACGTCAGACGGCATGGCACTCTCCTGCGCCCGGCCGGCAAGCGGCTGAACGCATCGAAGCCGGGACGAGCCCCGGCTTCGTGCAGTATGATGAAATGTAAGCGAAAGGAAAGCCGATCAGAGCGCCGGGCTCATGGCGCCCAAGCGAACCTTGCCAGCATCGGCGGTGGCCAGAGCCGGGCTCATCGCGCCGAGACGGACCTTGGAGGTGTCGGCGGTCGCCAGCGCCGGGCTCATGGCGCCGAGGCGGACCTTGGAGGTATCGGCGGTGGCCAGCGCCGGGCTCATCGCGCCGAGGCGGACTTTGGAGGCGTCGGCGGTCGCCAGGGCCGGGCTCATCGCGCCGAGACGGACTTTGGAGGTGTCGGCGGTGGTGAGCGCCGGGCTCATCGCGCCGAGGCGGACTTTGGAGGCGTCGGCGGTGGTGAGCGCCGGGCTCATCGCGCCGAGGCGGACTTTGGAGGTGTCGGCGGTGGCCAGGGCCGGGCTCATCGCACCGAGGCGAACCTTGGAGGTGTCGGCGGTGGCCAGTGCCGGGCTCATCGCGCCGAGGCGAACCTTGGAGGTGTCGGCGGTGGTGAGCGCCGGGCTCATCGCGCCGAGGCGGACCTTGGAGGCGTCGGCGTTGGCCAGCGCCGGGCTCATCGCACCGAGGCGAACCTTGGAGGTGTCGGCGGTGGCCAGGGCCGGGCTCATCGCACCGAGGCGAACCTTGGAGGTGTCGGCGGTGGCCAGGGCCGGGCTCATCGCGCCGAGGCGGACCTTGGAGGT
>CAITOL010000095.1 GCA_903893975.1 uncultured Rhodospirillales bacterium | reverse complement strand
CATCCCAGCACGCAAGCAGACCTTCCCCGCGCCGCGCATCCACATTAGGCTATGGCATCGGAGGGTCCCAATGAAAAAAGCCATCTTTGCCGCCATCACCGTGATGCTGCTGGCCGGCGCCGCCCAGGCGCAGAAAGTTGTGGTCTACACCGCCGCCAAGCAGGTGCTGGTGGATGCGCTGACCACGCAATTCACCAAGGAAACCGGCATTCAGGTCGAAACCGTGATCGCCGGCTCGTCAGACGTCATGCGCCGCGCGCGGGCCGAACTCGGCGCGCCAAAGGTCGATGTCATCTGGAGCATCGGTGGCGAGGTGCTGGAAGCCAACAAGGACATCCTGACCCCCTATACCCCGAAAGATAACGCCATCCTGCTGCCGGCCTATAAAATCAGCCCGGAATGGCAACCGTTCAGCGGCATTCTGGCCATCTTCGTCGCCAACACCAATCTGGTGAAGCCCGGTGAGGAGCCGAAAACCTGGAAAGACCTGGCGGACCCGAAATGGAAAGGTCAGATCGCGTCCGCCCGCGCCGATAGCTCCGGCTCATCGTTCCAGCAATTCGCCACCGTCATCACTGCCTATGGCGAGCCGGGCTGGGACATCTACAAGCACATCCTCGGCAACATGCAACTGGCCGAAAGCTCCGGCCTGGTCTCGCGGCTGGTCAATGATGGGGAGGCCAAAATCGGCATCGCGCTCGAAGATGATGCGCTGGACTACGTCAAAGGCGGCGGCCCGGTGAAGATCCTCTATCCCGAGGACGGCACCTCCACCGTCGCCGACGGCATGGCGCTGGCCAAAGGCGCCCCGAATGCCGAGAACGGCAAACGCTTCATCGACTGGCTGCTGACCAAGCCGGTGCAGGAAATCGTCGTGCAGCAGATGGGCCGGCGCGCCGTGCGCACCGATGTGGCCGGCGGCGGCGGCGCCAAGCCGATCACCCAGGTGAAACTGGTGAATTACGACATCCGCGCCGTCGCCCAGAACCGCACCGCCTGGATCGCCCGCTGGAAGGACATGGCGGCAGCCCGCTGATGCGCATCGAGGCGTTTTCCGAGGCGCGCGAACCGGCCCATCCGCACACCAACGAAGACGCCCTGGTGATTTTGCCCGGCCGTGCCTATGCGGTGATCGACGGTGTCACCGACCGCAACGGCACGCGTTACGATGGCATGCTCGCCGGCCGCTACGCCGCCCGCGTGGTCGCCCACGCCCTCACCACGCTGTTCGCCACCGACGCCCCGGCGGCCGAAGCAGTCGTGCCGGCGCTCACCGCCGCCTTGCGCGCCGCCTATGCCCGGCACGGCGTCACCCCGGACCCCGCCAACTGGGGCGGGCGCATGTGCTGCACCCTGGCGCTGGCCATTCCGCGCGACGGCGATGCGGTCGATGTGGTGCTGGTCGGCGATAGCGGCATCCGGCTCGATGGCGGCCCGGTGCTGCAAATGCACAAAGACCTCGACCAGATCACCGCCTTGCTGCGCGCCGCCGCCTGGCCGCATATCCGCGGCGACGCGGTGGCGCGCGAGCAGATCGCCCGGCAAGTGGTGTTTCACGGCATTCGCCAAACCATCGCCGGGCTGGATCTGGACGCCATCGGCACGGCCGCCGCGGCCGCCTGCCACGCGTCGCTGCCGCACGTGCCCACGGCCGATATCGCGTTCCTGCTCGAAGGCGGCATCGTCAACGGCCAGGGCCACTACCAAAACCGCACCGACAGCGTGCTGGGCTATGCCTGCCTCGATGGCTTCGCCGTGCCACCCGGCCTGATCCGGGTGGAACGCCACACCGCCCAAACCATCGAAGCCTTCACCGACGGCTATGCCCGCCCGGCCCCCGGTTTCGGCATCACGGCGTGGGAAGCGGATTTCGCCGCCACCGAACGGCTAGACCCCAGCAAGATCGGCCCATACAAGAGCGTGAAAGGCTCGATCCCCGGCCGCTGGTCGGATGATCGCACCTATCTCGGCGTGACCCCATCCTGACAGAGAGCCCCATGATCCGACAGTTGAAGCAAGCCAAACCGCAAACCGAACGCGCCGAAGACGATGCCAAGGTGCGCGGCATCGTCGAAGGCCTGCTCGACGATATCCGCAGCCGTGGCGACGCGGCGTTGCGCGACATGTCGGTGAAGTTCGACAATTGGGACCGCACGGATTACCGCCTGACCGACCAGGAAATCCGCGACTGCCTGTCCGAACTCTCGGCGCGAGATCTGGACGATATCCGCTTCGCCCAGGATCAGGTGCGCAACTTCGCCCAGCACCAGCGCGCGGCGCTACAGGATATCGAGGTCGAAACCCTGCCCGGCATCGTGCTCGGGCATAAAAACATCCCGGTCAACTCGGTCGGCTGCTACGTGCCAGGCGGCAAGTATCCGCTGCTCGCCTCGGCGCATATGTCGGTCATCACCGCCGGCGTCGCCGGGGTGCCGCGCATCGTCACCTGCGCCCCGCCCTACCACGGCAAACCCGCACCCGCCATCGTCGCCGCCCAGCATCTGGCCGGCGCGCAGGTCATCTACTGCCTCGGCGGCGTGCAGGCCGTCGGCGCCATGGCGCTGGGCACGGAAACCATCGAACCCGTGGACATGCTGGTCGGCCCCGGCAACGCCTTCGTGGCGGAAGCCAAGCGGCAGCTTTACGGCAAAGTCGGCATCGACCTGTTCGCCGGCCCCACCGAAACCCTGGTCATCGCCGATGACACGGTAGACGGTGAAATGTGCGCCACCGACCTGCTCGGCCAGGCCGAACACGGCCCGAACTCGCCGGCGATCCTGCTGACCACCTCCGAAAAACTGGCGCGGGCGACGATGGCCGAAATCGAACGGCTGCTCACCATCCTGCCCACCGCCGCCATCGCCGCCCAGGCCTGGCGCGATTACGGCGAGGTGATCGTATGTGACACGCGGGAGGAAATGCTCGCCGAAGCCAATCGCATCGCCTCCGAACACGTGCAGGTCATGACGCAGGACGATGATTATTTCCTGCGCCACATGACCAATTACGGCGCCCTCTTCCTCGGCCCGCGCACCAATGTCTCCTTCGGCGACAAAGTCATCGGCACCAACCACACCCTGCCCACCAAGCAGGCGGCGCGCTACACTGGCGGGCTCTGGGTCGGCAAGTTCCTCAAGACCGTCACCTATCAACGGGTGCTGACCGACGAAGCCTCGGCGATGATCGGCGAATACTGCTCCCGCCTCTGCATGCTCGAAGGCTTCGCCGGCCATGCCGAACAGGCCAATCTGCGCGTGCGCCGCTATGGCGGGCGCAACATCCCCTACGCCACGGCGGCGGATTAACCGCATGCTCCCCGTCACCCCCTCCTTCTCGCTCGCCGGCAAACGGGCGCTGGTCACCGGCGCCGGGCGCGGCATCGGCCTCGCACTCTCCGCCGCCCTCGCCGCCGCCGGGGCCGCAGTCACCCTCGCGGCCCGCACGGCGGACGAAATCGAAGCCGCCGCCGCCGCCATCCGCGCCCGCGGCGAACAAGCCGAAGCCCTGGTGCTGGACGTGCAGAACACCGCCGCCGTCACCGCCGCCCTCAACGCCCGGCCGGCCTTCGACGTGTTCGTCAACAACGCCGGCACCAACCGGCCCATGCCGTTCACCGACGTCTCAGAAGCCGATTACGACGCCGTGCTCGGCCTCAACCTGCGGGCCGCCTTCTTCGCCGCGCAAACCGTGGCCAAGGGCATGATCGCCGCCGGCCGTGGCGGCGCGATCATCCACATCTCCTCCCAGATGGGCCATGTCGGCGGCGAGGGCCGCAGCCTCTATTGCGCCTCCAAATTCGCGCTCGAAGGGCTGAACAAAGCGATGGCGCTGGACCTCGCACCGCACGGCATCCGCTCCAACACGCTCTGCCCCACCTTCATTGAAACCCCGATGACCGCGCCCTTCCTGGCCGACCCGGCATTCCGCGCCCGGGTGCTCGGCAACATCAAGCTCGGTCGCCTCGGCACGGTGGAAGACCTGATGGGCGCGGTGGTGTTCCTCGCCTCCGACGCCGCAGCGCTGATGACCGGCACCTCACTGCTGATCGACGGCGGTTGGACGGCGGTCTGATCGCTCATATGACATAGATCAATGCGCGACGGGGCGCGGGTAGGAAATCTGCCGCGCATGACCCTTGATGATCTTCTGGCGAAATATGATCGCCGCGTCCCGCGCTACACCTCCTACCCCACCGCGCCGCATTTCATGGCGATGGCGGAGGACGCACCGTACCGCGCCTGGCTGGCGCAGTTGGAAAGCGGCACCAAGCTGTCGCTCTACCTGCACGTGCCGTTCTGCGCCTCGCTGTGCCTGTTCTGCGGCTGTAACACCACCGTTGCCCGGCAGGACCAGCCCTTGCGCGGCTATACGCAGACGCTGCTGCAGGAAATCGACCTGATCGCGGACGCCATCGGCCAGCGCCTGCCGGTGGCGCATGTGCACTGGGGCGGCGGCACGCCCACAGTGCTGCCGCCGGATTGCATGGTGGCGATTTCCGACAAACTGCGCAGCCGATTCGCCTTCGAAGCCGACACCGAAATCGCCGTCGAGGTCGATCCGCGCCAACTTTCCGATGGCGCGCTCGACGCCATCCGCACCATGGGTGTCCGTCGCGCCAGCCTCGGGGTGCAGGATTTCGATCCGGTCGTGCAAAAAGCCATCGGGCGCGAACAATCGTTTGAAACCACCGCCAGCTGCGCCAGCCGCCTGCGTTCGGTGGGCGTGACGTCGCTGAACCTGGACCTGATTTACGGCCTGCCGCATCAGACCACCGAAAGTGTCGCCGAAACCGCTGACACCGCCCTGGTGATCGAGCCAGACCGCATCGCGGTCTTCGGCTACGCCCATGTGCCGTGGATGAAAAAACACCAATCGCTGATCCCCGAAGCCGCCCTGCCCGGCCCCGCCGCCCGCTTCGCCCAGCGCGAGGTGGCGGAACAGGTGATCGGCCATGCCGGCTATCAGGCCATCGGCCTGGATCATTTCGCCCGCCCGGAAGACCAGATGGCCATCGCCGCCCGCACCGCCGGGCTGCGCCGCAACTTCCAGGGCTACACCACCGACGACGCCCCGGTGCTGATCGGCCTCGGCGCCTCCTCCATCGGCTCGCTGCCGCAAGGCTACATTCAAAACGAAACCTCGGTGCCGAAATGGCGCGACGCCATCCGCAACGGCAAGCTGCCCGTGGCCCGCGGCGTCGGGCTTACCCCGGAAGATCGGCTGCGCCGCGATGTGATCGAGCAGTTGATGTGCCACTTCACCGTCAACGTGCCAGACGTCGCCACCGCACACGGCTTCAACCCGGATGTGCTGAACTCCGCCACCCCAGGGCTGGAGGATCTGGCGCGCGACGGGCTGGTGCGGATGCGCAACGGCACCATCGATGTCACCCGCGAAGGCCGGGCCTTCGTGCGCGCCGTGGCGGCGACGTTTGATACCTATCTGCAAGCGGGGGCGACGCGGCATGCGGCGGCGATTTAAGGGTTAAGCTGTTCTTTTTGTGAACAAAAAGAACCAAAAAAACTTCATCTCTTCCTAGCCTACGGCCTACTCTCACCGGGTAGAGTACGCCAACGGCAAGGTTGTCAAAAAGTTTTTTTGCTTCTTTGTTTTCAAACAAAGAAGACCTTCCTCCCATAAATAATCATTTCTCCCCCCACGCCCGATTGCGCTACCAAAGCGCATGAACGCTCAAACCTTCGATGTCATCGTCCTCGGCGCCGGCGCCGCCGGCCTCATGTGTGCCATGACGGCCGGGCAGCGCGGCCGGCGGGTGCTGCTGCTGGACCACGCCGACGAAGCCGGCAAGAAAATCCTGATTTCCGGTGGCGGGCGCTGCAACTTCACCAATCTGGAAGCCGCCGCGGACCGCTTCCTCTCCGGCAACCCGCATTTCGCCAAGGCCGCTCTGGCCCGCTACACCCAGCACGATTTCCTGGCGCTGATCGACAAGCACAACATCGCCTGGCACGAAAAAACCCTCGGCCAACTGTTCTGCGACGGCTCGGCGCGCCAGGTGGTGCAGATGCTGCTGGCCGAATGCGCCGTCGGCGGGGTGGATATCCGCACCCAGCACCGGGTGCAAACCGTCAGCCGCACCGACGCCTTCCAGGTGGATACCGACCACGGCCGCTTCACCGCCCCCGCTTTGGTGCTGGCAACCGGCGGGCTGTCGATCCCGAAAATGGGCGCCACCGGCCTCTCGCACGACATCGCCGCCCGCTTCGGCCTTGCCGTCACCGAATGCCGCCCCGCTCTGGTGCCGCTCGCCTTTGCCGGCGATGATCTGGCGCTCATGCAAGGCCTCGCCGGCGTGTCGCTGCCAGTGCTGGCCCGCTGCGCGCGCAAAACCTTCGCCGAGGCTGCTTTGTTCACCCATCGCGGCCTGTCCGGCCCGGCGATCCTGCAAATCTCGTCCTACTGGCAGCCAGGGGCGGAAATCACGCTGGATTTGCTGCCGGGGGTCAATGCGGGGGCGGAACTGATCGCCCGCAAGCACACCCGCCCCAAGGCCGAGTTGCGCAATGTGCTCGGCGAATTCCTGCCGCAACGCCTCGCCGTGGCCCTGGCCGCGCAAGCCGGCGATGGCGTGATGGCGGAGCGGCGCAGCAAAACCCTCGCGGACCTCGCCGCGCGGCTGAAAACCTGGACGCTGCGGCCATCAGGCTCCGAGGGCTACGGCAAGGCCGAAGTCACAAGCGGCGGGGTCGATACCGCCGGGCTATCGCAACGCACCCTGCAAGCCAAAGCGGTGCCCGGCCTGTTCGTGATTGGGGAGGCCGTGGACGTCACCGGCTGGCTCGGCGGCTATAATTTCCAATGGGCCTGGTCCAGCGGCTTCTGCGCCGGCCAGGCAGTTTAGCCGGTGGGCTTTTCCGGCTGATGCACAAACGCACCGCCATGCTCGCGCCACTCCCACGGCCCGTCCACATCCACGCCCTGCGCCCGTAACGCCTCAACATACCGCTCGGCATCATCCTGCGGACGATAGCCGAGAAACTCCCAGTTCGGGTCACGCACTTTCAGCCGCGTATTGCCGGAATAGGCATTAATCACCAGACAGCCCGGCGCCGGATGCCGCAAGCTCCGATCCACCAACTGCACCGCATCGCGCGGGCTGAGCCAACTGGCCAGCGAGCGTTGGTCGATCGGCTGCGGCCGGAACGTGCCAATGCGCAGCGACACCGAGGCAATGCCATGCCGGTCGTGGTAGTACCGCAGCATCGTCTCCCCCATCACCTTGAACACGCCGTAAAAACTATCCGGGCGCGGCGGCGCATCCGGCGTCACCGGGGTGGTCAACGGGTAGCAGCCAAAGGCGTGGTTTGATGAGGCAAACACAATCCGCTTCACCCCGGCCAGCCGCGCGACCTCGAACACATCGAACACGCCGCGCGCGTTGATGCGGAACAAATCCTCCAGCGTGTGCTCCGCCGGCACCCCGGTCATATGCACCACCGCCTCCACCCCCTGCATCATCGCCGCCAGCGCATCACGGTCGGCGATATCGGCCTGCACGAAGCGCTCATTGCTGGCCAGATCGGCAACCGGCCGCCGGTCGGTCAGCAGCAAATGGTGATACTGCGGCCGCAAGCCCAGGCGCAAAGCGGTGCCGATTTCGCCCGCGGCGCCGGTCAACAGAATGCACGATTTGGCCGGGTCGATCATGGCTTGGGTCCTTCACATGCGGCGATTGCGCGGCTGCCGCGCATCGGCGCCGGGCGCGCAGCACTCGGCTGCCGGGTTAGCATAATATTCCAACGCATCACGAGGACGAGCATGGACACGCTGACTTTCTGGAACGGTACCTGGCACGAAGGCAACCCGGCTGTGTTGGGGCCACGCGACCATGCGATGTGGTTGGGCTCGATCATTTTCGACGGCGGGCGGTCGTTCGGCGGCTGCGCGCCAGATCTGGATCAGCACGCCGCCCGCGCCGTGCAGTCGGCGCGCAATCTCGGGCTGAACCCGAAGCAGACGCCCACAGAAATCCTGGCGCTGATGCATGAAGGCATCCGCCGCTTCGGGCCGGATGCGGAACTCTATGTCCGGCCGATGTTCTGGGCCACCAAAGGCGGGCACGGGCCGATTTCCGTCGATGGCGATAGCTGCGAATTTCTGCTGTGCATCTACATCTCCCCCATGCCCACGGCGACGAACCTCACCCTCGGCCTCTGCCGCAGCATCCGCCGGCCAACGCCGGAAAGCGCGCCCACCAACGCCAAAGCCTCCGCGCTCTACCCCAACTCCGCCCGCGGCGTGGCGGAAATGCAGGCACGCGGCTTCGTCAACGGCGTGGTGCTCGATGCGCTGGGCAATGTGGCAGAAACCTGTAGCTCCAACATCTTCCTCGGCATTGGCGGCAAGGTGGTCACGCCGGTGCCCAACGGCACCTTCCTCGCCGGCGTCACCCGCAACCGCACCATCCAACTGCTGCGCGATGCGGGGGTAGAGGTGCAGGAACGCACCGTACACCCGTCGGAGCTCGACACGGCAGACGAATTATTCACCACCGGCAACGCCGGCAAGGTGCAGCCGGTGGTGGGCTACGAAGGCCGCTCGCTGCAACCCGGGCCGCTCGGCCGCAAAGCGGCCGAGCTTTACATGGCCTATGCCCGCACCCAGCGCATCGTCTGAGCTAACCGAGCACCGCCTGTTTGGCCCCCACAGCGATCAACCGGCCAAGCGCCGCCGTCACGGCGGCGCGGAAGCCGGGATGGGTGCCGAGGTCGCCAAAAATCGCGTGCATATCCAGCAAGGCTGGCGCCAGTTGCTCCGCCGCCCGGCCAGCCGTCGCCCGCCGCGCCAACTCCACTGCCAGCGGGTCGCGTACGTCGATCGCCTGGCCGCGCTCATCCACCCCTGCCGCGTAGCGCATCCAACCCGCCACCGCCAAAGCGTGGCAATCAATCGGCAGTCCCTGCGCCAGCAGCGCCCGCACCGGGTCTAGCAGACGCTGCGGCAATTTCTGGCTGCCATCCATGGCAATCTGCCAGGTGCGATGGCGCAGCGCCGGGTTACGAAACCGCTCCAGCAACGACGCTCTATAGGCCGCCAGATCCACCCCCGGCGGCAGATGCACCGTGGGCGTGGTGCGCTCCATCAACCGGGCAACGAACCCGGCCATCCCCGGATCGGCCATCGCCTCGGCCACCGTCTCATAGCCGGCGAGATAGCCGAGATAGGCAATCGCCGAGTGGCTACCGTTGAGCAACCGCAACTTCATCGCCTCAAACGGCGCCACCTCGCTCACCAGCATCGCGCCGGCGCGCTCCCATTCCGGCCGCCCGGCGGTGAAATGGTCCTCGATCACCCATTGGCTGAACGGCTCCCCCGTCACCGGCCAGGCATCGCGCAGCCCCAGCGCCGCCTCAATCCGGGCGCGATCCTCGGCGGTGGTCGCCGGCACGATGCGGTCCACCATCGTATCCGGGCAGGCCACTTCCCCGGCGACGTAAGCACCGAGATCCGCGTCCACCAAGCCTGCAAAGCGGCTGAGCAGCGCATGCACCGTGCGGCCATTGCTGGGCAGATTGTCGCAGCACAGCACGGTAAACGGCGGCAACCCCGCCAGCCGGCGCGCGCGAATGGCCGCGGTCAGAAACCCGAACGGCGTGCGCGGCGCGTGCAAATGGCCCAGATCGTGGCGAATACCCGCATCGGCTTCATCCAACGCGCCGCTGGCCGGATCGCGGGCATAGGCTTTTTCCGTCACCGTCAGGCTGACAATGGCCGTTTCCGGCCGCGCCATGGCGGCAATCAACGCCGCCGGATTTTCCGGCGCCACCAACACCTGCGTCACCGCGCCGAGCACCGCCAACTGGTCGGTCTGGCCGCGCTGTTCCAGCGTATAAAGCCCATCCTGCGGCGCCAGCGCATCGCGCGTATCGGTGCTGCGCAGGCTCGCCGCCGTAATGCCCCAGCGCCGGTCCCCGGCCTGCAACACCGCCTCGGTATAGGCCGCCTGATGCGCGCGATGAAACGCTCCAAGCCCGAGATGCACGATCCCCTGCCCCAGCACCGCTCGGTCATAGCCCGGCCGGGCAATGGCGCTGGGCAAGCGGCCCAGCGTGGCGTTACTCAGCCGCCCCATCACAGCGCCAGGCCGTTCTGCCACGCCAGCGCTGTCATCACCCCGCGAATTTCCGCCAGCCCGCGCAACCGGCCAATGGCGGGGTAGCCCGGATGGGTCGCCTTGCCCACATCATCCAGCAATTCATGGCCATGGTCCGGGCGGAACGGCAACCGCCAGTTCGCCTCCCCCGCCGCCTTCCGCCGGGCCTGCTCGCGCAGCAGCACATCGACCACCGCGACCATATCGGTATCGCCACCGAGATGGTCGGCTTCCATGAACGAGCCATCCGGCTCCTTGGCAACATTGCGCAGATGCACAAACGAAATCCGGTCGGCATAGCGCGCGGCAATCGCCGGCACATCGTTATGCACGCCTGCACCAAGCGAGCCGGTGCACAAGGTCAACCCATTGGCCGCCGACGGCACCGCATCCAGAATAAACCCGATATCCTCGGCGCTGGAGCAGATCCGCGACAGCCCAAGCAGCGCCCGCGGCGGATCATCGGGGTGGATGCACAGCCGCACCCCCGCCTCCTCCGCCGCTGGCACGATGGCGCGCAGAAACGCCACCAGATTGTCCCGCAGCGCGTCGCGGTCAATCTCGGCATAGCTCTGCAACATCCGGCGCAAGCCCTCGATGTCATAGCGGTCGAACGCACCGGGCAGGCCCGCCATGATGCTGGTCAGCAGCCGCGCACGGTCGGATTCGGACGACGCGTCGAACCACGCCTTCGCCGTCGTCAGCACCGCATCCGGGTAATCCGCCTCCGCCCCTGGCCGGCGCAGCATATGGCACTCAAAGGCGGCAAACTCATGCGCGTTATAGCGCAGCGCATTGCCACCGCCGGGCAAAGGATGGCGCAATTCCGTGCGGGTCCAGTCCAGCACCGGCATGAAATTATAGCAGACCGTATCGACCCCGGCACGGCCGAGATTGCGCAGCGTCTGGCAATAGCGGTCGTACAACCCCTGCCAATCCCCAGTGCGGCGCTTGATATCCTCATGCACCGGCACGCTTTCCACTACGCTCCACCGCAGCCCGAGGCTGGCATCGGCGGTAATCATCGCCTTACGCTCGGCAATTGCCTCCGCCGACCAGGTTTCGCCATAGGGAATATCATGCAGCGCCGTCACAATGCCGGTCGCCCCGGCCTGGCGGATATGCGCCAGTCTGATCAGGTCTTTCGGCCCCCACCAGCGCCATGTCTGTTCCATCGTCAGGCTCCTTTATGCCGGTCGGGCATTCCACTCGGGGGCGGCTTGTTCGAAAAAATCCGGATGCGTCGCGGCAATGCGCTCAATGGCGGCAAAGGCGGTGCGCAAATGCGCCGTCATCACCTCCACCGCGCCCGCGCTGTCATGCCGGGCGACGCAATCGATAATCTGGGCATGCTGCTGCAAAATCATCGCCGGCCAGGTGCCCTGTTCCAGCGACAGAAACCGCACCCGGTCCAGCTGCGCCTTGGCCCCGGCAATCACCTGCCACACCGTCGGCCGCCCAGCGAGCAACATCAACTGGCGGTGCATCTGCTCATCCAACGCAAAAAACCGCACGAAATCCGCCGCCGCAATGGCCGCACGCTGCTCGGCCAGCAGGCCGTTGAGCGCCGCCACCTCCGGCTTGCCCGCCGCCCGCGCCGCATCGGCCACCGCCCGGCCCTCCAGCGTTTCCCGCACGAACTGCGCATCATAAACCGCCGGCACGCTGATCGGCGCCACAAAGGTGCCAACCTGCGGGATCACCCGCAGAAACCCTTCTTCGGACAGGCGCCAGAACACCTCGCGCACCGGCGTCCGGCTCAGCCCATAGGCATCGCCAACCTTGGTTTCGGTCAGCGCATCACCCGGCCGCAACTGCCCGCGCACAATCTGCCCGTGCAGATCGTCATAGACCTGCTGGCCGGTGGCGCGCGGGGCGAGGAGTTTAGGGCGCGCGGCCATCAGCCGTGGATCGTGCCAAGGAATTTGCGCGCCCGCTCCGTCTGCGCCCCGGCGACCATGGCGCGCGGGTCGCCCTGTTCGACAATGCGGCCCTGGTCCATGAACACCATGCGGGTGCCAACATCAGCGGCAAAGCGGATTTCATGCGTCACCACCAGCATCGTGCGACCTTCGAGCGCGAGGTCGCGCATCACTGTCAGCACATCGCCCACCGTTTCCGGGTCCAGCGCCGAGGTTGGCTCATCGAACATCAGCAGATGCGGGTTGGTGCACAGCGCGCGGGCAATGGCGACGCGTTGCTGTTCCCCGCCGGACATTTCCGACGGATAGGCATTGATACGATGCGCCAGCCGCACCTTGTCAAACAAGGCGCGGGCGCGGGCTTCCACCTCCGCCTTAGGTTCCTTATGCACCACCACCGGCGCCAGCATCACGTTCTGCAACGCGGTCAGGTGCGGGTAGAGGTTGAAGTGCTGAAAGATCATGCCAACGCGCTTGCGCACGGCACGGATGGCGCCGGGATTGCCCTGCACCGCCTGACCCTCAAAGCTGATGCGCCCACCTTGGATATCTTCCAAGCCGTTTATGCACCGCAACAAGGTGGATTTCCCGGTGCCGCTCGGCCCGACGAAGCAGACAATTTCCCCGGCGCTGACATTCAGGCTGATCCCGTCCAGAAT
>CAITOL010000094.1 GCA_903893975.1 uncultured Rhodospirillales bacterium | reverse complement strand
GGTCCCTCTGCCGCCGCGCCCCCCAGCCGCGCCGCGAAGCCACCCTCGACCGCCGCGTCCGCCGAAGCCCCGTGTCAGCGCGCCCCCGCCAAGCCCGCCGGCGCCCACTGAACCCAGCCTCGCCCAGAGCCCGCTCGGCCTCCGATTTTTGCCGCTCTGACCGCCGCTATCCCCGCACGCCCTTATTGTTCCACGATAAAAACAGTCATCCCAACTCGGGTCTACACAATCGCCGAATGCACGAAATTGCTCACCAGATCCAACCGCGCCATGTGCCACGGGTCCGGAATACGGCAATTCGTCAAATACGCGAACGACACGCCGGAGTCCGGGTCGGCCCAGCAATACGAATTCCCCGCCCCGCCATGCCCGAACGTCCGCGACGAGGCGAAACTCCCCAATCCCCGAATCCCCGGCGTCGTCCCACGCAGATGCGGCCCGATCCCCCGATGCATCGGCATCCCCATATTCTCGTCTACCATGTCGCCGGTCCAGTTCCGGATCGCATATTCCAGCACTCGCCGCCCCACCACCCGCTTGCCCGCCAATTCCCCCCCGGCCAGCATCATCTGATAGAACGCCACCATCCCCCGCGCCGTCGCATAGCCGCCCCCGCCAGGCACCCCCGCCCGCCGGAACTCCTCGGTATTGTTGTTCGCAATCAACACGTTGCCCCCCTCCGCCGGCTCATGCATATCCGCCGCCCGCGCGAGTTGCTTCTTCCCCGTCATCCCAACCACGATCTCGTCCCCGAGCCCGAGCTTCTCCGTCACCGTCTCGCGGATCACCTCTCGGAAATCCTTCCCCGTCACCGCCTCGATCAGCACCGCCGCCGTCCAATGCGCGGTAGCCCCGTGATAGAACAGCTTCGAGCCGGGCGTGAATTCCAGTGGATAGTTGCAAACAACTTCCTTCATCAATCCATGATCCGTCCACACGCTCGACGGCGTCTCCGCCCGCGGATACCCGCCCCGATGCGTCATCACTTCAAGAATCGTGATGTCTTTCTTGCCGTTGCGCGCGAACTCCGGAACATGATCGCTCACCCGATCCGTAAACCGGAACGCCCCCTGCTCCGCCAGCACCCACAGCGCCCCCGCCGTCACGACTTTGGTATTCGAAAACAACAGCCACAACGTGTCGTCCTTCGCCTTCTTGCCCGCCGTCGCGCTGCCGAAGGTCTGGACATGCGCAAGCTTGCCATGCCGCGCGATCGCGATCTGGCACCCCGGATACCGCTCCTCCGCAATATGCCTCTCGATCAAACTCGCCAGCCGCCCGATCTGCTCGTCGCGCAACCCGGCCGCCTGCAACGTCGTCGAGGGCAGAATGAAACCAGCCATGACATCCTCCGGAAGCGTGATTTCCCCCAGCTTCAACCGGATTGGCCCCATGATCAACTACGCCGGCCGCCGCGTCAGCCTGACCCCCTTCAGCACCAGCTTCAACGCCTCCCAATGGATCCCCGCCACCACCTTCAACGCCAGCAACGGATATCGAAAAAACACCCCCAGCAGCGCCCGGTCCGACAATTCCCGCCGCCGCCCGGCGAAATTCGCCACGATCAGAATCCCCTCCGCATCGCTCCCCCGCACCGTCACCGCCACCTCCGCGGCGGGCGGCCGCACCACGAAATCGTAGCGCATGTCCATCCCCATGAACGGCGAGACATACAGCGCCTTGTCGCAACTCTGCCGGATCGGCCGCGCCTGCGCGTCCTCCACCGCGATCGCATAGACATGCCGCTGCCCGAACGTGTTGTTCACCTCGTACAGCATCGCCGCCAGCTGCCCATCCGCGCCATGGCAGAAGAACACACTGATCGGATTGAACACGCTGCCCAGCACCCGCGGATAGCACAGCACCCGCACCGCCCCCTCCGCCACGATCCCGGCCGCGCTGAGCTGCGCCCGAACCCAGTCCCGCAGCGGTGTCACCCCGTCGCCATGGTCGCGCGCATCGAACGACAGCAGATTGAACCGCCCCCGCGAAAACCAGCGGAACCGCGCATCCAGCGCCGGCAACTCATCGAGGTCGACCAGCATCATATAGACCCGGTAGGACAGTTCATGGCGCCGCGGCCGGGTCCGCGCATGCGTCACCAGCCCAGGATACAGCGCCGATTTCATCCCACCGCCTCGCGCACCCGCCGATGCGCCAGCGGCGGCAAGTGAATCCGCCCGGATTCGTCCGGCACCGACCATGGCCGCCGCACCCCGCCGATCGCCTCGGCCACCGCAAGCCCCGCCTGCAACCCGTCCTCATGGAACCCGGCGCCGAACCAGGCCCCGGCGAACCAGGTCCTCCGCACCCCCTGCAGCGACCACAGCTCCCGCTGCGCCCGCAGCGCCGTGGCATCGAACGCCGGGTGGTTGAACTGCCCCTCGAACAACACGGTCTCCGGGAGCGGCTCGATTGTCGGGTTGAGGGTCACGAACACATCCGGCCCGGCCAGCCCCTGCAATTCGTTCATCCAGTAGGTCACGCATGGCAACCCGGGATCGGCGGTATCGGACAGCGGCCCGAGATAATTCCAGCTCGCCCACGCCCGCCGCCGGCCGCCCTGGGGGTGCTCGATCTGCGGCAGGGTCAGGCCCTGGGCGTCGAGTTCATCCTCCAGCTTGCGGTAGCTGTAGCGGTCATAGGCCAGCGCCCGGACCCGATACTCCGCCGCCACCTCGCCGAGGCGCGCCGCAACGAAATCCAGCCGGATCGTCTTGCCCGCCTCGGCCTGCAGGTGACCCTGCTCGGCCCAGACGTCGTAGGGCTGCTGATCGCGCAGCGCCCGTTCCGCCATGGTGTC
>CAITOL010000093.1 GCA_903893975.1 uncultured Rhodospirillales bacterium | reverse complement strand
CGTAATAGCCCTTCAGCTTCTGCTTCGCCATCAACTGAATGCCGAAATCGGTCGGCTTCTGCTTGCGGCGCTGGCCATGCTGGCCGGGGCCGTAATCGCGCTTGCTGATCGGCGATTTCGGGCGGCCCCAAAGATTGACGCCCAAACGGCGATTAATCTTGTACTTACTCTCCACGCGCTTGGTCATGCGCACGGTCCTTTCTTGTCGGCGTCGCCGCGCCCTGTCAGGCAGCTTGCGACTTGTTGCACCGGTATGCCTGCGAACGACTTTCGCAGACGGGCGCAGACCCTTAAGGCCTGTCCACGTTCCCGGCAGTGGCGCGCGTATAGAGGGGACAGTGCCGACTTGTCAAAGCATGCCAGCCATCCTAACCAGCGATATGATCAAGAAATCAGACATCATCATGCTCGGCCTCAATGCCGGCGTCCTCGGCTCCCTCGTAGGCGGGCTGATGCTCGCGCTCGGGCTGTCCCTGGTTGCCCAGGGCGCCCATATCGGCTGGCTGCTGTTGCTGCCAGCAGCCCCCGTCGGCGGCTTGCTAGGGTGGTGGCTGGGCCGGCGCGCGGCCCGGCCGCTGGACTAGCCGCCAAAGCGCAGCGGGTTGATCCGGCTGAGCACATCAGCATCGTAGCCCGGGTCGCGGCCGGCGACCAAATCCGCCATCAGCCGCCCAACCGCCGCCGAGGTCTGGATGCCGTAGCCCCCCTGCCCCACGCACCAGAAATAGCCGTCTGCCCCTTGGCCAAGCGCCAGGCTGCCATCCGGGGCAAAGGTGCGCAGCCCGGCCCAGCTCCGCTCCACCCGGCGGACATTGATATCCAGCGCCTGCATCATGCTGTCGATGGCGATGGCGATGTCGAGTTCGTCCGGCTGGATATCCTGCGGCGGCATCGGCGTTTCATCCGCCGGGGACACCATCAGCCGGGTGCGCGCTTCCGGCCGGCAGTACCAACCGCCATCCGCAGCCATCACAAACGGCCAGTCCGCCACCTGCCAGGGGGCCGGGTCGATGATCACGCCGGTGCGCCGCTTCGGCTGCAACCCGATCGGCCGCAGCCCCGCCTGCACCGCCACTTCATCGCCCCAGGCGCCGGCAGCGTTGACCAGAATGGGCGCGTGGAAGCTGCCACCGCCGGTCACCTCCACCTGCCAGGTGGTGCCGCTGCGGGCGATCCGCATGGTACGGCTGCGCAGCGCCAACACGCCGCCATTGCGCCGCGCCTGCCGCAGATAGCCTTGGTGCAGCGCGGCAACGTCGATATCGAACACATCCTCCTCCACCGCAGCGGCGACCGCATAGCCATCGCGCAGCGCGGGGACGAGGGATTTGATCTCGGCGATAGAGGCTTCGCGCAGGCCGACGCCGATATCCAGCATCTCCCGCAAATCGGCGACCTGATCCTCAGGCGCGAGGTAGACGTTCATCCGCCGCCGCAGAATCGGCGCTTCGGTGAAGCCCTCGGGCGGCGACTCGAAAAACGCGCGCGACGCCCCGGTGAGCGCCCGCACATCGGGCGGGCCGTAATTCAGAATCCAACTCGCCGCCGACCGCCCGGTGGCGTGATAGCCCGCCGCCTCCTCGGCCTCGATCAGCGCGACACGGCAGTCGGCTGCCAGATGGGCTGCAACGGTGGCGCCGGCAATCCCGGCGCCAATAACGATGACATCGAAGGTTTCTGTGCTCATTCCCTACTTATAAACCAGATGCGGCAGCCACATGGCAATGTCCGGCACCACGGCAAGAATAATCACCGCCAAGGTCATCAGCAGCACAAACGGCAAAGTGCCCCAGATAATCGCGCCTAAACCAATATCCGGCGCCACCCGGTTTATGACGAAAATATTCAACCCAACCGGCGGATGGATCAGCCCCATTTCCATCACCACCACCATCACCACGCCGAACCAGATCAAATCGAATCCGGCCGCGCGCAGCGGCGGCAGAATAATCGGCGCGGTCATCAGGATGATGGACACTGGCGGCAGAAAAAACCCGAGCACCACCACCATCAGCAGCACCGCCGTCAGCAGCAGATACTTCGACAGATGCAGGCCCACGATCCAGCCCGCCACTTCCTGCGAAATATGCAGATAGCTCATCACGTAGCTGTACAGCAGGCTCATGCCGATAATCATCAGCAGCATGCCGCTTTCGCCCAATGTGCCCTGAAAAATCGGGATCAGGTCACGCGGCCGCCAGGCTTTATAGACTACCGCCACCAGCATCAGCGCCAGAATCGCGCCCAGCCCCGCCGTCTCGCTCGGCGTGGCAATGCCGCTGTACAGCGCGATCATCACCGCCGTCAGCAAAACCAGGAACGGCAGCACGCGCGGCAAGGCGGCCCAGCGTTCGGCGGCGGTGAACGTATCCTCCGATAAAATCGCACTCACCGCCCCCCCGGCTTCCGCCACCGCGAAGGCACGCCGATGTTCAAACCGCCAGCGCAGCACAGCATAAAATGCGAACAACCCGATCAGCAGCAGCCCCGGCCCCAAGCCTGCCAGGAACAACTGCCCCAGCGATTGCTCCGCCCGCACCGCATATAAAATCAGCACAATCGACGGCGGCAGCAAAATCCCCAGCGTGCCGCCAGCCGCCACCAACCCGGCCGAGAACCCTGGCGAATAGCCGCGCTTGCGCATCTCCGGAATGCCGGAACTGCCGATCGCCGAACACGTCGCCGGCGAGGAGCCAGCCATGGCCGCGAACAGCCCGCAGGCAAACACCACCGCCACCCCCAGCCCACCGGGAACCCGGTGCAGCCAGACATGCAACGCGTCATACAAATCCTTGCCGGCCCGCGACTTGCCAATCGCTGCACCTTTCAGGATGAACAGCGGGATGGTCAGCAAGGTGATGCTGGCCAGTTCCTCGTACACATTCTGCGCGATGGTATCGACCGAGGCCGCGGGCATGAAGATCATCATGAACACCGTCGCCACGCCGCCAAGCGCGAAGGCGATCGGCATGCCCGAAAACAACGCCGCCACGGTCGCCACGCCGTACAGCACGCCAATGCCGCTGGTGGTCATTTCCGCACCACTTGCAGCAGCAACTGCACTGTCAGCATCGCCATCCCCACACTCATGCACCCATACGGTATCCACAGCGGCGCGCCCCAGGCGGATGGCGTGGTCTGGCCCTCGTCCCAGGCCTCCAGCAGCAACTGCGTCGCCTTCAAGGTGAAGTAGCCGCAGAACAAGCAGGACAGCAGATCCGCCACGCGGCGCCGGGCCCGATCCCAGGCCGGCGGCAACACCTCCCCCAACGCATCAATCGCCACATGGCCCCGCCGCGCCTGGGTCCAGGCGGCGGAAGCGAAGGTGGCGCCGATCAGCAGAAAGGTGGACAGCTCATCCTGCCAATCACTGGGGATCGACAGGAAGTAGCGGCCGATCACCTCCCAGGTCAGCACCAGTCCGGCAACCAGGATGGCGATGCCCGAAAGCAGCGCCATAACGGCGTTCAACCGGTCAAATACCCGTTGGGAGGACTGGACGAGGCGGATCAAGCCTTCACACTTTCCGCCAGTTTCAGCAGCGCCGCACACGCCGCGTTACGGCCAGCGAAATCGGTCCAGGCCGCTTTCTCCGCAATCGCCCGCCACTGATCCAACGCCCCGGCATTAAAGTCCTGCACCTTTACCCCGGCCTTGCCGAAAATGTCGGAGAACGCGTCGTCATCCGCCTTGGCCTGCGCCAGCCCATAGGCTTCCAGCGACGCCCCAACCTGCTCAATGGCCTGCTGCTGCGCCGCCGGCAGCCCATCAAACACCGCCTTGGACATCAGCAGCGGCTCGAACATGAACCAGAAGCTGCCGGCGCGGCCGTTGGTGACGTTCTTGGCGATCTCCTGCAACCGGAAGCTGATCAGCGAGGTCGAGGATGTCACCGCCGCATCGAGCGAGCCGGTCTGCATCGCGGCGTAGATTTCATCGGACGGCACCGAGGAGATGATCCCCCCGGCGGCCTTCAGCATCAGGTCCATTTCCCGCGAGCCGCCGCGGATCTTCAACCCCTTCACATCGTCCGGCGCCACCACGCCGGTTGAGCGGGAGGCAACGCCACCGGCCTGCCAGATCCAGGTGATGATCTTCACCCCGCGCTTTTCCAACAGCGCGGTCAGTTCCCTGCCGATCTCCGCCTGCTTCCAGGCCATGCCCTGGGCGTAGCTGGAAACCAGGCACGGCATCAGCCCGATATTCACCTCCGGCACCTCCCCGCCGCCATAGGCCAGCGGATACAGGCTCAGATCCAACGCCCCACGCCGCACCGCGGAAAACTGCGCCACCGTCTTCATCAGCGAGGAGCCGGGATAAATCTCGAACTTCAACTCGCCCTTGGTGCGGGCTTCCACCTCGGCGGCGAAACGGCGCACCAGCCGGTCGCGGAAATCGCCGGTCTCGCCAGAACTCGCGGGAAACTGGTGGCTGATCTTCAGCACCTTGGCGTCCGCGCGGGCAACATTGGGGCGCAGCAGCGCCGGGGCGGCGAGCAGGCCGCCGAGGCCAAGCCCAAGCGAATGGCGGCGGGATAGGGTCATTGGGCGTTCCTCCAGAATTGCCGTCTTTTTGTCATATTTACCGCGAAGCACAAGGCAGATTCTATCGCAGCAACGCGTCCACCGTCGCTGAACGCGCCACCCGCCCGCCAGTGGCGTAGGCCTCGTGGTTCGCCTCGATGCTGTCGGGGTCATACAGATAGTTCACCATCACCCCGAGGCTTTCCTGCATGCCGCGCGGTGCGGGGTTCCCCATCCAATTAATCCGCTCCAGCCGGGCGCCATTGCCCAGATGGAACCGCGCCACCGGATCGCGTCCGGTCGGATCAGTCAGATACTGCGCCGCCAGCCGGGTGATCTCGGCCTGCAACGGTGCCAGATCGGCCAGATCCTTCGGCGCGTCCGCCCGCTTTTCCAACCAGCGCCGGAACCCCGGCACTGGCGACAAGGTGGCGAACTGGCGCAGTTGCGGCAGTTCCTGCTTCAACTCCTCCACCACCTGCTTGATCAGGAAGTTGCCGAAGGAAATCCCGCGCAGCCCGTCCTGACAGTTGGAGATGGAGTAGAATATCGCCGTATCGGCGTCCTGCTCCGGTGCAACCGCTTCCACCAGCAACGGCGCCACCGCGCTCGACAGACCCCGCACCAAGGCGACTTCAACGAAGATCAGCGGATCGCCCGGCAGCGCCGGATGGAAGAACGCGAAGCAGCGCCGATCCGCCGCCAGCCGGCGCCGCAAATCGTCCCAGCCCTGAATTTCATGCACCGCCTCGTAGCGGATCAGCTTTTCCAGCACCGAGGCCGGGGTGTTCCAGTCAATCCGCCGCAACTCCAGAAAGCCGCGATTGAACCAGGACGCGAACAAATGCCGCAAATCGCTGTCTAGCGGGGCAAGTTCGGCATGCTGCCGCAACGCCGCCAGCACGAATTGCCGCAACCCCACCAGGGCCGCCGTGCCACCCTGCGCCTGGTTCATCCGCCGCAGCAATTCTTGGCGTGGCGGCTCGGCCGCATCGGCCAATGCAGAAGCGCGGCTTGGTGTCGGCTCGGCCAGATAGGCTTCCGCCGCCTGCCGCAACGCCCCCGTATCCGGCAAATACTGCGTCGCCAGATCGCGGCAGAACGCCAGCCGCTCGGCGTCGTCCAAGCCCTGCAATACGCCGAGCAATTCCCGCGCGCGGGCCGCGCCGGATGCTTCCCCCCGCCCCGATAGCAGATCGCGCGCCAGCAGCCGCGCCCGCTCCGCCGGGGCGATGGACTGCGCCGGCACCGCCGCATAATCCCGCCCCCGATCGGCGATGGAGGCCCAAAGCCGGTCCAGCCAGGACCGCGCCGTGCTCGTCGAAAACCGGTCGGCTATGCTCGTCGTCGCCACATCCAAACTCCCGTGCCAGCGTCACGCCAGACGCTAGCACATGGAGCCGGTTTGGTGGCAGGCAAGATCAGCCGACCAGCGCCCGCTTCGCCACACCGGCCATAAAGCCCGCCGCTTGCGGCAAAATCGCATCGTTGAAGTTATAGGCATCGTTATGCAGATCGCGCCCATCGCCGCCCGGCCCGTTGCCGATCCAAACGAAGGCGCCGGGCTTTTCGTGCAGGAACCAGGAGAAATCTTCCCCCGTCATCGCCGGGCGCAAATCGGTGCGCACGGTAATCCCGGCTTCCTGGCAGGCCGCAACCGCGGCGAGGCTGCCGGATTTGTGGTTCACCGTCGGGCCAATGCCCAACGGCACATCAACCTGCGCCGTCATATCGAACGTCGCGGCAATGCCCTTGGTCACCCGCTCGATGCCGGCGATCAACTGGTCGCGCACCTCGTTGCGATAGAACCGATACGTGCCCTGCATCAGCACGCTCGCCGGGATCTGGTTCGGTGCCTTGCCGCCTTCCACCGTGCCGATGGTCACCACCGCCGGGTCCAACGGGTCGATATTGCGCGCGACAATGCTTTGCAGCGCCACCAGCAAATGCCCGGCCGCCACCATCGGGTCGCGGGTCAGATGCGGCAAGGCCGCGTGGCCGGCAATGCCGTCCATGCTGATGGTAATCCGGCCACCGCCGGCCATCACCGGGCCGTCATGCACCATCACCGTGCCGGCCTCCAGGCCGGGCCAATTGTGATAGCCGAAAATCTGCTCCATCGGGAATTTCTGAAACAACCCGGCATCGATCATCGCCCGGGCGCCGCCGCCGCCTTCTTCCGCCGGCTGGAACACCAGATGCACGGTCCCGCTCCAACTCGGGTCCGCCTTCAGCAAAGCCGCCGCGCCCAACAGGCTCGTCGTATGCCCATCATGGCCGCAGGCATGCATCACGCCCGGGTTTTTCGAGGCATAGGGCAACCCGGTGGTCTCGGTAATCGCCAGCGCATCCATATCGGCGCGCAGCCCGACGGCACGGTTGGATTGGCCACGCGAAAGCGTCGCCACCACACCATGCCCACCGAATCCGGCCGTGAAGGGAATGCCCATTTCCGCCAATCGCGCACAGACAAAGGCGGCCGTCTGCGCCTCCTGCTGCGAAAGCTCAGGGTTTTGGTGAAGATGCCGGCGCCAGCCGACGAGGGTTTCGTGCAAGGTGCTGTCCATGACGAGCAGCTTTCCACTCTCCTCGGCAAAATACAATCCACCCCACCGAAAACGAATTATGTTGAAAAAAAGGAGGCGCCGCATCCGCGTTTGCCTCTATCTCGCCATTTATTGCAGCCACATTGCGCCCGGGGTCGCACGCTGCGCGCCTGCCGGAGGTCGCCATGAATCGCCTTGTTGTTGTGTCCAATCGCGTGCCGCTGCCAAGCCAGGGCGCGCGCGCCGGCGGTCTGGCGGTCGCGCTGGACGGGTTGATGGAAAAGCGCGGCGGCCTGTGGTTCGGCTGGTCTGGCCGGATCGCGCCGGGGCAAACCCCGCTCTCCGGCGTTGAGACCGAGGGTGAGGTGGACTACGCCACCATCGATCTGACGCAGGAAGAGCACGACCGCTACTACAATAACTTCTCCAACGGCGTGCTGTGGCCGCTGCTGCACACCATGCCGGAACTGATGAAGTTCGACCGGCGCGATGCCAAAGTGTATCGCGAGGTCAATGCCCGGATGGCCGCATCCTTGCAGCCGCTGCTGCGCCCGACCGACGTGATCTGGATCCACGACTACCACCTGATGCCCATGGCCGCCTATCTGCGCGACCGTGGCGTGAAGAACCCGATCGGCTTCTTCCTGCATATCCCGTTTGCCGCGCCCGACGTGCTCGGAGCCGCGCCCGAGGTCGCCGCCTTGGTGCGCGACCTGCTCGCCGCCGACCTGCTCGGCTTTCAGACCGATAACGACGTCGCCAATTTTGCCGCCGCCGCGCAAAGCCTGGTTGGTGCGACCAAACTCGCCAATCAAGGCCTGCAATGCGGCGGCCGCAGGGTGAAACTCGGCGTCTTCCCGGTGGAGATCGAGGCGCAGGGCTTCGCGCTCATGGCCGCTCGCAACGCCTACACCGCCGGCGGTGAGCGCCTGCGCCGCAGCCTGGAAGGGCAGAAACTCATCCTCGGCGTGGACCGGCTGGACCCGACCAAGGGGTTGATGCAACGGCTCGCGGGGCTGGAGTGTTTCTTCGACAAGCACCCGGAATGGCGCCGCAAGGCCACCATGGTGCAAATCGCCGCCGAAAGCCGCAAGGATGTCGGCAGCTACCAGGCCTTGCGCGCGGCGTTGGACTCGGCCGCCGGCAGCCTGAACGCCGATTTTGGCGAGCCGGAATGGCAGCCGCTCCGCATGGTCAGCCGCGCCGTAGACCGGGCGGCGGTCGCCGGCTACATGCGCCTGGCCGCAATCGGCCTGGTCACCCCGCTGCGCGACGGGATGAATTTGGTCGCGAAAGAATACGTCGCCGCGCAAGAACCCGATGACCCCGGCGTGCTGGTGCTGTCGCGCTTTGCCGGCGCCGCCCGGCAGTTGGATGCCGCCCTGCTGGTCAACCCGCACGACCCGGATGCGATGGCGGACGCCATCGACACTGCCTTGCGCATGGATATCGCCGAACGCCGCGCCCGCTGGCGCAGCCTGTGGGATGCGATATCGGACCGCACCCCAGCGCTCTGGGGGCGGTCCTTCCTCGCCTCGCTCATGCGCGCCACTCTACCCGCCAGCAAACCGGCCAAGCCGGAACCGGTGGTGGTCTCCAGCCCACCGAAACTCACCCTGGTGGAGCCGGTGGCGCAAGTCGGGGGCCGGCGGGGCTAGCCCCGCCGCCGCTTCCCTTCCCTACAGCTCCAACCGATAGAACCGCGCCGCCGTTCCCCGGAACAGATCATCCTTTTCCGGCTCCGACATGCCGGCCGCCAGCAACTTGCAGGCGTTCCAAAACACCGGATAGCTATAGCTGCCTTTGTCGACCGGGAAGTTGCTTTCAAACATGCAACGCGCCGGGCCAAACGCCTCGATGCAGGTTTTGATATACGGCGCCCAAGCCGAGGCCAGGGTTTGCGACGATGGCGGGTCCACCTGCTCGTGGAAGTCGTAACCGTTGATCCGCATGCCGATGCCGCCCAGCTTCACGAACACATTCGGGCAGGCCGCCAACCGGCGGATCGATGCCGCCCAGCCCGGGAAAATCTCCGCCCGTTTGCCCGCATAGGCGCCAATCGCCAACGGTCCGCCAACATGGTTGAGCACGATCTTGGTCTCGGGGAAGGCCTGCGCCAGCGCCGTCACCTCATCGACCTGCGGATGATACACCCAGGCCTCAAAGCTGAGACCCAGCGGCGCCAGCCGGGCGAAACCGGCGCGGAAATCCGCCTGGCCGAGCAGATGCGGCGGCGCGGGATTGCCGGGGTTATTCAACCCCTCATCCGCATCGTAGGCGGCAATATGGCGAATGCCCCGGAAGCGCCCACCGGCCACCCGAATATGCCGCTCCAGCGTTTCCTGCACCCGGTCGCCCAAGGTCAGGTTGGCGTGGCCGACAATGCCAGCGCAAAGCCGCGTCGGCCCATAAACGCCAGACGCGCTCATCGCCGCCACACCGTTGACAAATTCGGTCTCACCAACCGGGCGCAAATGCTCCGGCCCGTCGGCGCGATGGAAGGCACGTGCCTGCACGAACACGGTGCCGAGAATATTATGGCCGGAATTGGTATCGGCCAGCAGATCCTCGATCAGATAGCGCCAGCCCGGCCGGTCCCACAAATGGTGGTGCGGGTCGATAATCGGTCGCTCCGGCTCCAGAATGGCCTCCACCCGGCGATCGAGCCAGGCCTGACGCGGCATCAGATACGGGTTATGCGCGGCGGTTGCGGACATTGGTATTTCCCAAACAGTCAAACAGAAGGTTGGATCAGGCAGCCTGCGCCACCTGACGGGGCCGATAGATCGCGGTGTGGCGAATGCGCGCCAGCGGCCGTGCTTCATTGGCCAGCACGAGCACGTCGAGCTCGACGAATTTGTGGCCCTTATGGGTGTAGTTCGCCACCACCTGAGCCCGGCCGGTAATGGCGTCGCCAACCTTGCCCGTGGCGAAATGCCGCACGGCACTGCCGACATGGATCCATGGCCCCAATTTCACATTGGTCCCCAGCACCCAGTTGCCCATGCGCAGTATCAGCCCGGGATGCACCAGACCTTCCTGCTGGTAGATCGGCAGCACCTCGCGCAGATCGCGCAGGTAATTGGCCGCGAAGGCCTCGTCATAAACCAGCGGTGCCATACCGAAATAGCGCCCCACCGCCAGGCTGGCCTCATCGGCCAACGGCCGTTCCAGCGGCGGCGCACAATGGGGAAACGCGGCCAGACTGGGCGGCAACTCCACCGCGGGCAAATCCGCCCGGCCGGTGGCGCAGCGCACGCCCTCACTCTCCACCAGCAGCGTCATCCCCTCGGCATCGGCCTGCGGGGTCACATCGGCAAACTTGCCGTCATAGACCGGCCGGTCAAACCGGCACTCCGCCGTGCCCCGCTCCAGCCAGGCCCGCCCCCAACGCGCCACGGGCGGCTGGGTCATATAGGCATACACATCCACCCCCGGCACCAACCCGCCGGTAAAACCGAACCGCCGGGCCACATCGTCGTCATGGATTTTGTTTTCCGACTCTTGCGCCGTGTTGAACGCTGAAACGCGATAGGTCTGCATCATCAGCCCCCTGTTCAAACCTGCGAGTAGCCAGAGCCGGTGATATCCACACCCCGCCCTTTGGCACTGTCGATCCAGCCGAACTCCCGCAAAATCTGCTGGCTATACGTCACCCGCCCGTTCACCTTGGCCGCCCCCTCGCTCGCCAGCAGCAACGCCGCCCGCGCCATCATGCTCGGCGGCTCCCCCTTCGGGTCGTCCATGCCGGACACCAGCTTGTGAAACACCGTGCCGGGCGTCGGCACCACCTGGCTGGGCGAAACCGCGGCCACGGTAATGTTGCCGTATTGCGCCACTTCCTGCGCCAGGCCTTGGGTGAAACGTTCCAGCGCCGCCTTGGTCGCGCCATACAGCACGCCGCCCCGCGCGGTCTGGTCGGCATACGGCCCCCGCCCCGGCCCGATCGCGGCACCGGAGGAGATATTCACAATCGCCCCCGCCCCCTTGGCGATCATATCCGGCAGCACCGCCTTGGACAGGATGAACGGCCCATGCACGTTCACCGCAAACGCCCGCACCCAACGATTGGTCGGATAATCCTTGGTCGGGATGTAGAAATTCAGCGCCGCGTTGTTGACCAGAATATCAATCGGCCCGAACGCCGCCCGCGCTTCGTCGATCAGGCGCAGGCATTCCGCTTCGGTGGACACATCCGCCACCACCGCCACCGCCTTGCCGCCAGCCGCCTTGATGTTGGCCACCGTGCGCGCCAGCGATCCCTCCAGCTGATGCCCGCCTTCCTCCAGGGTGCGCGCCGCACACACCACGCTCGCGCCCTCGGCGGCGAACAACTCGGCAATGGCCTGGCCAATACCCCGGCTGGCCCCGGTCACCACGGCAACCTGTCCCGTGAGCTTACCCATCGGACGTTTCCTTCTTCGTGATTGCCGTCAGCCTATGCTGCGGTTCCTGCCCTGCCAAGGGGCGCGCTTCTCAGCACCGGCCTCGCGGCCTAGGCTGCGGTGCAACACCCCAAATCGCGGAGCCCCATCATGTCCGAACGGCAGAAAATCGTGCTGTTAACCGGCGCCAGTCGCGGCATCGGCCATGCCACCGTGGTCAAGTTCAACGCCGGCGGCTGGCGCGTGCTCACCGTCTCGCGGGAGCCGTTTGACCCGCGTTGCCCGTGGGAAGCCGGGCCGAACAATCACATCCAGCTCGACCTCGCCGACCTCGACGCGGTGCAGGCCGCAATCCCGAAAATCCTGGAAAAAACCGACGGCCATCTGGACGCGCTGATCAACAATGCCGGCATTTCGCCCAAGCTTGCCGGCGGCGGCAAACCATCTTGCTTCGACCTGTCCTATGCCGACTGGCTGCGCGTGTTCAACGTCAACTTCTTCGCCGGCCTGGTCCTGGCGCAAGGCCTGCGCGACGCCCTGGTCGCCTCCAAAGGCTCGATCATCAACATTGGCTCCATCGCCGGCTCACGCGTGCACCCGTTCGCCAGTGCCGCCTATGCCACCTCCAAAGCCGCGCTCTCAGCCCTCACCCGCGAACTCGCCAGCGACCTTGGGCCAACCGGCGTGCGGGTGAACGCCGTGGCGCCGGGGGAAATCGAAACCTCCATCCTCTCCGCCGGCACCGCCGAACTGGTGGAACGCGAAGTGCCCATGCGCCGCATGGGCAAAGCGAAGGAGGTCGCGGACCTGCTCTATTTCCTCTGCTCGCCGGATGCGACCTACATCACCGGCTCGGAAATCCAGATCAATGGCGGGCAGACGGTTTAGCCCTCCCGCCCCCACAAGCTGCGCGCCAGCACCCCAACCCGCTTTTCAATCGCCGCCGCCGCATCGAGCGCCAAATCCTCCCGAAAGCGGGAGGCAACGATCTGCACCCCAACCGGGCGATCGTTCAGCACCCCAACCGGCACCACCGCCGCCGGCAGCCCCAGCACGTTCAGTGCGGAGATAAACCGCATATCATTGAAGAAAATCTCCCGCACCGCCGCGTTGCCACCCAGATCGGCATTCACCAGCGGGGTTTGGCGCGGCGTGGTCGGCGTCAGCACCACCGGATACTCCTCCAGCATCGCCATCCACGCCCGCAGCCGCGTCGTCCGCTCCGCCATCGCCGCCATGAAGCCGGGCAGGTCGAGGATTTTCGCCAGTGCGGCAATCCCCTCCAGCGACTTGATGAAATCCTTGCTGCCGAGTTGGCGCATCACCGCCTCCCCCATCACCTGGGTCTCGGTGATCAGCACATTGCACCATAATTGCCACAACCCGTTCAGGTCGGGCACCTCGATCTCCTTGACCGCGTAGCCGGCGTCGCTGAGGTAATCCGCCGCCTTGCGTTGCAGCGCGATCACCTTCGGGTCCACATCCATATCCTCGGGAATTCGCGCCAGCCCGACCTTGATCGGTGTCTTCAGCTTCGGCCCCTTCAGCGGCGCCGGGGCCCAGAACGGGTCGCGCGCATCCCGCGCGCTCATCACCTCAAGCGCCAGCCGCACATCGCGCACCTCACGCGCCAGCGGGCCCTGGGCGGACATCATCTGCGCCAGCATCGGCCGCTCGCTGGTCGCACTCGGGTTGAACGCCGGAATACGCCCCTGGGTCGGGCGAATGGTCGCCAGCCCGTTGCAATGCGCCGGCCAGCGCAGGGAGCCACCGATATCGTTGCCATGCCCGATGGCGCCAATCCCCAGCGCCGTTGCAGCCCCTGCCCCGCCGGACGATCCGCCGCAGGTAATGGCGTGGTCCCACGGGTTCAGCGTCAGCCCATGCAGCGGATTATCAGTAAACCCCCGCAGCGAAAACTCCGGCGTATTGGTCATGCCGATGATGATCGCGCCCGCCTGCCGCAAATTGCGCACCACCGCGCTATCATCCGGCGCGATGTTGTCCTTCAACGCCACCACGCCGTTGGAGTTGGCCTGGCCTTTGACGTCGACATTGATTTTCACCGTCACCGGCACGCCATGCAGCGGCCCGAGCGCGCTGCCCTTCTGCACCGCCCGATCCGCCGCCTGCGCCGCCTTCACCGCCTGGGCGGACAGATCGACCACCACCGCGTTTACCGCCGGATTGGCCGCCTTCATCCGCGCAATATGGGCGCGGGTCACCTCCACCGCGCTGACTTTGCCCTTGCTTACCGCCGTTGCGGTTTCCACCGCGGACCATTGCCAGATCGGTTGCTTCGTCATTTTGCCCAGCCCTGTTGATTGGCCGGGATCATTCCAGACCCCGGCAAACCCGTCCAGTAGCGCAAGCTTAGTTCAGAAAGATCTTCCCAGGGTTCAGAATCCCCTTCGGGTCCAGCGCCACCTTCACGCTGCGCATCACCGCCAGGGCTTCCGCCCCGTGCTCGGTTTCCAGGAACTCGCGCTTACCGATCCCCACCCCATGCTCGCCGCTGCACGACCCGCCGAGGCTCAACGCGCGGGCCACAATCGCCTTGTCCAGCGCCCAGGCGCGCGCCATGCCGTCCGGCTCATCGGGCACCAGAATCACCGTATGGAAATTCCCATCGCCGACATGGCCGACAATCGGCGCCGTCAGGCCCGAGGCCGCGATATCCTCCTTCGCGCCCAGGATTGCCTCAGCCAGCCGCGAAATCGGCACAATGGCATCGGTGGCGATGCCGCGATGTCCGGGCTTCAGCGCCAGCGCCGCCCAATACGCATCATGCCGAGCCCGCCACAATTTGGCCCGCGTATCCGGATCGGTCGCCCATTGGAACGCCTCGGCCTGAAAATCCTGCGCGATCGCCTCGGCCGCCGCCGCCTGCTCGCTCACCCCGGCCGGGCTGCCGTGGAATTCAAAGAACAAGGTCGGCACCGCCCGCAGTCCATCCAGCTTGGAATAGGCGATGCAGGCGCCCATCTGCACATCATCCAGCAACTCGATCCGCGCCACCGGGATCGCCGCCTGCATAATCGCGATCACCGCCTCCACCGCGTCGCCCAGGCTGGGGAACTGGCAAATCGCCGCCGAGATGGCTTCGGGTATCGGGTGCAGCCGCAGCTGAATTTCCGTGATCAGCCCCAACGTCCCCTCAGAGCCCACGAACAGCCGGGTCAGGTCATAGCCGGTCGAGGATTTGCGCACCCGCCCGCCGGTGCGGATCACCCGGCCATCAGCCAACACCACCGTCAGCCCCATCACATTGTCGCGCATGGTGCCGTAACGGACCGCCGCCGTGCCGCTGGCCCGCGTCGCGCACATCCCGCCCAGGGACGCATCGGCGCCCGGATCAACCGGAAAGAACAAGCCCTGGTCGCGCAACTCGGTATTCAGGCTGCGATGGGTCAGGCCGGGCTGCACCCGGCAATCCATATCCGCCTGGTTCACTTCCAGCACCGCGGTCATGCGCGACACATCCACGCTGATCCCGCCGCGCACCGGCGTCACATGCCCTTCCAGCGACGTGCCGGTGCCGAACGGCACCACCGGCACCCCGGCCGCGTAGCACAGCGTCAGCAACCGCGATGCCTCCTCGGTGGTCTCGACAAACGCCACCGCATCCGGCTGCACCGGCGGCGCGGTATCCTGGCCATGCGAATGGTGATCGCGCAGCCCGGCATTCACCGTCATACGCTCGCCCAGGAATTCCTTCGCCTTGGCGATCACGCCGGCAACTGCATCACTCATCTAACCATCAACTCCCACAGCGGTCGGCAGCGGCGGCTTGCCGCGGATCATATCGGACGCTTTTTCAGCGATCATCATGGTGGAGGCATAGGTATTGGCCGACGGCATGCTGGGCATCACGGAGGCATCCACCACCCGCAGCCCCTGCATCCCATGCACCCGCAACGTATCGTCCACCACCGCCGTCGGGTCGCTCGCCGGCCCCATCCGCGCCGTGCCGATCAGATGGTAGGTGGTGGTGCCATATTGCCGGGCGAAATCGAGGATTTCCGCATCGGACTGCACGTTCACCCCCGGCAGTTGCTCGGAATGGAAATACTGCGCCATCGGCGACGTCGCCAACATCTGCCGCGCCAGCCGCACCCCGGCCACCAGCACCTGCCGGTCCGTCGGGTGCGACAGGTAATTTGGCTGCAACACCGGATCAACAAACGGATCGGTTGAGACCGCCCGCACATGCCCCACACTCTCCGGCCGATGCGGCCAGAAGCCGGTGGTCATGCCCGGATAGTCATCGAGCACATAGGTCTTGCCCGGCGCGTAGCTGCCAGGGGTGAACACGCCCTGCAAATCCGGGTTCTGCAAATGCGGCGATGACCGCGCGAAAATATGCACCAGCGACGGCACCACCGCGAGGATGGACGGCTTGCCCAACGCCCAGCGCGCAATCTGGCCGAGCAGGCGCGGCCCTTTGGACAGCTCGTTCAGCGTCACCACATTCTTTGCCCGCGCCACGATGCGCACGCTGTAATGGTCGCGGAAATTCTGCCCAACGCCGGCCAGTTCATGCTGCACGGGAATGCCGAGCGATCCCAGCAGCGCCGCCGGACCAATGCCCGAAATTTGCAGCAGCCGCGCGGTGTTCACCGTGCCGGCGGAAATAATCACCTCCTTGCGCGCCCGCACCTCGCGCACCTCCCGGCTGCCACGATCGACGATGTACCGCACCCCCACCGCCCGCTTGCCCTCCAGCAAAATCGCGCTGGCGCGTGCGTTGGTGCGCACCTCCAACCCGGCCCGGCTGCGCGCCGGATGCAGGAACATCCGCGCCGCACTGCGCCGCCAGCCGCCCTCGATGGCGCGCTGGAAGTAGCCCACCCCCTCCTGGCTGGCGCCGTTATAATCCGGATTGCGCGGCAGCCCGACCTCGGACGCGCCGGCCATAAAGGCCTCGCATAGCGGGTGGAACCAATCCATGTCGGTCACCGGGATTTTGCCATCCCGGCCGTGATAGGTTTCGTCCGCCGGCCCAACCCGGCGCTCGCTGCGGCGGAAATACGGCAGGATATCGGCATAGCCCCAGCCGCGATTGCCGCGCTGCGCCCAGCTATCAAAATCCGCCTTCTGCCCGCGGTTATACACCATGCCGTTGATCGAGCTTGATCCGCCGAGCGTGCGGCCTTGCGTGGTGGCAATGCCGCGCCCACCGGTCCATTCCGTCGGCTCGGTCTTGAATTGCCAGGACACCTTCGGATTGAACAACGTTTTGATGAAGCCCGCCGGAATATGGATGAACGGGTTGGTATCCTCCGGCCCGGCTTCGAGCACGCACACCGTCACCCCGGCATCCTCGGTCAACCGGCTCGCCAAAATCGAACCCGCCGCCCCGCCGCCGACGATCACATAATCAAAATTGTCCGCAGACATCCGTACGCACTCCCTCATCGCATCGCCGCAAAGGAGCATGAAGCGGCGCGCCGTGCCAGGGGGGCGCTGCATTGCGGGCTTGCCGTCGCCGCGCGTTCATGCTGCATAATCCGCCATCGGAACAGTCCCGTTCCAGGAGACCGCCGCCCTGCGCCGAGGCTTTATCATTCTTTGCGCGCTCCGGCTGCCGGCCTTGCTGTTGGCATTTGCGACGCCAGCCGCGCTGGCCGCACCTGCGGCGCCGGACCCGGTCGCACATTGGAACACGCAATTGCTTGCAGCGGTGCGTGCGGCCAACCTCGCCCCCCCGGCCGTTTCGCGCGAACTCGCCATCCTGAACGTGGCGATGTTCGAAGCGGTCAACGCCGCGACCGGGCTGCAATACACACCCTATCGCGCCACCGCCTTGGCACCGGGCGCCGATCCCCGTGCAGTTGCCGATGCCGCGGGCCGCACCGTGCTCAACGCGCTGCATCCGGGCAAGCCAATGATCGAGCCCAGCGGGCTTGGCCGGCGGATCGCGCTCGACCTGCTCGCCGAGCGCCAGGACGACGGCGCTGCCCTCGTCGTGCCGCCATATTTGGGTGGAGACGCGCCCAATAAATGGCGGCCCACTCCGCCCGCCACCGCTCCGGGCGTCCTTTCCCAATGGCCGGGGGTTGCCCCGTGGGTCATCACCGCTTTGCTGCCCTATCGTCCGCCCGGCCCACCGGCACCCGGCAGTGTGGCCTGGCTGGAGAGCCTGCAAACCACCGAAAGCCTCGGTAGCGCCGACAGCAAGCAGCGTACCGCCGATCAAACCGAGGCCGCATTGTTCTGGGCCGATGGCGACGGCACCGCCGGCCCGCCCGGCCATTGGATCAGCATCGCCGTCGAAGTCGCCCGGGCGAATAATCTGGATCTTTTGGCCAGCAGCCGGCTACTGGCCTTGATCAGCATGGCGGAGGCGGATGCCGCCATCGTCGCTTGGGACGCCAAATACCACTATGCCCTCTGGCGGCCGGTCACCGCCATCCGCGCCCAAGGCAATCGGATCTGGACACCGTTACTCAAAAATCCAAGCTTCCCGGAATATGTCTCGGGTCATAGCCTGTTCAGCGCCGCCGGTGCGGAATTGCTCTGCCTGTACTTCGGCACCGACAAACTCGCCTTCAGCATCACCAGCGACGCACGAGAATTGCCGGGCACCGTCCATCAGTACGAAAGCTTCTCCGAAGCGGTTACCGAAGCCGGCGCAAGCCGTATCTGGGGGGGGCTGCACTACCCATTTTCCGACCGCGATGGCCAGGTCGCCGGCCGCGCGGTGGCTGACAGCGTTTTCACCCACGCCTTGTTGCCGATCGGCCAGCCTCCGCCGGTGGCAGCCTGCCGCCGACCCTAACCATGCCCGAGCTCGTCCGCCGGTCGCAGTTTCGCCGGCAAGGTTGCCAAACTCTCCGGCGTATCGAAATCGCGCAGCACCGCATCGTCGCCCATATCCACCTCAGCGACCTCCTCCGCATGCCGCTCCAGCAGCGCCTTCGCACCCCGGTCGCCCGCCAGCGCCAAAATCTCGCCGAAATAACGCCGGTCCCACAAAACCGGGTTGCCGGGCTTACCCTGATGCGTCGGCACCACGATCGCTCGCCCCTCATCCGGGTCATAGGCCGCGACCAGCCGGTCGAGCATCCGCCCGGTCACCAGCGGCATATCGCCGAGGCACACCAGCGCGCCGCGCGCCTCGGGCGGCACGGCGGCAATCCCCGCTTTCAGGCTCGCCGCCAACCCCTCGGCATAATCCGCCGCCGCGACAAAGCTGACCGGTCGGCCCCCCAACGCCGCCTGCAGCTCCGCCGCACGATGCCCAACCACCACCAGCACCGGCCGCACCCCGCTGGACAGCACGTTGTCCACCACCCGCGCGATCATGGTTTTGCCGCCACGATCGGTCACCAGCAGCTTGTGATACGGCGCCATCCGGCTGGACTGCCCGGCGGCCAGCACCACCGCCGCCACACCCGCCCGGCCCAAGACCGGCTCCGGCTTGCCAGCCGCCCGCGCGCGCGGCAAGGGCCGGGCCTCGGTATCCTTCAGCAAGCCCCCCACCCCCATGCGGGCGATATCATCCGGCCCCACCGGCAACCCGGCAAATAACCGCCGCAACACCACGTCGATCCCGTTCGGCTTCGGCGAGCGGGCACAGCCCGGCAATACCAAGGCCGGTGCGCCGTCCAACTCCCCGAGGCAGATAAGATTGCCGGGATCAACCGGCATGCCAAAATGCAAAATGCGCCCGCCCGCCCGCACCACCCCGGCCGGGCCAACATCCCGCCGGTCCACGGTGGCGGAGGCCCCGGCCACCAGCACGATATCGGCGCCATCCCGCCGCAACGCCTGCAACGCGGCCGCAATGGGCGTCTCAGCATGGGCGCAGGTCAGCGGCGGCAGCAAGCGCCCGCCTAACCCCACCACCCGGGCCTCGGTCGCCGCGATTGTGCCTTCGATCACGCTTTCCTTCAGCCCCGGCAACTGGCTCAACACCAGCCCCACCGTCAGCCGACGGAACGGATGCAGCGCGAACGGCACCCCCGCCTCCGCAACCGCCGCCGCCGCCCGGTCCAGCACCGCCTGCGGCACTGCGAACGGGATCACCTTGATCGTCGCGACCATATCCCCCGCCGCCACCGGCACCTGATCGGCGAGCGTCGCCGCGGTCAGCGCCTCATCAATCCCATTTAGCCGCGAAAGCCTTGCCGCATCGACCACGAACAGCCCGGCGGCATCGGCATGGATATTCACCCGCCCCGTCCCCGCCCGCCCGCGCGACAGGCCGGCGCTGCTCAGCGCCGTGGCGAACACCTCCGCCGCCACGTTCTCGGCCACATCGCCCGCCTCGAACCGCGCGCCGATCACCTGCACATGCCCGGCCGTGCGCAGCGCCGCCACCGCGTCCCGGTCCAGCACCAAGCCTTTTTTCAGCACCCGCCCGGGTAGGCGATGCGAATGCGCCAAAACCACCCCTTCGGCATCATCCACGGCAAAGGCGGCAAAAATCATGCAGCGTTGCGCCGCTTGGCCACAAACTCGGCCAGAATGGACACCGCGATCTCCGGCGCCGTCACCGCGGCGATATTCAGCCCAACCGGCCCTTTGATCCGCGCCATCGCCGCATCGTCATGGCCCAGTTCCCGCAACCGGTCGAGCCGGCGGGCATGGGTCCGCCGGCTGCCGAGCGCGCCGATATAAAACGCCTTCGATCGCAGCGCCCGGTCCAACGCCGGGTCATCCAGCTTGGGGTCATGCGTCAGCGTGATAATCGCGGTGCGGGCATCCGGCGCCAGCGCGTCCAACGCCTCATCCGGCCAATCGGTCATAATCTGCACATTGGGGAAGCGTTCATCGGTCGCGAAACTGCGGCGCGGGTCCACCACAACCACATCCAACCCCATCTGCGCCGCCATCGGCACCAGCGCCTGGGCAATATGCACCGCGCCGACGATGATCATGCGGTATTTCGGGTTATAGGCGTGCAGAAACCAATCCACGCCCTCCAGGTTCACCGTGCCGCTTTCGTCCCGATCCAATGCCCGCTGCGCCGCCACATTCAGCGCCTCCGGTGCCTCAGGCGCCGGCAGCAACATCTGCTCGCCACCCGGCAGCCGCGTGGCCACCACAACCGGCTCCTTGGCCTCCCGCAGCGCCGTCAGCGCCGCCAGCAATGCCGGCGTCATGCCAACCGCTCCACGAACACTTTCAGCTTGCCGCCGCAGGCCAGGCCCACTTCCCAGGCCCGTTCATCGGTGATGCCGAAATCCAGCAATTGCGGCACGCCAGAGGCGATGGTGGCCATCGCCGCCTCTGCCACCGCGCCTTCGATGCAGCCACCGCTGACCGACCCGGCCATTTTGCCCGACACCGTCACCGCCAACTGGCTGCCCGGCGGGCGTGGCGAACTGCCCCAGGTTTCCGTCACCGTCGCCAAAGCCACCTGCTCCCCCGCTTGCGCCCAGGCAGCGGCAGTGGAGAGAATATCGAGTTGCTCGACGCTCATGCGGCCAATCTCCATTTGTCCATCGCCCCCGCCCCCAGCGGGCGCGAGAGAGTTTCCACCAGCGCGCGCAGGCTGGCGAGGTTATGCACCGGGCGGAATTCATCCACCTCCGGCAACATCGCGCGTATCCCCTGCGATTTGGGCTCGAAGCCGTCCCAACGCAATAACGGGTTCAGCCATATCAAGCGCCGGCACGACCGATGCAGCCGCTGCATGTTCTCCGCCAGGCCATGCGCCCCATCCCGGTCCAGCCCATCCGTCACCAGCAGCACCACAGCGCCCTGCCCCAACACCCGGCGCGACCAGGTGCGGTTGAACATCGCCAGCGCCTCGCCAATCCGGGTGCCGCCAGACCAGTCCGGCACCGCGTGCGATACCATCTGAAACGCCACTTCCGGATCGCGATGCTTCAATTGCCGGGTGATATTGGACAGCCGCGTGCCGAACAGAAAGATATGCACCCGGTCCCGATCATTCGCCACCGCATGCAGAAAATGCAGCAAAATCTGCGCGTAACGCGACATGCTTCCAGATATGTCGCACAGCACCACCAATGGCGGCGGCCGGCTGATCTTGCGGCTGCGCGCCAGCCCGAGAATTTCCCCTCCCGTGCGCCGTGCCTGGGCAATGGTGGCGCGCAAATCGGTGCGCGGCCCGGTTGGGTCCGGCCGCAAGCGCCGGGTCCGATACAAATCCAACGGCAGATGCAGCTTGCGGATTTCCTGCTTGGCGCGGGCGATATCGTCCGCGCTCATGGCTTCAAAATCCATCGTTTGCAGCCGTTCCCGGTCAGACACGGTCAGGATCGCATCGACCTCCTCGCGCTCCTCCTCCCGCTCCTTGCGCTGCGGCGCGTTATGCATCGCCTCCGCCAGCCGGCGGCTGCCCGGCGGCGCCTTTTCCGGCGGCCGCTCCTTCTGCCCCTCCATTAGCCCCAAGGCGGCAGCAAAGCGGCCCGCCTCCGGGTCACGCCAGAACAGTTGAAACGCGGTGTCGAAAATCTCGACGTGCTCATGCCGATGCACCATCGTGGTGCGCAACGCGGTATGCACCTGCAAGCGGCTGCCAATATTCACCAGCCCCACCGCCTGCTGCGCTGCCAGCATATCCGCCGGCCCGACGGGCAAGCCGGCCCGGCGCAGCAGCCGGGCGAAATGCATGATATTGGCGGCGATCAGCGGCGCCGCGCCGGTTTCGCCGCCATATGTCATGCGCCCGCCTTGGTCTCGTTAATCAGCCGCGCCGCTTCAGCCCCTTTGATCTTGGCAATATCATCCTGATATTTCAGCAACACGCCCAGGGTTTCATCCGCCGCACCCGGCGTCAGTTCCTTGGCGTTCAAATGCACCAGCGCACCGGCCCAGTCGATCGTCTCCGCCACCCCAGGCAGCTTGAACAAATCCTCGCCGCGCAATTTCTGCACGAATGCAACGATATCGGCCGCCAGTTTCTCCGGCACACCCGGCGCCTTGCGCGCCAAAATCAACCGCTCCCGCGCCGCACTCGGGTAATCCACCCAGTGATACAAACACCGGCGACGGATCGCGTCATGCACCTCGCGCGTGCGGTTCGATGTCAACACCACCACCGGCTTGGTGCGCGCCGCGATGGTGCCGAACTCCGGCACCGTAATCTGGAAATCGCCCAGCAACTCCAGCAGAAACGCCTCAAACGGTTCGTCGGCCCGATCCAACTCGTCAATCAGCAGCACCGCCGGCGGCAGATCCGGGTCGATCGCCGACAGCAACGGCCGCGCCTGCAAAAATTCCCGCGTATAGATATCCCGCGACAACAGCGCCTTATCCGTCTGCCCTGACGCTTCCGCTAAGCGGATCGCCATCAACTGCCGCGCGTGATCCCACTCATAGGCCGCCGCCGCCAAATCCAACCCGTCATAGCATTGCAGCCGCACCAGGCGCCGGTCCAGCCCGGCGGCCAGCACCTTGGCGATCTCGGTCTTGCCCGTGCCTGGCTCCCCTTCCAGAAACAGCGGCCGTTCCATCGCCAGCGCCAGATGCACGGTGGTCGCCAGGGCGGTATCCGCGACATATCCGCCCGCCTCAAGCAGTGCGGTGGTCTCCGCAACCGATGCCGGCAGCACTAGAACAGGCTCTTCAGCAGCAGCACCGCAATCACCAGGAACACCGCACCGGCGCCCCACACCACCGGCGGCATGCCAAACGGCAACATCGCCGCCACATCCAGCTTCGGCAGTTCCGCCGGCACCACCACCGCTTCCTCTTCCGCCGCGCCCACCGTGGCGGTGAACCGGTCGAAGAACGCATCGGCCATCTGCTTGGCCGTCGCATCAATCAACCGCGCGCCGAGTTGGGCGATCTTGCCCCCCACCTGCGCCTTCACCTCGTAGCTCAGGATCGTCTCCGCCCCATCGGCCACCAGCCTGACCACCGCGCCGCCTTTGGCAAACCCGGCCACCCCGCCCTGGCCCTCACCCTCGATGCGATATCCGTTCGGCGGATCGAGGTCGAGCAACTGCACCTTGCCAGCAAACTTAGCCGAAATCGGCCCAACCTTCACCGAGGCCGTGGCCTTCAGCGAGTTATCCTCCAGCCGCTCCAGCGTCTCGCAACCGGGAATGGAGGTACGCAAGGTCTCGGGCGTATTCAGCGCCGCCCAAACTTTCTCGCGCGGCGCAGGGATCCGCCGCTCGCCAGACATGTCCATGTCGTATCTTTCTTCCCAAAAATCAGAAACCGCGCCAAACCGATTTGCCTGCTGGCGCATTGTGTGATGGCAATGGTACTTCTAGGGGAGTTCGCATGCAACCAAGCCACACCGAACTCGTCCCTGCCCTCGCCTGGGGTCTACCCTTCGCCGGGATGTTGGCCTGCATCGCGCTTTTACCAGTCCTGGCACCGCGGCTCTGGCATCGGCGCACCGCGAATATCGTCGCTGGCTGGTGCATGTTGCTGCTCGTGCCGCAATCCCTCGCCTTTGGCGTTGGCCACGCCGCGCATGATGCCTGGCACGCCGTGCTCACCGAATATCTTCCCTTCGTCGCGCTGCTGCTTGCCTTGTTCACCGCCGGTGGCGGCTTGCTGGTGCAAGGTGGCCCATGGGGCACACCGGCGGGCAACACCGCGCTGCTCGCCCTCGGCACCTTGCTCGCCGGCCTGCTCGGCACCACCGGGGTGGCGATGGTGCTGATCCACCCGCTGCTCCGCGCCGCCACCCATCGCGGTGAACGGCGCCATCTGGTGCTGTTCTTTATTCTGCTCTGCGCCAATGCCGGCGGCGCCACCAGCCCGCTCGGCGACCCACCGCTCTACATCGGCTTCCTGCACGGCGTGCCGTTCTTCTGGCCGCTGCACGCCCTGACCGCCCCGTTGCTGGTGCTGTCACTCCCGCTGCTCGCCGCGTTTTATGGCATCGACCGCTTTTTCGCCCGGCGAGACCCACCGGCGCCGCCGAGCAGCAAGCTACATCTGCGCGGCCATCTCAACCTCGCTTTGCTCGGTGGCCTGATCGCCAGCGTGTTGCTGCAAGGCGTCTGGCACCCCGGGGCCGTCGTCCTGCTCGGCCAGGCCATCGCCGGCGAAAAACTGCTCGGCATCGTCGTCGCCTTGCTCATCACCGGCCTGTCCTGGCGCTACACCCCGCGCGCCATCCGCCAGGCCAACCTGTTCACCTGGGCGCCGATCCAGGAAGTCGCCAGTCTGTTCGCCGGCCTGTTCATCACCATCACCCCGGTCATGGCCATGCTCGCCGCAGGTCTGCACGGGCCGTTTGCCCCGGTCCTCACCCTGCTGACCGACGCCGCCGGCCAGCCGATCCCGCTGGCCTATTTCTGGGCCACCGGCCTGCTCTCCGCCTTTCTCGACAACGCCCCCACCTACCTCGTGGCCTTCGAACTCGCCGGCGCCGACCCGCACACCCTCACCGGCCCGCTCGCCCGCACCCTGCAAGCCATCTCCGCCGGAGCGGTGTTCTTCGGCGCCCTGACCTATATCGGCAACGCACCTAATCTCATGGTGCAATCCATCGCCGCGCATCGCGGCATTCGCATGCCGGGCTTCTTCGGCTACATCGCTCTGGCATCTTGCGCCCTGTTGCCCGGGTTCCTGCTGCTATCCGTCATCTTCTTCCGTTGAGAGGCCCGCCATGACCTACCTCGTCGCCGACGACCTGCCGACCGCCCCCGCCGGCGACCGCTTCCGCGCTTTGCTCGCCCGCCCCGGCATCGTGCAGCTGCCGGGCACCCATAACGGCCAGGCTGCCTTGCAGGCCAAGGCCGCGGGGTTTGAGGGTCTCTACCTTTCCGGCGCCGCCATGACCGCCTCGATGGGCCTGCCCGATCTCGGCATCATCACCGTCGATGAAGTCTGCTTCTTCATCCGCCAGGTTGCCCGCTCCACCGGCCTGCCGGTGCTGGTCGATGGCGATACCGGCTACGGTGAAGCGCTGAACGTGATGAACATGGTGCGCAGCTTCGAGGACGCCGGCGCCGGCGCGGTGCATATCGAAGACCAGTTGCTGCCGAAGAAATGCGGCCACCTGAACGACAAGAAACTGGCCGACGCGCACGACATGGCGGCCAAAATCGCCGCCGCCCGCAAGGCGCGCAAACACCTCTACATCATCGCCCGCACCGATGCCGCCGCCAGCGAGGGCATGGACGGCGCCGTCGCCCGCGCCAAACTCTACCTCTCCGCCGGCGCAGATGCGATTTTCCCGGAAGCGCTGAACACGGCGGAAATGTTCCGCGAGTTCGCCGCCAAGGTTGATGCCCCGCTGCTCGCCAACATGACTGAATTTGGCCGCACCCCGTTCTTCACCGCCCAGGAATTCCAGGACATGGGCTATAAAATGGTGATCTGGCCGGTCAGCTCGCTGCGCATCGCCAACAAGGCGCAGGAAGAACTTTACGCCGCCATCCGCCGCGACGGCGGCACGCAGAACATGGTGGACCGGATGCAAACCCGCGCCGAACTCTACGCCACCATCCGCTACCACGAATACGAAGCGCTGGATTCCTCCATCGTAACCACCATCATTCCCACCGCCATGCCGCAGGCCCGCTAAGCCTTCCGGTCGTCGCCAACCGCATGCTAGGTTGCTCCTAATTGAAAAAATTGGGAGCAACCTTCATGCTGCATCGCCTCGCTGCAACTGCCCTCGGCGCGTTGCTTCTGGCCAGCACCGCCAAAGCCGAAACCATCAGCGTGACCCATTGGGGCGATGCGTTTTATGGCGCCCCCTATGCGGTGGCGATGGAAAAGGGCTTCTTCAAACAGCACGGCGTCGATATCACCGGCGTGCTCACCTCGGCCGGCGGCGGCACCTCGGTGCGCAACACCCTCGCCGGCGACCTACCTTACGGCGAAGTAGCCCTTTCGGCAGCGATCGAGGCGATCAACAACGGCGTGCCGCTCAAAATCATCGGCAGCGGCGCCAAATCGGTCGCCGATATCCTCTGGATGACCAAGAAAGGCTCGCCGATCACCAAGTTTGAGGATCTGGTCGGCAAGAAAGTCGCCTTCACCTCACCCGGCTCGGTCACCAACATGCTCATCCTGATGGCGATGAAGGCCAAGGGCCTGAAGCCGGATGCGATGAAGCTGGTCCCCGCCGGCGGCATCGGCGCCAACATTTCCGCCGTGCTGAACGGCGCCGTCGATGCCGGCATGTCCAGCGAACCGCTCTGGACCGAACAGCAGGACAAGCTGCAAGTCGTGTTCTGGAGCAAGGACATCCTGCCGCCGGACATGATGCAAACCGTCGCCGTCACCACCACGGACTACACCCATGAAGGCGCGGCCAAGCTGCGCGCCATCCTCGCCGGCCGCCGCATGGGCGTCGACTACATCAAAGCCCATCCCGATGAAGCCGCCGAGATCGAAGCAAGGGTGCTGAACGGCAATCCGGACACCTACAAGAAAGTGTTCCGCCACTTCCTGGAAATTGGCTACTGGTCCGATGGGCGTATCGACATCCCGGCCATGAACCTGATGGTTGAGGGCCTGCAAATCGTCGGCAAGCAGAACGGTGCGGTCGATTGGCCGAAACTGCTCGACGCGTCCTTCCTGCCGGCCGACCTGCAGAAGTGAGCGCGCCCGCACCGCATGCCAGCCTGCGCGGGGTCACCCGGATTTATCCGGGCAAATCCCCCGTGCACGCGCTGGGCCCGCTCGATCTGGACCTGCAACGCGGGGAATTCTTCTCCGTCGTCGGCCCGTCCGGCTGCGGCAAATCCACCCTGCTCGACGTGCTCGCGGGCCTCAACCCGCCCAGCGCCGGCACGGTCAGCTTCGAAGGCAAGCCGGTGACCTCGGTGCCCGACGGCGTCGGCGTGGTCTTTCAGGAAGATGCGAGCTTCCCCTGGCTGACCGTCGCCGACAACGTCGCCTTCGGCCTGCGTCGCGCCGGGGTTGATGCGGCCGAAATCGCCCGGCGGGTCGATTACGCCGTCGGCTTCATGGGCCTCGCGGCCTTCGCCGGCGCCTACCCGGCGCAGCTCTCCGGCGGCATGCGCCAGCGCGTCTGCATCGCCCGCACCCTGGTGATGCAACCGCGGCTCATCCTGCTCGATGAACCCTTCGGCGCGCTCGATCAGCAAACCCGCCTGCTAATGGGCGACGAGTTACTGCGCCTGTGGCGGGAGACCGGCGCCACCGTGCTGCTGATCACCCACGCTTTGGACGAGGCGGCGATGCTGTCAGACCGCGTCGGCGTCATGTCCGCCCGCCCCGGCTGCTTCATCGACCTGGTAGACACCGGCTGGGACCGGGACCGCGACAGCCGCATCGTCTCCGATCCCAGCTTCGGCGCCCTGACCGGCCGGCTTTGGGGCAGCCTGCGGCAGGAATCCATGCGGGCCATCGGCCGAGGATGACCCGCAGCACCGCCCTCGCCTGGGCCCGCGCCACGGTGGTCGTCGCCATCGTGGCGCTGCTGGAAATCCTGTGCCGCACAGGGATCATCAAGCCGCTCACCTTGGTGCCGCCAAGCCAGATGTTCGCCGATCTCTACCACCTCCTGGTCGCTGGCGAGATTACCGACGACATCATCCAAACCTTCCTAGAAGTTGGTACCGCCTTCGCGATCTCCGGCGTTGCCGGTTTCGCCCTTGGCGCCCTGGTGCACGCCCTGCCCCGGCTGCGCCAGGCGCTCGATCCGCTGCTGGCGGCTTGGTACGCCATCCCGCTCTTCGTGTTCTATCCGCTGCTGGTGGCCCTCTTCGGCCTCACCATCTTACCGCTGATCGCCATCGGCGTCGGCTTCGCCACCCCGGCCATGATGATCGCCACCCTCACCGGGCTCGACCGCGTGCCGCCGGTCTTACGCCGGGTCGCCCGCATGCATCGCCTCTCGCCACTCACCACCATCTGGCGCGTCATCCTGCCATCGGCCGCGCCCTATCTGTTCGGCGGCCTCAAGCTGTCCTTCGCCTACGCCTTCATCGGCGTCATCGCCGGGGAGTTCATCCTCTCCGGTGGCGGTCTCGGCTACGGCATCGCCTATGCCTATGAAAGCTTCGAAAACCACAAAATGTACGCGCTGATGCTGTTCGTGCTGCTGCTCGCCGTCGGCGTGAACGCGGTGCTGCAAGGCCTCGAATCCCATATCGCCCGCAAGCGGAGCCGCCAATGACGCGCTTTACCGACCGCCTGCTGCTGCTGCTGGCCATCGTGCTGGTCTGGTTCGCCGCCTCGGCCTATGCCGGGGAAATCGCCATCACCCCGCCCCTGCAAACCTTCCGCTACCTGATCAGCCTAGTCTCCACTGCCAGCTTTTGGGGCCATGTCGGCGCCACCTTGTTGGCCTTCCTCGCCGCCCTGGTTATCTCCATCGTCGGTGGCGTGCTGCTCGGCCTCATCTTCGGCCTGCGCCGGTTCGCGGGGGACGTCGCCGAACCCATCATCGCCTCGCTCTACACCATCCCCAAAGTCACGCTCTACCCGATCATGCTGCTGGTATTCGGGCTCGGCATGCCAGCGAAAATCGCTTTTGGCGTCATCCATGGCCTGGTTCCGGTGCTGCTGTTCACCCTCGCCGCCGTAAAAAATCTGTCCCCTACCCTTTGGCGCACCGCCCGGGCGCTGCGGCTTACCCCAACGCAGACCGTGATGACCGTCCTCGCCCCCGCCGTGCTACCGGAAATCGTCAGCGGCGTGCGGGTCGGCTTCGCGCTCACCCTGCTTGGCGTGCTGATCGGGGAAATGTTCGCCAGCCAGCGCGGCCTCGGCTTCCTCATCATCAATGGCATCAACATCCACAACGTGCCCATGACCACCTCGGTCGCCGTGCTCGTCGTCACCTTCGCCGTGCTCGCCAACAGCGCGATGATGGCACTCGACCGCCGCGCCCACCACGTCCGCTAACCTGCGCGGAAACAGCCAACAAAAAGGCCGGCCCAGTTTCCTGGGCCGGCCCTTTTTTCCGTCGG
>CAITOL010000092.1 GCA_903893975.1 uncultured Rhodospirillales bacterium | reverse complement strand
GCACCGGACAGGTCATCGGCCTCGTAGGTCCTGGTATCCGTGGCAATGCGCCAGACGGTGACCGTCACGCGTAGGCGCCGCTTTGAATTTTCGCCAGCGCAGCGGCGACCAGACTTTGGCCTTCCATCGTGTCCATCAGGTCAGCCGGGCGGCTGCCGCCGAGGGCCGGCAAGGGTTCGGTCAGCCAGCGCGCCATCCAGGCACGGGCGTCGAACTCTGCCGGAGCGTTGGAGTCCTGCAACATCACTTCCAACTGGCCGACCAGCTTGGCGAAGCCGACAATGCGCTCGCTCTCCTCTGGCGAGAGCCGCTCACCCAGCTTGGCCTTTTTGTTCACGGTGGCGGTGGAGAAGTTGAGCGCCCGCAAGCCCGCACTTTGGGGCAGATGCAGGTCGGCGATAATGCGCTTGGCTTCGGCCGCGAGGATGCCGTGCCGGATCAGGTCGATCCGTTCCAGCGGGGTGGCGTTGAAGATGGTGGTGTAGGAGAGCGGCGGCATGTGATGCTCCTTTGCGCATAATATATGCTACAAATAGCAGAACACCACGCGCGACTGAAGAACAGCCGGCGTGCTGCTTAGGTCCAATCGATGAAGTTTTTTTGCTTCTTTTTGTCCACAAAAAGAAGACGCTTTTCCCTTGCTGCACTGCACAATCTGCGGCAACGTCCGGCCTATGTCAGACCTTCCCGCCCCCGACCTCGTGCATGATCTGTTGGAACTGACCGCACGGCTTGGCGGGCAGACCAATGAGGATCCGTTTGGCAAGCCGGTGATGCTGGTGGCGTTGGCCATTACCCGGCGGATGGATCGGGGGGCGATTGGGTTTGACGATATTGCCGGCGTGATTGCCGCATTGCGCGATGCGGCGTTTGCCGATCGGGCGCGGCGGCTGGCGGCCTATGTCGGCGGGGTGGACCCGGCGGCCTCGGCGGCGGCGTTGGATCGCCTGGCGCAGTTGGTATTGCGGCCAGACCCGGATGACAGCCCGGTGCGCTGGGCGGAGTATCGGGCATCGGTGGAGCGCACCCGGTTTGCCGCGGTGTTCACCGCGCACCCGACATTTTCGCTGCCGCAGGCGGTGGGGCAGGCTTTGGCGGAGGCCGCGTGCGGGCGTGGTGGGGCGGGGTTTGCCTCGCACCGGTCGGCGCCGGTGACGTTGGCGGAGGAATACGCCCAGGCGGGGGCGGCGATCATGCATGGGCGGGATGCGATTGACCGCTTTAACGCCGCCCTGCTGTCGGTGGCGCGGGAGGCGTGGCCGGACCGGTGGACGGAGCTGGTGCCGCGGCCGGTGATCCTGTCCAGCTGGGTCGGCTATGACACCGATGGGCGCACCGATATCGGCTGGTGGGACACGTTGCGGCTGCGGCTGGATATGAAGCGGCGGCAACTGGCGCGGCTGGCCGCACAGGTGGCGCCGATGCCCACGGCGGGGGCGTTGGCGGCGCGGGTGGCAACGGCCTTGGCGGCGGTGGAGCGGCAGATCGCTGCCTGCCCGGCCGCCCCGGCGCCGCCGGCGGTGGCGGCATTTGCGCGGGAATTGGTGCAGGGGCGCGAGGCGGCCTTGGTGGACCTCGCGGCGTTGCAAGCCTTGTTCGCGCCGGCGATTGCCGCCGCAGCACCGGAGGACAAGTTGGCATTATGCGTGGCGCAGGCCGGGTTGGTCAGCCACGGGCTGGCGCTGGCGCACACGCATGTGCGGCTGAATGCGGCGCAGTTGCATAATGTGGTGCGGCAGCGGCTGGGCATTACCGACCCGCCAGAGGAGCCGGCGCGGCGGCGGGCGCTGCTGGCGGCGATGAATGCGGCGCTGGATACGGTGGCGCCGGTGCCGGTGGATTTCGGCGGGCTGCTGGGCGAGCAGGCATCGGCGGCGCGGCTGATGATGACGGTGGCGCAGATCGTCAAGCACATCGACGGCACGGCGCCGGTGCGGTTTCTGATCGCGGAGACCGAAACCGGCTACACCTTGCTGGCGGCGTTGTGGCTGGCGCGGCTGTTCGGCATTGCCGACCGCATCGAGATCAGCCCGCTGTTTGAAACCGCCGACGCGCTGGAACACGGGGCGACCGTGCTGGAAGAGGCGCTGCGCAGCCCGCATTACCGCGCCTATCTGAAGCAGACCGGGCGGCTGGCGCTGCAATTCGGCTATTCGGATTCCGGGCGCTATGTCGGGCAGGTGGCGGCGAGCTACCTGATCGAGCGGTTGCGGTTGAAAATCGGGCAGACATTGGCGCATCACGGGGTGACCGGGGTGGAGGTGATCCTGTTCGACACCCATGGCGAGAGCATCGGGCGCGGGGCGCATCCGGGGTCGCTGGCGGACCGGTTGAAGTATCTGTCGCCCACGGCCTCGCGCCAGGCGCTGCACCGGGCGGGGCTGGAGGTGCGCGAGGAATCGGCGGTGCAGGGCGGCGATGGGTATTTGCTGTTTGGCACGCCGGAACTGGCGCTGGCGACGATCGCGCGGATTGCCGAGCAGACCTATCACCCCGCTGCCGGGCCGATTGAGGACCCGGTTTATGCCGACCCGGATTTCGCCGCCGATTTTTTCGCCACCGTTCGCAGCCATATGGAAGCTTTGGTGGAGGATGAAGGCTATGGCGCGCTGCTGGGCGCATTTGGCCCGGCGCTGCTGGACCCGACTGGGTCCCGGCCCTCGGCGCGGCAGGCGGATGGGATGGGCGCGGCGCGGGTGCGGCATCCCAGGGATTTGCGCGCGATCCCGAACAACGCGATTTTGCAGCAACTCGGCTGGTGCGCCAACACGTTGCAGGGGCTGGGG
>CAITOL010000091.1 GCA_903893975.1 uncultured Rhodospirillales bacterium | reverse complement strand
GGTCAAGGGGACGACTGTCCCCTTGCGGGTCCAGGGCAGAGCCCTGGCCTTACTCTCCCCATCGTCTAGCCGTCAGGCCGCCCGGCGCGGGGCCAGGGCCGCCGGGAGGCCGGTGATGGCGCGGTCAACCAGGGCGGAGGCGGCATCGGCCGTCAGGTCGCTGCGGATAACGTCCTTGGCTGCCGTGGTGGCAACTTCGGCGGCGATCATGCGCACTTCATCGACCGCAGATTTCTCGGCGGCGTTGATGCGGTCGATTGCCATTTGCTCGCGGCGCTTGGCGGAGGCTTCCGCTTCCGCCGCGGCTGCGGCTGCCAGACGCGCGGCTTCCGCCTTGGCGCCGGTGAGCAGACGCTGGGCGTCTGCCACCGCGGCTTCACGCTGCGCATTGGCATCGCGCAGCATGGTTTCCGCCTCCTGACGCAGGCGCTGGGCCTCCGCCAGTTCGGCGCGCACCTCGTCGGCACGCTTGTCGAGCATCGCGGTGAGCGCGGTCCAGATCTTGCGCCCAAAGAGGACGAAGAAAATGACAAACGCCAGCGCGACGAAGGACCGCGGGTCGGACCAGAAGCTTTCTTCGTGCACAGCTCTCTCCTTTTCAGGCCAGCCTGGCTAAACGGGCCTGGCTACGCGAGGCCGCGTGCGGCGAGTGCCGCACCGACCGCCGCATCAACCGAAGGCTGCGACGCGTGCACCCCGGTCAGACGGGTGACCACAACAGCGGCGGTTTCCCCGGCAACCTGACGCAGCGCGCCCATGGCGGCGGCGCGGGCGGCGGCGATGCGCTGCTCGGCTTCCGCCAATTGTGCATCCAGCCGTGCGTTCAGCGTCGCCGCTTGCGCGGTGGCGGCGGCTTTCGCGGCCTCCACAGCGCCTGCGATTTCGGCTTGCGCCCCGGACTGAGCTGCCCGCGTTTTCGCCGTCAATTCCGCAACCGCAGCATCCGCCGCAGTTTTGGCGGTTTGCGCTGCTTGCAAATCCCCAGCGATGGTGGATGCGCGCTTCTCCAGCACCGTGCCAACTTTCGGCAGCGCCCATTTGGACAGCAGCAGATAGAGCACGAAGAAGATCAGCGCGAGCCAGACCACTTGGCTTTTGGTCAGCACGTTGCCGAAGTCGAGCTGCGGCATGCCTTTGCTTTCCTCGGCCGCCAGGGCGGCGGAGGAGAGCCCGGACATCACGGCAGCGGCCAACAGGCCGATGGGACGCATATCAGCGCCCTCCTGCGCTTAGGTGAACAGGATGAGGAAGGCGATCAGCAGGGCGAAGAGCGCCACCGCTTCCGTCAGCGCGAACCCGAGAATGCCGAGACCGAACACCTGGTCGCGGGCCGACGGGTTGCGGGCCACGCTGGTGACCAGCGCGGAGAAGATGTTGCCGATGCCGATGCCGACGCCGGCAAGTGCGATCACGGCGATACCGGCTCCGAGAGCCTTGGCTGCTGCCACGTCCATGGGATCAGTCCTTCTAAGTGTTTAGCGTTGGAGGGGTGGTAAAGGTCTGTGACGCGGCGGTCTAGTGCAGATGCACCGCGTCATGCAGGTAGATGCAGGTCAGGATTGCAAACACGTAGGCCTGCAGGAAGGCGACCAGCAATTCGAAGCCCATCAGCAGCACGTTCAGCACCATCGGGCCGACAGCACCGACCACGCCGAACGAGCCGAGCGCGTGGGAGGCGGCCATCATGAGGATGAAGCTGGCAAACACTTCGAACATCACGTGACCGGCCACCATGTTGGCGAACAGACGGATGCTGAGGCTGACCGGACGGGACAGATAGGAGATGATTTCCACCGGGATGATGATCGGCGCCAGCAGTTTCGGCGCCCCGGCGGGGAAGAAGTAGCTGAAGAAGTGCAGCCCGTGGATGCGCAAGGCAACGACGGTTACCAGCACAATCACCGTCATCGCCAACGACAAGGTCACGGCGATGTGACTGGTGTAGGTGAAGGAGAACGGCAGCAGGCCGAGCAGGTTGCCGATCAGCACGAACATGAACAGGGTGAACACGAACGGGAAGAAGGCCTTCCCTTCGTCACCGATCTGGTCGATGCACATTTTGCGGATGCCTTCGTAGGCCATTTCCGCCAGCGCTTGCAGGCGCCCGGGCACCACCGCCTGCGGGCGGGCGCCGAAATACATCAGACCCAGGATCAACAAGCCTGAGATCAGCATCATCAGGTTGGACTGGGTGAAGTTCACGGACGCACCCAGCGGGCCGAGGGCGGTCGTCAGCTTGAATTGCCCCAGCGCGTCAATCGCATGCTCTTCGGCGGCCACTATCCCAACCCTTCCAGCATAACGGGGCACGACGTTCGCGCCCCATACCCTATTTCTTTGGCGGCTTCGGCCCTACGAGGCGCCAGATATTGGCAACCCCAGCCGCGCCACCGAGTAGCACGAACACAATCAACAGCAACGGCTTGGTATGTAGCCAGGTATCCAGCGACCAGCCGATGGCGACTGCCACGACGATTGCTGAAACCAGCTCCACCCCAACCCGCAGACCCACACCGAGGCTGGAATTATCCGCCGCGCCGGATTTTGTCGATCCGTCAGCCGCGCCTTCCAGCCCTTGCCTGCGTCGGGCAGACGATAGCCGTTCCTCGAACGACCCCTTCTGCCCCTGCTCTTCACTCATGCGTTCGTTCACGCCTAACCTTCCGGACACACCCCTTCGCAAGCGGTCTTGCCGGAAAGCGTGGGCTTGCTACCGTTGGGGGGCGGGTGTGTCAAGAATGCACCGTCGCAAAGACGCCGGGTGAGGAGACGCCAATGAGCCGCTTGTTGCACCGTACTTTGCTTTCTGACCCGCCATTGGCGGTTGGGGGCGAGGGAATTTATCTGCACGCGGCCGATGGGCGGCGCATTATCGATGGCTCCGGCGGGGCGGCGGTGGCGTGTCTGGGGCATGGAAATGCGCGGGTGAATGCGGCGATTGCCGCGCAGCTGGCGCGGGTTGCCTATGTCCACACCGCGATTTTCAGCAATGCGGCGGCGGAGGAACTGGCGGAAACCCTGCTGGAGGGCAGCCCGGGCGGGCTGACGCATGCGTATTTCGTCTCATCCGGCTCTGAGGGGATGGAAGCGGCGATTAAACTTTCGCGGCAGTATTTTCTGGAGGTGGGGCAGCCGCAGCGGACGCGGATTATTTCGCGGCGGGGCAGCTATCACGGCAATACGCTCGGCGCGCTGGCGGCGGGGGGCAACCCGATGCGCCGTGCGCCCTACGCACCGCTGCTGTCCGATGCGTTCAGCCATGTGAGCCAGGCATTCGCGTATCGCTTTCAGCGCGACGACGAATCGGAGGCGCAATACGTGCAGCGCCTGGCCGATGAGTTGGAGGCGGAGTTTCAGCGACTCGGGCCGAGCAACGTGATCGCCTTTGCCGCCGAGCCGGTGGTGGGGGCGACGACGGGGTGCGTGGCGGCGCCGGCGGGGTATTTCCGGAAAATGCGCGAGGTGTGCGACCGGCATGGCGCGCTGCTGATTCTGGACGAGGTGATGTGCGGCATGGGGCGCACCGGCACGCTGCATGCCTGGGAGCAGGAAGGCGTGGTGCCGGATGTGCAGATTATCGCCAAGGGGCTGGGGGGCGGGTATCAGCCGATTGGCGGGATTTTGATCGCCGGGCGGGTGATCGACGCGTTCCGCAAGGGGTCCGGCAGTTTCATGCACGGGCATACCTACCAGGCGCATCCGGTGGCGTGCGCGGCGGCGTTGGCGGTGCAGCAGGTGATCCAAGAGGACGGGCTGATCGGCAATGTGCGGGCGATGGGTGAGCGGCTGGCTGGCGGGTTGACCGAGCGGTTGGGCAACCATCGGCATGTGGGGGATATTCGCGGGCGCGGGCTGTTCTGGGCGCTGGAGTTTGTGCGCGACCGGGGCAGCAAGACCCCGTTTGACCCGGCGTTGCGGGTTTATGATCGAGTGAAAGCGGCGGCCTTCGATCTGGGGCTGGCGATTTACCCGATGGGCGGCACCATTGACGGGCGGCAGGGCGACCATGTGATCGTCGCACCGCCTTACATCGTCAGCCCCGCCGAGATTGATACCATCGTGGCCCGGTTGGGCGATGCGGTGGATGCGGCTTTGTCCAGTATCGAAAGTTGAACGCCATGACCCTTCCCGACCTGCACGACTCGATTCTGGAAATCGACGGGCGCATCGCCATTCTGACGATGAACCGCAATGACGTGCGCAATGAGCTGACCGGCACGCGGCTTTCGGCCGAGATTGAGCTGGTGGTGGACTGGATCAATGCGCATGAGGGGATTTCCGCGCTGATCCTGACCGGCGCCGGGGCGGCGTTTTCGGCCGGCGGCAATGTGAAGCATATGCAGAACCGCGAGACCGGCAGCTTTGGCGGCGATGTTTACACGGTGCAGAACAAGTATCGGCACGGCATTCAGCGGATGGCGAATGCGATGCATCTGCTGGAAGTGCCGTCGATTGCCGCGGTGAACGGGCCGGCGGTGGGGGCGGGCTGCGACCTGGCGTGCATGTGCGACATTCGCATTGCCGGGGCGAATGCGAAAATTGGTGAGACGTTCGTCAACCTCGGCATTATCCCCGGCGATGGCGGCGGGTGGTTTTTGCAGCGGCTGGTGGGCTACCAGCGCGCGGCGGAGATGACGTTTTCTGGCCGGGTGCTGAATGCGGCAGAGGCGCAGGCGATCGGGCTGGTGCTGGAGGTGGTGGCGGATGATGAGCTGCTGGCGCGGTGCCGGGAGCTGGCGGCCAATTACGCGGCCAAGCCGCCGCGCACGGTGCGGTTGACCAAGCGGCTGCTAAAATCGGCGCAGAAGATGGAATTGGGCGAATATCTGGAACTGTGCGCGGTGATGCAAGGCATTTGCCACAATACCGACGACCATGCCGAGGCGGTTGCGGCCTTCCTGGAAAAGCGGCCGCCGAATTATCAGGGGAGTTGAGGCGATGAACCAGCTACGCGGCAATGGCGGGCCGCGCATCCGCCATGTGGTGGAAAACGGCGCGCCGTATGAAACGATTACGGTGGACAAGCTGACGCCGGTGATCGGGGCGGAGATTGGCGGGGTGGATCTGGCCCAGCCGCTCGGCAACGCGACGTTTTCGGAAATTCAGCGGGCGCTGGCGGAAAATCTGGTGATTTTCTTCCGCGACCAGGTGCTGACGCCGGAGCAGCATCTGGATTTCGGCCGCCGGTTTGGCGCGCTGCACATTCACCCGGCCGCGCCGCATGCGCCGGGGCATCCGGAGTTGATGGTAATCCGCGCTGATGAAAATTCACCGCGCGCCAATGGGGAGGGGTGGCATAGCGACGTGTCCTGCGACGCGATGCCGCCGATGGGCAGCATTCTGCACATCCAGACCTGCCCGCCGATGGGCGGTGATACGCTGTTTGCCAATATGTACGCGGCCTATGACGCGCTCTCGGACCGGATGAAGGCGTATCTGGACGGGATGCGGGCGGTGCATGATGGCGAGGAGGTGTATCGCGGCACTTATGCCAATCTGGGCGTGACGGACAAACCGAGCTATCCGAAATCTGAGCATCCGGTGGTGCGCACCCATCCGGTGACCGGCAAGAAGGCGCTGTTCATCAACCGTGGCTTTACCCGGCGGCTGCTGGGCGTGCCGGCGGATGAGAGCGCGGGGGTGATGCGGTATCTGTTCGAGCATATGGAAAATCCGCTGTTCCAGTGCCGGTTTCGCTGGACGGAAAACGCGGTGGCGTTCTGGGATAATCGGTGCGCGCAGCATCGGGCGATGTGGGATTACTGGCCGCATACGCGGGCGGGGCATCGGGTGACGGTTTTGGGGGATGTGCCGGTTTAGGGAGGGGGAAGGTGTTCTTTTTGTGAACAAAAAGAACCAAAAAAACTTCGTCTATGCCTTGGCTTCGCCGTGCGTTCCCCGGCGGGTGATGCAGGGCGGCGCAGCCAGTTTTTAGAAGTTTTTTGCTTCTTTTTTCCAAAAAAGAAGCGCTTCGCTTATCCTTCCTCTTCCAACACAACCACCTCCGTCCCCTCCCCCACCATATCCCCCACCGCGCCATGCACCGAGGCCACGGTGCCATCGCGGGAGGCGGAGAGGGAGATTTCCATTTTCATCGCCTCCATCACCACCAGCACCTGCCCAGCGGTAACGCTGTCGCCGGGGGCGACGAGGACGCTGGCGAGGCGGCCGGGGATGGGGGCGATGACTTTGCCGCCGCCGGCGGCTTCGGCGTGTGGGGGGAGCAGCGGGTCGATTTCATCGAAGGCGATGGCGGCGCCGTCGAGCAGGACGGTGAGGTCGGCGAGGGTGACCGGGCGGGTGGTGTCGTTCAGGGTGAGGCGGCCATCGTGCAGGGCGGCGTGATGGGTTGCGCCGTCCCAGGACAGGGACCAGCCCGTGCCGGTGGCTTCGGCGCGGATGGCGAGGGGGCGGTCGGCATGGCGGAGGTGGACGGTTTGGCCGCCTTGCAGGTTCATGCGCCAGGCAGTGTGGCCGCCCCAGGGCGATGTCGGGTCGGTTGGCACCAGGTTGGCGGCGGCGCGTTGGGCCAGCACGGTGAGGGTGGCGGCGGCGATGGCGGCTTGGGGCAGCGCATGGTGTAGCGCCAGCACATCGGGATGGCGGCCGATGAAGCCGGTATCGAAATCCGCGGCGGCGAAGTCGGCATGGCCGAGGATGGCACGCAGCAAAGCGAGGTTGGTTTGCACGCCGACCACCTCCGTCTGCGCCAAGGCGGCGGACATCTGGCGCAACGCTGCTGCTCGGTCGGCGCCGTGGACGATGATTTTGGCGATCATCGGGTCGTAATCCGGGCTGATGCGGTCGCCCGCGCGCACGCCGGCGTCGACCCGGGCGCTGTCGGGCAGGCGGAGATGGCGGATGAGACCGACGGAGGGCAGGAAGTCCCGCGCCGGGTCTTCGGCGCACAGGCGGATTTCCAGCGCGTGGCCGTTGATGGTGAGATCCGCCTGTTGCAGCGGCAAGGGCTCACCGGCGGCAACGCGCAGTTGCCATTCGACCAGATCCAGCCCGGTGATCATTTCTGTTACGGGATGTTCGACTTGCAGGCGGGTGTTCATTTCCATGAAGGCGAAGCTGTCGCCTTCAACGATGAATTCCACCGTGCCGGCGCCGACATAGCCGACCGCCTGGGCGGCGGCGATCGCCGCCTGCCCCATCGCCGCCCGCATTTCCGGCCGCATGCCGGGGGCTGGGGCTTCCTCGATGATTTTCTGGTGCCGGCGCTGGATGGAGCAATCCCGTTCGAACAGATGCACGGTGTTGCCGTGGCTATCGGCGAAGACCTGGATTTCAATGTGGCGCGGGCGGGTGAGGTAGCGTTCCACCAGCACCCGGTCATCGCCGAAGCTGCTGCGGGCTTCGCGCTGGGCGGCGGCGAGGCCGGCGGGGAAAACGGCATCGCTCTCCACAATGCGCATGCCCTTGCCGCCGCCGCCGGCGGAGGCTTTGATCAGCACGGGATAGCCGATTTCCGCTGCTGCCGCCTGCAAGGTTGGCAGATCCTGTGCCGCGCCGTGATAGCCGGGCACCAGCGGCACGCCGGCTTGCTGCATCAGCGCCTTGGCTTGCGACTTGCCGCCCATGGCGCGGATGGCGCTGGCGGGCGGGCCGACGAAGGCGAGGCCGGCGGCGGCGCAGGCTTCGGCGAAATCGGCATTTTCCGCCAGGAAGCCGTAGCCGGGATGCACTGCCTGGGCGCCGCAGCGGCGGGCGACGTCGATCAGGCCATCTATGCGCAGGTAGCTTTCGCGCGGTGCGGCGGGGCCGATGCACCAGGCTTCATCGGCGAGGGCCACATGCAGCGCGTTGGCATCGGCATCGGAATAAACCGCGACGGTGGCAATGCCCATGCGACGGGCGGTGCGGATGATGCGGCAGGCGATTTCGCCGCGATTGGCGATCAGCAGTTTGCGAAACATGGCCATTACATCCGGAACAAGCCAAAGCGGGTCTGCGCCACCGGCGCGTTCAGGGCGGCGGACAGGCCAAGGCCGAGCACCATGCGGGTATCGGCGGGGTCTATGATGCCATCGTCCCACAGCCGGGCGGTGGCGTAATACGGGTGGCCCTGGGTTTCATACTGCGCGCGGATCGGGACTTTGAATGCGTCTTCGTCGGCCGCCGGCCAGACTTCACCGCGCGCTTCCATACCGTCGCGCTTGACGGTGGCGAGCACGCTGGCGGCCTGTTCGCCGCCCATGACGGAAATACGCGCGTTCGGCCACATCCACAGGAAGCGCGGGTCGTAGGCGCGGCCGCACATGCCGTAATTGCCGGCGCCGAAGGAGCCGCCGATGATGACGGTGAATTTTGGCACCTGGGCGGTGGCCACCGCGGTGACCATTTTGGCGCCGTCTTTGGCGATGCCGCCGACCTCGTATTTACGGCCGACCATGAAGCCGGTGATGTTTTGCAGGAACACCAGCGGGATGCGGCGTTGGGCGCAGAGTTCGATGAAATGCGCCGCTTTCAGCGCGCTTTCGCTGAACAGGATGCCGTTATTGGCGACGATGCCAACCGGGTAGCCGTGGATATGGGCGAAGCCGGTGACGATGGTGGTGCCGTAGAGGCGCTTGAATTCATCGAAGTCGCTGCCATCGACCACGCGGGCAATGACCTCTCGCACATCGAAGGGTTTGCGCCGGTCGGCGGGGACGACGCCGTAGAGTTCGGCGGGGTCGTAGGCCGGGGGGACCACTTTGCGGGTGGCGACATCCGGCCGCTTGACCGCGTTGAGCCCGGCGACGGCGCGGCGGGCGATGCCGAGGGCGTGGGCATCGTTTTCCGCATAATGGTCGGTGACACCAGAGGTGCGGCTGTGCACATCGGCGCCGCCGAGATCTTCGGCGCTGACGATTTCCCCCGTTGCGGCCTTCACCAAAGGCGGGCCGGCGAGGAAGATGGTGCCCTGTTCCTTGACGATGATGCTTTCATCGGACATCGCCGGGACATAGGCGCCGCCGGCGGTGCAACTGCCCATGACGACGGCGATCTGGGCGATGCCGTCGGCGGACATATTGGCCTGGTTGAAGAAAATGCGGCCAAAATGCTCGCGATCGGGGAAAACCTCGTCTTGATTGGGCAGGTTGGCGCCGCCGGAATCGACCAGGTAGATGCAGGGCAGCCGGTTGGCGCGGGCGATTTCCTGCGCGCGCAGATGTTTTTTGACCGTAATGGGGTAGTAGGTGCCGCCCTTTACCGTGGCATCGTTGCAGACGATGACGCATTCGCGGCCGGAGACGCGGCCGATGCCGGTGATGATGCCGCCGGAGGGCACTTCGTCGCCGTACATGCCGAAGGCGGCGAGTTGCGACAGTTCCAGAAAGGGGGTGCCGGGGTCGAGCAGGGCTTCGATCCGGTCGCGCGGCAGCAACTTGCCGCGGGCGACGTGGCGGTTGCGTGACGCGGTGCCGCCGCCGAGGGCGATGGCGGCGGCCTTGGCGCGCAGATCGGCGACGATTTCCGCCATCGCCGCGGCATTGGCACGAAATTCCGGCGTGCGCGGGTCCAGCGTGGAGGCGAGGCGCATCAGGCGGTTTCCCGGAACAGTTCGCGGCCGATCAGCATGCGGCGGATTTCCGAGGTGCCGGCGCCGATTTCATAGAGCTTGGCATCACGCAACAGCCGGCCGACCGGATAGTCGTTGGTGTAGCCGACACCGCCGAGGATCTGGATGGCTTCGAGCGACATCCAGGTGGCTTTTTCCGCCGCGTAGAGGATGGCGCCGGCGGCGTCCTTGCGGGTGGTGCGGCCACGGTCACAGGACCGGTTGACGGCATAGACATAGGCGCGGGCGGCGTTCATGACGGTATACATATCCGCCAGCTTGCCTTGCATGAGCTGGAACTCGCCGATCGGCTGGCCGAATTGCTTGCGGTCGTGCACGTAAGGCAGCACCGCATCCATGCAGGCCTGCATGATGCCGAGCGGGCCGCCGGAGAGCACCGCGCGTTCGTAATCCAGCCCCGACATCAGCACGCCGACGCCGCCATCGAGCGGGCCCATGACGTTGGCGGCGGGGACGAGGCAGTCTTCAAACACCAGTTCCCCGGTGTTGGAGCCGCGCATGCCGAGCTTGTCCAGCTTTTGCGCGCAGCGGAAGCCGGGCATGGATTTTTCGATCAGGAAGGCGGTGATGCCGCGCGGGCCGGCGTCGGGCTGGGTTTTGGCGTAGACCACCAGCACATCGGCATCCGGGCCGTTGGTGATCCACATTTTGGTGCCGTTGAGCACGTAGCCGTCGCCGCGCCGGTCGGCGCGCAAGCGCATCGATACGACATCGGAGCCAGCGCCGGGCTCGCTCATCGCCAGGGCGCCGACATGTTCGCCGCTGATGAGTTTGGGCAGGTAGCTGCGCTTTTGCGCCAGCGAGCCGTTGCGGCGGATCTGGTTGACGCAAAGATTGCTGTGCGCGCCATATGAAAGCCCGACCGAGGCACTGGCGCGGCTGATTTCCTCCATCGCCACGCAATGGGCGAGGTAGCCCATGCCGGCGCCGTCGAATTCGTCTTCCACGGTGAGCCCGAGCAAGCCGATATCGCCCATTTTGCGCCAGAGATCGGCGGGGAAATCGTTGTCCTTGTCGATGGCGGCGGCGCGGGGCGCGATTTCGGCATCGGCGAAGCGGCGCACGGTTTCGCGCAGCGCGTCGATCTCCTCCCCGAGTTCGAAATCCAGGCCGTAATCGGTGTTGCCGGTCATCGTGCGAGCTCCGGAAAATCGTCTTCGCGGTATTCACCTGCCGGGCGGCTGGTGTGGGCGGCTTCGGCCTGACGCAGTTCGACCCGGCGGATTTTGCCGCTGATGGTTTTGGGCAGGTCGGAGAATTCCAGCCGGCGGATGCGCTTGTAGGGCGCGAGGCGGGATTTGAGATGTTGGAAGATGGCGAGCGCGGTTTCTGGCGAGCCGTTGGCGCCGTTGGCCAGCACGATATAGGCCTTGGGGATATAGAGCCGTTGCGGGTCCGGCACGGGCACGACGGCGGCTTCGGCCACCAGCGGATGCTCGATCAGCACGCTTTCCAACTCGAAGGGCGAGATGCGGTAGTCGGAAGATTTGAACACATCATCGGCGCGGCCGACATAGGTGAAGTAGCCGTCCGCATCGCGGTTGGCGACGTCGCCGGTGCGGTAGATGTCGCCGGCCACCGGTTCGATGCTGCCGTCATCGCGCTGGTAGCCGCGCATCAGGCCGGCTGGGCGGGCATCGCCCAACGGCAGGCAGAGCGCGCCTTCCTCGGCGTCCTGATCTTCGGCGTTCAGCAGGCGAAAATGATAGCCGGGCATGGGCACGCCCATCGAGCCGGGCTTGATCGGCAGGCCCGGCGGGTTGGCGATTTGCAAGGTGGTTTCGGTCTGGCCGTAGCCGTCGCGGATGGTGATGCCCCAGGCGCGCTGGACTTGCTCGATCACCTCAGGGTTCAGCGGTTCGCCGGCGCTGAGCAGTTCACGCAACGAAATTTTGTAGGATTTCAGGTCTTCCTGCACGAACATGCGCCAGGCGGTCGGGGGCGCGCAGAGCGAGGTGACTTTGCAGTCCACCAGGGTTTCCAGCAGCGCCTTCGCGTTAAAGCGCGGCTGGTTGGCGATGAAGACGGTGGCGCCGGCCATCCAGGGGGCGAAGAAGCAGGACCAGGCGTGTTTGGCCCAGCCGGCGCCGGCGATGGCGTGGTGGATGTCGCCGGGCATCAGGCCGAGCCAGTACATCGACGTCAGATGGCCGACGGCGTAGGTTTTGTGGCTGTGCAGCACCAGCTTCGGGCGGGCGGTGGTGCCGGAGGTGAAATACACAAGCATCGGGTCGTCGGCGTTGGTGTCGCCATCCGGCACGAAGGTCGCTGATCCTTCAAGCAAGGTTGCGTAATCGGTGCAGCCGGGCGGGGCGCCGCCGACGGTGATGCGGGGGACGGCGGCGTCGAGCATACCGAGCTTGGCGGCGTCTTCCGCCGATGTCACCACGAAGCGGCCGCGGGCGCGGGCGACGCGCTCGGCGAGGTCGTCCGCGGTGAGCAAAGTGGTGGCGGGGACGACGACGCAGCCGAGTTTCATGGCGGCCAGCATCACCTCCCACAACGGGGCGACGTTGCCGAGCATGACCAGGATGCGGTCGCCGCGTTTGGCGCCCAAGGCGCGCAGGCCGTTGGCGACGCGGTTGGAGCGGGCGGAGAGTTCGGCAAAGCTGAGTTTGGCCGCACCGGTGCCGGTGATCCAAAGGGCCGGTTGGTTGGCCTGGGCGCCCTGGGCCAGTTCGGCATCGAACCAGTCTAGCGCCCAGTTGAATTTATCCAGCTGGGGCCAGCGAAATTCGGCATAGGCTTTGGCGTAGTTGGTGCGGTTGGCGACCATGAAGTCGCGCGCCGCCTTCAGGATTGCGGTGGTCATATCACGCCTCCGCCCGCTGCATGGCGGCGAGGTAGCGGAAGACGACCGAGAAATCCTGCCCGCCTTCCCCGGCATCGTTCAGCGCCTGGTAGATGCGCAGCGCGTGCTCGCCCATCGGCGTGGCGGCGCCAGCTTGTTGCGCGGCCTGCTGGGCGAGGCCGAGGTCTTTCAACATCAGCGCGGCGGCGAAGCCCGGCGCGTAGTCGCGGTTGGAGGGGGCGGCGGGGACCGGGCCGGGGGCGGGGCAGTAGGCGGTGAGCGCCCAGCTCTGGCCGGTGGCGGTGGAGGTGATGTCGAACAATTTCTGCCGGTCTAGCCCCAGCTTTTCCCCGAGCACGAAGCCTTCGGCGACGCCGATCATGGAGATGGCCAGCATCATGTTGTTGCAGGCTTTGGCGGCCTGGCCGGCGCCGGCGGCACCGGCGTGGATGATGTTGCGGCCCATGGCTTGCAGCACCGGCTGGGCGGCGGCGAAGCCGGCATCGGTGCCGCCGCACATGAAGGTGAGCGTGCCGGCGACCGCGCCGCCGACGCCGCCGGAGACGGGCGCGTCCAGCATTTCCATGCCGGCGGCTGCCGCTTTGGCGGCGACATCGCGGGCGGTGGCGACGTCGATGGTGGAGCTATCGACCAGCAGCGGCCTGGTGGTGACGGCGGCGAGAATATCCGCATAGACCGCCGAGACGTGTTTGCCGGCGGGCAGCATGGTCAGCACCATGTCCGCGCCGGCCACCGCATCGGCGACCGAGCTTGCCGCCCGGCCGCCTTGGGCGGTGTGGGCGGCGAGGTTGGCGGCGGCGAGGTCGTAGCCGGCGACGGTGTGGCCGGCTTTCAGCAGATTGGCCGCCATGGGCAGACCCATGTTGCCCAGGCCGATCAGAGCGATGTTCATGCTGCCTCCAGCAATTTGCGGGCGATGATGACCCGCATGATTTCGTTGGTGCCTTCGAGAATCCGGTGCACGCGCAGGTCGCGCAGGTAGCGTTCGATGCCGTAATCCTGGATGTAGCCGTAGCCGCCGTGCAGTTGCAGCGCTTCATCGACGATGCGGAAGCAGACATCGGTGGCGTAACGTTTGGCCATGGCGCAGCGCAGGGTGGCGTCGCTGTCCTGGCGGTCCAGCGCCACGGCGGCGCGATGCACCAGCAGGCGGGCGGCTTCCAGTTCGGTGGCCATATCGGCGAGTTTGAATTGCAGCGCCTGGAAATCCGCGATCGGGCGGCCGAAGGCACGGCGTTCGGTGACGTATTTCAGCGCGGTTTGCAGGCAGGCGCGGGCGCCGCCGAGCGAGCAGGCGGCGATGTTGATGCGGCCGCCATCGAGGCCCATCATGGCGAAGCGAAATCCCTCCCCTTCCTGGCCGAGGCGGTTGGATTGCGGCACGCGGCAGTCGGTGAAATTGACCGTGCTGGTGGGCTGGCTGTTCCAGCCCATTTTTTTCTCCGGCGCGCCGAAGCTGAGGCCCGGGGTGCCGTTTTCCACCACGACGCAGGAAATGCCGCGCGATGTGTCATCGCCGGTGCGGAGCATGGTGACGTAGAGGTCTGACCGGCCGCCGCCGGAGATGAAGGCTTTGCTGCCGTTGATGCGGTAATCGGCGCCCTCTGCCACCGCGCGGGTTTTCAGGGCGGCGGCGTCGGAGCCGGAGCCGGGTTCGGTGAGGCAGTAGGAGACGAAACTGTCGCCGGCGAGGACGGCGGGGAGGTATTTTTGCCGCTGCGCGTCGTTGCCGAAGCGGGCGAGCATGGCGGCGACCATGTTGTGGATGGTCAGGAAGGCGGTTGTGGACGGGTCGGCGGCGGCGAGTTCCTCGAAGATCAGCGCCGCGTCCAGCCGGGAGAGGCCGGCGCCGCCATGCGCTTCATCGACGTAAATGCCGCCGAAGCCGAGGCCGCAAGCCTGGCGCAAGGCATCCGCCGGGAAGGTGCGGGTGGCATCCCAGATCGCGGCGTTGGGCAGCAGCACGTCGGCGGCGAATTGGCGCGCGGTGTCCTGAAAGGCGCGCTGGTCCTCGCTGAGGTCGAAATCCATTGGTTCAGGTTTCCTCCGGTTCGTATCCGCTCTAGCCTACTCCGGAAACCGATAGAAGGGCCACGCCATGCGCGCCGCAATCCGCGATACCGAGATCTATTTCGACATTGAAGGCGCGGGGCTGGTGCCGGATGGGCCGGTGATGCGGGAAAAGCCGCCGGCGTTTCTGATCCATGGCGGGCCGGGCGGGGAGCATGGCGGGTTTAAGCCGGGGTTTTCGCCTTTGGCCGAGCAGATGCAACTGGTTTACTTCGACCATCGCGGCCAGGGGCGGTCGGCGCGCGGGGATAAGCAGAGCTATACGCTCGACAATAACGTGGAGGATATGGAGGCGCTGCGGCGGCATCTGGGCTGCGGGCCGATTGTGTCCATCGGCACATCGTATGGCGGGATGGTGGCGCAGGCGCATGCGGCGCGGTATCCGGAGGCGGTGTCGCATCTGGTGCTGATTGTGACGGCGTCGCATGCCGGGTTTAACGCACGGGCGCGGCAGATTGTCGCCGAGCGGGGCACGCCGGAGATGCAGCGTGTGTGCGCGCAGCTTTGGGCGGGGGAGTTGGATACCGAGGCGAAGCTGCGGCATTATTACGATGTGATGGGGCCGATGTATTCGGTGCAGTATGACCCGGCGGCGGCGGCGGTGGCGCGGCAGCGGGGGATTCTGGCGCCGGATGCGCTGAATATGGCCTTCGCACCGGGCGGGTTTTTGCAGAGCTACGATCTGCGGCCGGAGCTGGCGCGGATTACCGCACCGACCTTGATTCTGGCCGGGCGGCATGACTGGATTTGCGCGCCGGAATTCTCCGAGGAGATCCACCGGTTGATCCCCGGCAGCACGCTGCGGATTTTCGAGCATTCGTCGCATTCGATCCGGGCGGATGAGCCGGCGGCGATGCTGGCGGCGATTGCGGGGTTTGTGGCTGGGCGGGCGGACGGCTAGCCGCCGGGTGGGCGTTCGATTTCGCGTGGCTGGAGGGTGAAGCAGAAGCGGCCGGCCTGGTGTTGCCAGCGGCGTGGTGGGTTGCGGCCGGCCTGATAGTCGTTGCTGCCGGCGCGGTTGTCCTGGCTGAAGGCGGCGCAGAGTTGGAACTGGCCGTTGGGTTGGCGCTGATATTCATACGGGGCGTGGGTTTCCGGATCGGCCTCGGCCACCGTCGCCGTGCTGGTGATGGCGGCGATGCTGTCCGGCAAAATGTGGCGCTGGGTCCAGAAGCGGTCCACCGCATCGGCGATCTGCACCAGATCCACGATCCGCCGCGCGTCGAGCCGGCGGGCGCGCGCGGTCCAGGGCATGTCGATGATCGAAAGGCCGGTGGCCATGGTTGCCAGAGCGACGAGGGTGACGACGCCAGCCAGCACAGCCTTGGCGGCCGACGGGGGCGGCGTGACGTCTGCGGCGGCCGACTGACGCAGATCTATAAGGTAGTAGGCGAGGACGACGAAGCCGATGGTGACGACGACGAGCACCTTGAGCAGCAGGCGCAGCGTGGCATCGCCGGCGAGGAGATAGACGAGCAGCGTGACGAGCGCACCCATGATCGAGGCGACGGCGATGAACATGGCGAGATACGACAACCATAGCCGCACCGCGGAGGTACGGGCGAAGCGGCCGGACCGGATGTTGGCGGCGATACGGTGCGACATGAACAGAAACAGCGGCAAGGCCAGGCAGATACGTGCGATGGACCAACGAATGCTGTCCTCTGGCGTGACGACAACGAACCATTCCACGCGATCTGGCAAGCGATGCTCGAGAATGCCGAACAGCAGCGAGACCAGGGAGAAGGCGAAGGCGCCGAGGGCCGTGAACAGGACGAGGTAGAAAAACGATTCCCGCGCCGAAATGGCCGGCGTGGGACGGGGGACGGGCACGGGGAAGTTGACATCGGCGAAGGCGGCCAAGGCGGCGTCGGCACGTTCGCCGTCCCAGCCGGCCGATCGCAGGGCCTGACGGATGGCGTCGCGTGACAGGCCGCGCGCGAGGGCGTCGCGAACGAACCCATGGAGATCATCGTGCCTGGCGGCCATGATGCGCACCTTCCGCAGAGGCATAGCCCTAGCATCGCGCGCGGTGGGCGGCGTTGTTTTAGATCAAGGTTGGCGGCGGGCGATGCGGCGGGCGGCGAGGGCGGCGCCGAGGCCGCCGAGGGCAACCAGGGCGGCCATCGGCCTGGGGGTGCCGTCGGCGAGGCTGGCGACGAGGGTGGAGCCGAGGATGGCGCCGGCCCATTGGATGGCGCCGACCAGAGCAGAGACGGCGCCGGCCTGCTGCGGATAGGGGGCGAGGGCGCTGGCCATGGCGTTGGCGACGATGAAGCCGGAGGCGGCGGTGTAGAAGAACATCGGCAGCACCAGGCCCCAGAGGCCGCCGGCACCGCTGGCCCCGGCGGCGACGATAGCGAGGCCGGCGAGCGCGGTCAGGCCGGTGCCGATGCGCATCAAGCGTTGGGCCCCATAGCGGACGACGAGGCGGGCATTGAGCATATTGGCCAGCATGATGCCGCCGACGCCGGTGCCGAACAGCAGGCCGTAGCGTTCCGGGGCGACGCCGTAATAGGTGATGTAGGCAAAGGGGCTGGCGGAGATATAGGCGAAGGTGCCGAGGTAGTAGCAGGCGATGGTCAGGGCGCAGGCGCGCAAGGCTGGGTCGCGCAGCAAGGTGGCGAAGCCGGCGAAGGCGTGGTGCAGCGGGCGGTGATCAGCTGGTGTATGGCCGTTGGGAGCGGCGCGATGATCGGGATGGCGCATTGGTGTTGCAGCGCGCTGGCGGCCTGGGCGAGTGGGCCGCCGCCGATGATGACGGCTTGTGCGCCATCGGCCTGGCACTGCGCGACGGCGCTGGCGAGGGCGGCGGTAAGGGCGTGCGGGTCGGTTGGGATGTTCGGGGTGACGCGGGTGCCGCAATAGAGCGGGCCGAGGCCGAGTTGGGCGGCGCGGGCGGCGATGGCGGGGACGAGGGCGGGGGTGACGGTCGCGACGCCAAAGCGGCGCTGGCCGGCGGCGGCGGCGCGCATGCTGGCCTCGGCGAGGCCGAGCACGGGAATAGCGACGATTTGGGCCAATTCGGCGGCACCGGGGTCGCCGAAGGCGGCAACGAGGATGGCGCTGTAGGGGGCGGCCTGGCTGCGGCCGATGGCGATGACCTCGACGGCAGCGGCGGCGAGGTCCGCCGGGGTGGTGAGCATGGCTGGGCCGTGGCGGGCGGTGGCGCCGGTGATGCGGGCACGGTTGCCGGCGGCGGCAGCGGCGATCTCCACCATCATCGCGGTGGTGGCGGCGTTGCTGTTGGGGTTGATCAGCAGAATGCGGGTCATGGCGCCTCACCAGGGAGAGGCGCATCCTAACCGCTTTTGGCGGCGCTGGGGCAAAGCGGAGTGTTGTCGATTTTGCTTGCGCTTTTGCGTCTTTTTGGTTAGTTATAATACCATGTCTCGCACCCCCCTCCCCTGCCACATCCAAGCCAGGCTGCCAGACCTGGCGGTGAAGTTGGCGGCGATTTTGGGTCCGCTGGCGGCTGCGGTGGCGGCGGGATTTTTGCGGCGGCCGGCGTTGGTGGGATTGATCCCCGCGTTGTGGCGGCGGTTGACGCACGTGGCGCGGCGGTTTGCGGCGGTGCGGGGTGCGGCAGCACCGGGCAAGGCAGAGGGGGTGCGCCAGCGGCCGATGCGCGCGATGGCCGTGGTGGCGCTGGTGCGGCTGCCAACGCGGCGCGGCTGGCTGGTGGAGGCGCTAGGGTATCAGGCGGCGGGGTATGCCAGCCAGCTGGCGCATTTGTTAGCGCAACCCGAGATGCGCGCCGTGCTCGATGCAGCGCCGGGCTTTGGCCGGGTGCTGCGGCCGATATGCTGGATGCTGGGCATTGCCCGCCAGCAGGCGACCTCGGCGGTGGAACTGGCTGCGGTCACGGCGGGCGGCACGGCCCGGCGGCTCGACCCGCCATGGCCGCCGGCCCCGAAGCCGGCACCGCCCCCAGCGCCGTGGGAGGTGCCGGTTTTGCAAATGCAGCACTGGGGTTGAGGGAAAGCCTGCGTCGTTTTTGTTACGGTATCAAAACTTATTCAGTGATTTCGATGACGCTGACCTGCTGATCGGCGGCGGGGAAGCTGGCGGCGGTGATGGTTTCGGCGTTGAAGCGGCCGACCACCGGGGTGCCGGCGGCGACGACGACGCGGGTGGTGGAATTGGTCGGCACACCCGGAGCGATATCGCTGGGTTGGCTGCCGTTGAGGGTGATGGTGTCGCGGCCGATGCCGAAATAGCCGCGCGGGCGCGACATATAGACGACGGCAGTGGCGGCGGCATCATCCTTGCCGAAGGGTTGCGGGCGGAGATGGACGATGTCGCTGGAGCGGGGGAACGGCGAACGGAAGATATGGGTCGTCGGGTAGCCCGGCGCGGCGATGGCGAATTCCAGCGTATCGGTGGGGGCAACGGTGACCGGGCCCCAGAGTCCGTCGGCGGCGATGGTGGTCTGGCGCAGCGGCGTGCCTTGGCGCTGCCCGGCGACGACGCGCCAGACAGTGACGGTGGCGCCGGGGATGGCGATGTTGCTCGGGGCATCGGCCTCAAACCCCGTGAGTTTGCCGTTGAGCACGACTTGCGGCGCCACCGTCGGGATGAGGGTTTGCGGTGCCTGGCCGGTGACGGCTTTGAACAGCGCCGGGAAGGCCGCGGCGCCGAAGCCGGTTTCGCGGTGGTCCAGGTGGTCGATGGCGATGTTCTCCGCGCCTTGCAGCGCCGGCCCGGCAAAGCCGACCTCGGTTGGGGTGCCTCTCAGGCCGAGATAGGCGCCATCGGGCTGGGCGTATTTGTCATCGGCGGTGCTGCGGATGGTGACGAAGCGGACGCCGGCCACGACCTCCCCCGGGGTGGAATTGAGGTCGCGCATGAACGGGCCGGCGCCGTTGAACTCACTGCCGAGCAGGAATTTGTCGGAGACGATGACGCCGTGATTGACCGCGCCGCAAAGCACGGCGAGCGAGGTGAAGGCGGCGCCACCGCCATTTTTCAGGTAGTTGCGCACGGTGTTGCCGCCGCGCGACTGGGCGACGAGGATGACTTTGTCGGCGCCGGTGAGGGCGCGGACGCGGGTGACCTCGGCCGCGAGCTGGTCGCGGACGTCGGTGGAACTGGAGCGGCCGGCTTGCGGGGTGGCATCGACGTTGCGGGCCTGGGGGTAGCGCAGGTCGAGCGCAAAGAGGCGGTCGCGCGGGTAGCCGTTGGCTTCAAAGCGCCAGAAGGTGGTGAGCCAGAGGCCGGCGGTGTCGCCATTGCCGTGGACGAAGATGATTGGCGGACGGGCGGGTTGCGCGGTGGCGGTGGTGCAGAGCAGCAGAGCGAGCAGCATTCCATGGATCAGGCCGCGCATCATCGTTTCCCTAAAATGATTGTGGGTAGCAAAGCACGCCGGCATGCGGCTTGCCAAACGCAATTGGTGGGTGCGACCGTGTGGGGGTTGCGGGGAAAGAGTGAGGCGATGCCAGTGGACGACCATCACGACCATCACCACCATGAGCACCATGATCATGAGCATCATGGGCATGGGCATCATGGGCATGGGCATCAGGGGCATAGCCATGCGCCGAAATCCTTTGGGGTGGCGTTTGCGGTTGGGACGGCGCTGAACCTCGGGCTGGTGGTGGCGCAGGTGGTGTATGGGCTGGCGGCGCATTCCGTGGCGCTGCTGGCCGACGCGGCGCATAATTTTGGCGATGTGCTGGCGTTGTTGCTGGCCTGGGGCGCGGCATGGATGGGGCAGCGGCTGCCCTCGGCCCGGCGGACCTATGGCTGGGGGCGCGGGACGATTTTGGCGGCGCTGGTGAATGCGGTGGTGCTGCTGATCGGCGTGGGGGCCATCGGGGTGGAGGCAGTGCATCGGCTGCAAGCGCCGGCGCCGGTGAGCGGCGGCATGGTGATCGCCGTGGGTCTGCTGGGGATTGCGGTGAACGGGGTGACGGCGTGGCTGTTTAGCCGCGGGCATGACGATCTGAACATTCGCGCGGCCTTCCTGCATATGGCCGGCGACGCGGCGGTGTCTCTGGGGGTGGTGCTGGCGGCGGGGGCGATTATGGCCACTGGCTGGGTGTGGCTGGACCCGGTGGCGTCGCTGGCAATTGTCGTGGTGATCGTAATCGGCACGTGGGGGGTGCTGCGCGATGCGGTGAATTTGAGCCTGGACGGGGTGCCGGGCCAGATTTCTCACGCGGAGGTGGCACGGTATCTGGCGGGGCTCGACGGGGTGGAGGAGGTGCATGACCTGCATATCTGGGCGCTGTCCACCACCCATATCGCGCTGACCGCGCATCTGGTGCGGGCGGAGACGGCGGATGATCAGGGCTTGATTCAGGCGGCGGTGCGGGGGTTGCACGAGCGGTTCGCGATTGACCATGCGACGGTGCAGGTGGAAACGCGGGCCTCGGCGGCGGCGTGCCGGTTGCGGCCAGCGGAGGTGATATGAGCCCGGCCGATTGGCGGCGGAAGCTGCACGCGCGGCCGGAGCTTGGGTTTGCGGAACACGCGACGGCCGGGTTCGTGGCCGAGAAGCTGGCGCAGTTTGGCCTGGAGGTGACGGCGGGGATTGGCGGCACCGGGGTGGTGGGGACGTTGCGCCGGGGCAATGGTGGGCGGCGGATCGGGCTGCGGGCGGATATGGACGCGCTGCAGATTACCGAGGCGGCGCCGGAGCGGACGCATCGCAGCCAGATGCCGGGGCAGATGCATGCCTGCGGGCATGATGGGCATGTGGCGGCGTTGCTGGGGGCGGCGGCGGAACTGGCGGCGGCGACCGATTTCAGCGGCACGGTGCACTTTATTTTTCAGCCGGCCGAGGAGCATGGGCGCGGGATGCGGGCGATGCTCGATGACGGGCTGTTGCGGCGGTTTCCGTTGGACGAGGCCTATGGGCTGCACAATATGCCCGGGCTGCCGGTGGGGCATTTCGCCACTCGGGTTGGGGCGCTGATGGCGGCGGAGGATGTGTTCGAGATTACCGTGCGCGGCCGGGGTGGGCACGCAGCGCGGCCGCATACGGTGATCGATCCGATTCTGGCGGCGAGCGCGGTGGTGTTGAGCTTGCAACAGATTGTGGCGCGGCGGATGGACCCGGTGGAGCCGGCGGTGGTGTCGGTGACCGAGTTTGTGACCGATGGGACGCGCAATGTGATCCCGACGACGGCGTGGTTGAGGGGGGATGCGCGCAGCTATCAGCCGGCGACGAGTGCGATGATTGAAGCGGAGATGCGGCGGATTGCCGAGGCGACGGCGGCGGCGCATGGGGCGGTGGCCGAGGTGGGGTATCGGCGGGAGTTTGTGCCGACGGTGAATGCGGCGGCGCCGACGGAGTATGCGTTGCGGGCGGCGGAGGGGATATTTGGCTCGGTGGACGGGGCGTGCGCGCCGATTATGCCGTCGGAAGATTTTGCGCAGTTGCTGGCTGAGGTGCCGGGGAACTTCGCCTTTGTGGGCAATGGTGAGCACAGCGCGCCGCTGCACAACCCTGCCTATGACTTCAACGATGCCGCGTTGCCGGGGATGATTGCGTATTACGTCGCGCTGGTGCGGGCGCGGTTAGCGCCAGCGGAATAGGCGGCGCCACCAGGGGAGGCGGCGGGCGGCATGCGGGGGGGCGGTGCGGTTGAGGGAGGGCTCGAGCTTGGCCCACACCTCGGGCCGCACCGGGAATGGAGCGGCGGCGAGCAGCGGGCGTAGCGATGGCAGGCGCAGGCGAGGGGCGATGACATCGGCATACAGCATTCGGCCATCGGCGATATTGGTGGCGAAGCAGCACGGCATCTGAACCGAGGCGGCGAAATCCGCCCATTTGAACGGCAGGTCGAGGTGGCCGTTGTCCCAATAGGCGAACTTGACGCCGTAGGCGGCGGCGACGATGGCGCCGTGCAAGGATGCGGAGAGCACGAAGTCGGCCGATGCAATAGCGTCGATCATTGCCAGCAACGCAGCGCGGGTGTTGGGGAGATTGGGGCGCAACAAAAGGTCGGCGCCGGCGCGTTCGCGGAGTTCGTGATCCGGACGACGATCGTGGAAATGGGGTATGCAGATGGTGCAGCCACGGAAGGCCGTGGCCGGGGCGGGATGGTAGAGGAAGGGCAGCAACAGGGCTGGGTCGCCCATGGGGAAATGGGCGTCGAGCCCCAGCGCCGCCTGGCTGAGCGGACCACGGACGGCGAGGATTTCGGCCGATGCCCGCCATGCGGGGGTCAGACTTGCCTCATCGCGGAGCCCACAGCCCCAGAACACGAGGGGGTGGACAGGCGTGGCACCGGGGGTGTCACGGATGATGAAGTCGGCGACGACACTACCAATCAATCGGTATGACCGGTCTGAAATAGCGATTGGTTGGAAAAGGCGCTCTACGAAAAGCGGTGTCAGGAAGTCGCCAAAATTTTGCTCCAAGTTTCCTCGCAGCCAATATTCTATTGGCTCATAGGCGCCGGGTGAGCGCGACTCTCGGTTCATCGCATTCATCCCGGAACCTATTTTGACTGCAGGCTATTTCCGCCTTCGCTTCGTCGAGGCAGCAGAAGTCGTCGGCACCCCAGAAACTACGCTGTGGGGTGGATTGAGCATCAGTGTCTCCTTGCCAATGCGTTGAAAAATCTCGTCGAACCGTTCCTTCCCGCGCTCTGGAGAAAAAGAGTCGTTCACGAAATCCCAACCAGCCTGAGACATTTTCTCCCACAACGTTTGATCGGTGTAGAGTTTTACCAGCGCCTCAGCAAAGCTGCGACCATCGTTAGCAATCAGAACCTGCTTGCCATCTTCCACACCCATACCTTCGGCCGCGATGGACGTTACAACTGCCGGCATGCTGTAGCTCAGACTGGTCACAACTTTGCCTTTAAAGCCTGCGCCGTAGCGAAGCGGGGCGACGCTGACCCGGTGCCGGTCGAACACTGGCGCTAGTTCGGGTACAAAGCCTCCAATAATGACGTCCGCAGATGCCAAGCGTTTGATAGAGTCAGGCATCTTGCTGCCATAGATATAGAACCGTGCGCCAGGAAGCATTTCGCGAACAAAGGGCATTACATCGCAGATGAAGAAATCAATAGCGTCGACATTCGGTGGATGACCGTATCCGCCGAGAAACATGAAACCTTGGCGTTCCGCGAAAGTCGGGCGCGGCCGAGGTTCTGGACGTTGTACCCATGGAAAGTAGTAAACGAACGAACCGGGAGCATCTTGTTGCAACAACGCCTGTTCCGCAGTGCTGAGTACAATTGTACAATCAGCGGCTCGAATTACTTCAAGCTCCCTCGTTTTAATTTTCCCAGCTTCAGCCAGATCAAATGCTGAGTGACGCAATTTCGCTGCGCGCTCCATGCGTAGATAGTGCAGATCCTGGGTGTTGAAAACGATCGGAGCATTCGGCGCGTGCTGCCGATGCGGCGCCTTCGGCGAACATCACGCTGTGCTGCGGCAGTTCGATGTGGAAATACTTCACCACTTCAAGGTCATCGTGGCGGGTAATGGTCGTACCGTTCACCAAATTGTGGGCGGCGACCAGCACGCCGTCGAGCATCATCATATGTTCCGGAGACACAAACAAATCGCGCACCGGAACGTTATCGGCGAGCGAACCAGCACTGAAGCGAACCGGCAATAGCGCGTCACGATGATGCTGGTTGATCAAGCGGGTGAGATAGGCGCGCTTGCCAATCCAGCGGATAGGCTGCGGGCCTTCGACGGTGGCAACGAGATCGCCGATTTGCAGATCTTCGACAGCAACCCCGCCAGCCTCGGTCAAAAGCTGCGTACCTTCCAGGTAGCACGCCGCACTCGCGGTTAGCGCGGTACCGGAGATTACTGTATTGGTTGTGAGCGCCGCTCCTGAGAACGTCAAGGTTTCGATCGTGCCGCCGCCGCCGTTCAGGACCGCAACATGGGTCGCATCAACGACTTTGAAGCCCGACGCATTCGTCACGACGACTTGGTCAGATCCGGCGAAGCCGGTGAACGTCGCGTTGGCCAACCCCGTGCCGCCCGACGTATTATCCACAACTTTTGCGCCGTTGGTCGAGCCCGCGAACGCAATCGCCGATCCTGTCGCCAACGCAACGCCACCAACAGACATCTGCACGCCGGATACGTCGGACAGCGTAACGCCCTTACCGCCAAGCGTGCCACCGCCCTCAATATCCAAAGATCCCGAGGTTACGGTAAACTGTCCTGTTGAGGAGAGCGTGACGGCCGGGTTAATCGTCAGCGTGCCACCATTCACTTGGACGGTGCCGCTCCCTACTGACGTGCCACCAATGTTGCTTCCAGCAACATACCCGCTGCTGACAACAGTGAGCGAACCCGCATCCAGCCTGATAATCCCAGTCGCCGGCGCCAGCCCGCGAACCTGATTGCCGGAACCTGTCAGGGTCAGACCAAGAAACGATGTCGCGCCAGCACTCGCCAGAACAATACCGGTTGTCGCACTCGCACCACCAGCAACAATCGAACCCGACACCAACAAGGTCCCGGTCAGCGCTTGGATCGTTCCTGTTCCGCCAATCGTTCCGCCTGTCACGGCCAACGTAGAGCTGGTTGACGCCGTACCAGTCCCACTAATGAGGGCAAAAATGGTATTCGACGTCGATCCGAGCGACACACCATTAGCGACCGACAGCGTGGTTGACGGCGCCAACTTGAGGGTGGTCGATTTAGAGGACCCCGCCGAGATCGTTAATGAGTTGACGACCGTCGAAGCTGGGTCAAAAGCGACTGTCAGCGCCCCAGCGGCGCTGAGATCCTGAATGGTTACATCATCCGCAAGACCAGGAACAGCGGAGCCCTGCCAGTTAGACCCAGTGTTCCAAGACAGTGTCCCACTAGCCGTATTCGACCAACTTTTCGTCGACATGAAATCAACCCTTCAAGCGAAATTGGCAGGGCCACCGGCGATTGGCCAGCGGGTAAATTTCGAACGCCCCACACAATGAGAGGCAGCTTTCGTTAATCATATATACATGGGAGTTAATCAACGTCAATAATTTGTGTGCGCCAAGCGATAGCTTTTCGTCTCTTTTTTGCGTTTTTTCCCGTTTAGTTGCCACACACACATCCGGAGACGGCGGCGACCTTCAGAACCCTGTCGGAAAAAATTACACTTTTTGAGTTTTGCAATTTAGACATTTTAATTTTCCCTATATTTTTCATTAAGTTACCGTCCTGGCACAGCATTTGCGTAACATGGACCACCGAACAGCGCCAATTAGCGCTCCGAATTCGTTAACGGGATCGGGTCGGGAATATAGAAGGGTTAGAGTCGATGGCATCCGTTTCGAAACTTGGCACTTTACTTTCAGGTGTTGCCGCAGCTGCCGTGATGTGGGGTGGGTTGGCGAATGCAGATGAAATTACTCCGTATATTGGAGCGACATCGACCGACGCTTTTTTGAGCACGCAGAATGGTACCGCCAGCCCAGTCGTAACGTACGATATTGCGATGCCGGCGATGGCTTGTATGGGCGGCTCTGCGGCGTGTACTGAACAGTTTACCGTAGGCAGTGGCTACACGGGGTCCAACGACGTGACGTGGGCGCAAACGACAGGCAGCGTTAGTCAGGTGATTACCTGGGGCACAAGCAACGGCAATTTTAACCCGGCCGAAGCTGATGCTCAGTTAGGTGACCCCGGTTACTTCCCCCTCGACACGGCTGGTAACACTTCGCAAGTCAATGGCGGGTCGATTTTGTAATTGCTCACCTGGGGTGAGGCTAACCCTGCGGCGGCCGCCTGTCCAGCACCCTGCCATTCCGTCGGCGGCATTGCAGATTTCGTTTGACACGGTCACAGGTTACTCGATTCTAACTACTGGGTGATCGATGCCCCCG
>CAITOL010000090.1 GCA_903893975.1 uncultured Rhodospirillales bacterium | reverse complement strand
TCGTATCAGCCGTCCTCGTCGAAATCGACGAAAAATGGGCCGCTTCAACGCAACCCTATATCACTTGGAAGGCCAATACCGTTCACTCCCCGTGACGTCAATTTCCAGACTTCAGGTTGCGCAATCTCTGGCGGATTTCGACCGCATCATGGACACCAACGTGAAAGCAACCTTCATCATGGCGCAGGAATGTGCCGCGGTGATGCGGGCCGGCGGGCGTGGTGGGCGGATTATCAATATCGGCTCCCTGCTTTCCACCATTGGGCGTGCGCGGCTGCACGCCTATTGCACCAGCAAAGCGGCCATTGTCGGCCTGACCCGGTCGATGGCCGCCGAACTTGGGCGCGACAACATCACCGCCAATGTGATCGCACCCGGCTATTTCGAAACCGACATCAATGCCAGCCTCACCGCCCGCCCTGGCTATGCCGAGGCGGTGAGCGGGGTGACGCCGATGGAACGCTGGGGCCGGCCAGAAGAATTGGTCGGCACGTTGATCTACCTCGCCTCCGCAGCTTCCGGCTTTGTTACCGGGCAGGTGATCCATGTCGATGGTGGCATTCAGTCCAGCTTCACCTTCCAGATGGCGGCTTGAGCATGACCGAAATATTCTCGCTGCAAGGCCAGGTTGCGGTGGTGACCGGCGCGTCGCGCGGGCTGGGCTATGAAATGGCCCGCGCCGTCGCCCAGTCCGGCGCCCGCATGTATATGACCGCCCGCGGGGCGGAGCAGTTGGAGCAGTCCGTTGCCGCCTTGCGTGCGCAGGGGCTGGATGTGCACGCCAAGGCGTTCGACCTCGCCGATCCCGCGCAATGCGTGCAGGCGATCACCGAGATTGGCCAGGCGGAGGGCCGGCTGGATATCCTGGTCAACAACGCTGGTATCAACGCCTGGGAACCGCTGGCAGAAGCGAAATCCAGCACCTGGGACACGGTGATGGGCACCAATATTCGCGGCCCGTATTTGCTGTGCCGGGAAGCGGCCCGGTTGATGGTGGCGCGCGGCTATGGCCGGTTGATCAATATCGGCTCCGCCATGTCGGTTGCTGGGCGGGAGAAAATCACTGCTTATGTCGCCAGCAAGCATGGGCTGGCCGGGATGACGCGCGCCCTGGCGGCTGAACTTGGCCCGAAAGGCGTGACTTGCAACATGATGGCGCCGGGCTATTTCCTGACCGACATCAACACCGCCATCCTCGCCCGACCCGGCTATGAGCGCGGCGTGTCCGGGCGCATTCCGCTCGGCCGTTGGGGCAATCCCGATGAGGTCGGCGGGGTGGTTGCCTTCATGGCGTCACGGGCATCGAGCTACATGAACGGCCATGTGCTGGTCGTTGATGGTGGACTGACCGAAACCTTCGTCCTGCCGGTGGACGCGTGAGGAGCATGCGATGAGCGACAAGGAAGTGGCCCTGGTGACCGGGGCTGGGCAGGGGATTGGGCTGGCGACGGTGAAGCGCCTGGTCGCCGATGGTTTTCACGTGGTGATGGTGGACCGCAATCCGGAACCGTTGGGCCAGGCGGCGGCGGCGTTACGCGCGGCCAGCAATTCGGTGGAACACCACGCGCTGTCGATCACCGACCGCCCGGCGGTGGCCGCCCTGGTCGCGGCGCTGGGCAAGATCGACGTGCTGGTCAACAACGCGGCGATTTTCTGGGACGGTACGTTCGACGCTACGACCGAAGACGACTATCGGCAGATGTATGAAGTGAACGTGATCGGCACCTTCATCGTGTCCCAGGAAGTTGCCAAGGTGATGTCGCGCGGTGGGCGGATCATCAACATCGCGTCGCGCGCCTATCTGGCCGGCTACGCCCATGCGCCGTACATCACCTCCAAAGCTGGCACGGTGGGGCTGACGCGTGGCATGGCGATCGATCTGGCGGAGCGTGGCATTATGGTCAACGCCATCGCGCCCGGCCTGATTGAAACGGATATGTTCCGTTCGCTGACGCCGGAACGTCAGCAGGAACTGATCGCCAAGCAGCCGACCAAAATGGTCGGGCAGCCGGAAGATATCGCCAACGGGATTGCGTTTTTCGCCGATCCCCGGTCGCGCAATGTGACTGGGCAGATCCTGGCGTTGGATGGCGGCCGATCGATGGGGATTTCGCTGTACTAGGGCATAGTCGTTCGGGGGGAGAAGGTGTTCTTTTTGTGAACAAAAAGAACCAAAAAAACTTCGTCTACTCCTTGGCTTCGCCGTACTTCTCAAGGTGGGCAGGTACGCACGGCGCCAAAGTGGAAAAGTTTTTTGCTCCTTTTTTTCAAAAAAGGAGGACTTTTTCTTTGGCGCCTAAGCATCAACCCCAAGATAGAATTTCTGAATATCCTCATTGGCCGCAAGCTCGGCCGCACTGCCTTGCAGCACGGTGCGGCCGTTTTCGATCACGTAGCCATAAGACGCATATTTCAGCGCGATGACCGCGTTCTGTTCCACGAGCAGAATAGAGACGCCTTTGTCGCGGTTGATGCGCGCGACGATTTCGAAAATATCCTGCACGATCAGCGGTGCGAGGCCGAGCGAGGGCTCGTCCAGCAGGATCATCTCTGGGTCTGCCACCAGCGCCCGGCCAATCGCC
>CAITOL010000089.1 GCA_903893975.1 uncultured Rhodospirillales bacterium | reverse complement strand
CCATCAACTCGTCGATGATCCTATCGTGGGTGTCAGGCATCGTGTGGGGTTCCTTCTTGGTCGTTGGAACGCCTACACCGCCCAGGCCGCAAACTGAATTTCCAGACGTCAGGGTACACCACCTTGGTGGCACGCAGCTGACGCTTTTGCCGTTTGAGCCCGTCGATCTGCTGCGTCAGTTGCTGGCTTTTGACGTCCACAATCTCACGAATGCGCATCGCACATGCCTTGATTGCGTCGAGCTATCCAAGCCAGGGCATCTTCGTGTCTGCGCGTCATGCACTCGTTGGCAATCAAGTGTCGCAGCTCCAGTAGCTTGAACTCGGTCTGCCAATCGGGGTGCTGATTGGCATAACGCGTGATGTTCAGCATCAGTGTTTCCAGCCCATCCACGCTCATGCGGCGTCCGCTGGCTGCCAGGGAACTGATCCAGCTGCGATTGCGTCCACAGCACTGGCTCAGCTGGTATTGTGTGTAGGCATAATGGTGCTCGCGGCACAGGTTGAGGATGTCGCGATCTGATAGACGAATTCTGGGTCTGGGTTGTGTGTCTTGCATGTGTTATTTATACAGACGCACGCATTTGGCACTAAATACATCTGAATGCAACGCGCTCAACAGCGCTGACACTGCCGATAGCCCTGCTCGGGCGTATAGACTTACAGAGCCGTTGAACGTTGAAATATCACGGAACTCGCGAAGTTGGGCGGCAGCAACACCAATGCGCACTACCCCACGTTGTGGGATGCGAAAGGTCCGTCACTGCGGTTCCGCGATACCAATAAAACCTTTGGCGCATTTGCCCACAGCTTGCGCTGCGGGGGCAGCAACAGCGGTTGATATCGAAGCCCGAAAGGGCACTTGGGGTATGCACACGGTAACCCCACATCCGTCGCGCGGTGGTCTGTTTGCGGGTTGCGCGACACAGGGATGAGCAAAAATCAGCGTAAAAGGCAGGAAATCGTGACAGCGCCTTGCCCGTTTATCACGGGTTGCGATCAGGCAAACAGGGTCAGACAACTCAGCGAAAGCCATCAAGACCTCGACGATGACAGTTTCTGTCGTCGTCTGAGCACTAAATCTAGCGAAATGCCTGTCTCTTCATTCGTTATGGTAACTTACTCCAATGCCAGAACAATCCATCACGCTGTGATCACTACACCTGTTGCGTAGCTATCCGCTGGCGAGGCTGGGCGAGCACGACAGTGCTGAGCCGCCGAAGCCAGCAGCACTTGCGTAGCAAGGGCTTGATACAGGCATCACATGTCGGGATCACGACAGCGCATGGCTCAAACACCAGCGAGATCGGCATCTTCGGTTCGAACGACATCATGCACATCAAACCCGTCATTGCTGCGATGGAATTGCCAGGATCAAATGTCGGGATCACGACATCAGGTCACAAAGCCATTGGGCATCAATGGCGTGTCATGAGCACCACCCGTCGCATCGGGAAGCCGAGTGCATTCAGGTGCTCAGGCACCTCGACGCTCACAAGATGGAATGTCGGGCTCCCGACATGTGAGGTGTCTGGGTCATACAGCCGAGGTGGCAGCAATGTCGTGAGGCACGACACTAAAAACACGACAGTGGCATCTTGGCACCCGTGATCGACGATGAAAATCCACTGCGCTGCCACAGATACAAAAAAGGCGGCGGCAACGTGATGTTGCCTGCCGCCGCTTTGCCGCCGAGATAAAGGCGATGCTTATCGCGTAGAAGTGTGCCTCACCCACCGCGTCTGCCAGAAATCACAAACGCGTTCATGGAAAGAGACGATGTCAGCATCGCTCATGTTTTTCACATGCGTCAGATCGGCGCTCGCGCTGACCGCGCCTGACGGCGAGATGCTCCACGTGATGTTGATCATGCCGTGGTTATGATCGCCAAGAGATGCGCGGCTCGCGGGCACCACCCGATCCACATACACGGCTCCGTGGACATAGATTGTATGATCAGTGTGGATCACTTCATCGCAACGGATTTCGTCGATCTTCCACTGGGATGCGATATGGTTGGCGATCTCGCCTGCGTCTTCATAGCCAGCCGCAAGCGGCGTTGTCAGAGGCGCGTTGTGCCAGATCACGTCGATTGCATAGTCGAAGTCGTCAGCACGGTCATTCGCCGTAGTGCCTTTGCCACCAGTCGCCTCGATCATGAGATGGTAAACCTGCGTAGCGGCAAATTCGATCAAGTTGTGGCACTCTTCGGTCTTGTGATCGTGTTTGTTGTTTTTGGTGTTCGTGTTGATAGACATTGGATATTATCCGTTTTGACACTGATCACTGTGACCAGTGGGCAGCGCTGTTCGGCGCTGGTGACGGAGTTCTGACGGATACTGGCTTGCGGAGATAATCAATCACTGGGGGTGGGGCAGTGACGCAGCATGCACCAGCCCCAGCGTTCTGGCGACACAACACCAAAGACACGACGGTGGCACCTTGGCTCTCGTGATACCGACAGCGCGGCAGCAAAAGTAAAAAAGGCGGCGGCAACTGGATGTTGCTCGCCGCCATTTTGTAGTCCACCTCGGGCAGTGCGCCCAGGCGGGTGTTGTGCCGTGAGACCCTTCAGGCAGCCAGGTCCAAAGCCAGCATTTGCAGCTGGGTCAGGATCTCCCGCACGTCGCCATGGCAGCCCGCAATCAAAGGCAGCAGCTCCTGGTCCGCAACGGGTTTGGTCACGCCCAGGGTCGCAAGGTGCTGCCGCGCCTGGTTCAGCCATTGCGCGGCAGGTGGTGCCGTCATGTCGATCAGATGGCTGCGGCTTTTGACCCCGTTCTCCACGGCGCTGATGTCGTTGGTGGTCATCACGAACATGGTGCAGGGCATGTCCATGACTGACTTCATCGACCGCATGGCAGCGTTGCCCAGCAGGTCTACCTCGTGCAGGATGAACAGGTTGAGGTCTTCCATCACGAACAGGGTTTCGGCTTTTTTGCGCATGGACTGGAGTAGCGACGCGTTGTTGCCGCCTGTGGTGATGATGGGGTGCGTCACTGCGAACACGGGGCGTCCACCGCGCGCTGCGGGGATGTCCTGGACCAGCAACTGCGCCAGCGTGCTCTTGCCTGTGCCGCTGGGTCCGTAGATCAGCAAGCCGTTCTTGCCATTCGCGGGGAACGGCATGCGGTTGGTGACGAGGTTGTGCACCAGCGCGGCCGCTGCGGCGCTGGGGTAGACGATATCCTGATAGGTCTTGGGCATAGTCGATCTCCTGGTTTGTGAAATGTTTTGGGTGGCGCGGGGGCGATGCCGATCACCGCCCCCAATCGCAGGTTCAGCCCAGCGCAGCCTTGACGGCTTCCGCACGCGCCTTGGCCAGGTCGTTTTGTTTGGCCACAGCGGCATCCTGGGTATTGGCTTGTGCCTTGGCCATTTCAGGTGCCTGTGCCGCATAGGCGTGGTTCACCACGCTGTCCGCCTGCACCACCGCATGCACGGCAAATTCGCCATTCGCCAGCTGCGTCGCCAGCAGCACCACGCGCTTGCCGATGTTCGCCATGTCGCACGCCTTGCTCAGCTCGGTGCCCTGCGCCACAGCCAGACGCGTGCGCTGCAGGCTGCTCCAGGCGCGGATTGCCTTGTCCTGCATGGTTTCGTGCTGCACGGCTTCGTCGGTCATGCGCAGCTTTTCCACACCACCCTTGTTGGTGATGTAGGCTGCAAGTGCTTCGGGTGCGATGCCGTCGCGCACTGCCGCCCGCAGGGCGTAGCCGTAGGCGCTGGCCTTCTTGCGGTCGTTGTCGAACACCACACGCGCGATCTTCACCACGGTGTGCGTGGCGCCGTCGAACTTGAGTTTGGCGTTCTTGATGTAGGCATCGAAGTCGTCGCGCAGCTTGGCGCCCTGTTCGTCCGCCTGCGTCATGATATTGTAGACGCGCATGCACTTGGCCAGCAGACCGTAGAGGCCCTGATTGCTGGCATGCAGCAGAGTGTCCTCCCAGTCCTTGCGCGCCTGCACCAGGGCGTCGATGTAGTCGGTGGCGGTGGGCGTGGCTTCCTGCCACACAGCGGCAACCGCGTCGTTCAGGGCATCGTTCTGCTCTGCGGACACAGTGATGGTGCCAACGTTTTCCATGATATCATCTCCATCTTTGTTGAATGGGCCACCGTGGCCCAGTCCCGAGCGGTGTTCGCCGTCGGTGGTGCGCGCAAGCCAAGCAATCAAGAACCTAATGAAATAGCGATTACCTTATCTGGCGCACAAGCCATTGATATATATGATGCATAGCCACAGCACACAGGCATCGACCATCCACAAGACAGGAAATAATGTCGCGACAACTGAAACGTTATCTGCAGGAGCCCAACTGATGTCCCAAGCTCGCACACTGACCTCCAAGGACCTGCGTCGTGTGCTGGATCATGTGGCAACGCGTCCCCAAGCTGCACGCAACAGGCTCATGGTGTTGATGACGCACTGGGCTGGCATGCGTATTGGCGAAGTGGCTGCGCTGCGGGTCACGGATGTCATCAGCACGGATGGCACAGCCAAACCCGAAATCCGTCTGGCGCCCGAGCAAACCAAAGGCAAGCACGCCCGCACAGTGTTCGTGAGCGAACGCCTGCGCAAGGAAATCGGCGCTTATATAAAGACTCTTGATAAAGCCCAGACCCATCTGTTCGCCACGCAGAAACAGCCAGCTTTCTCCGCCAACTCAGCCTGCCAGTTGCTGAATGCCATCTACCAGCGTGCTGGCATCGATGGCGCGTCATCGCACTCGGGACGACGCAGCTTCATCACTGTGCTGGCAAACAAGGGGGTGGGCGTGCGTGTTCTGGCTGCTCTGGCTGGTCATCGGTCGATCTCCACAACCCAGCGCTACATCGACGTCAACGATGTCATGCAGCGTGCTGCCGTGGAACTGATCTGACCTCAGATCAACTGCCAGCTGCAAACTGCCAGCTGCCAGCTACCCCCGAACCTGCAAACCACCAGCCAGTTGCTCCGCACGTTGACGAGGCTTCAAATGGCTGTAGTGCCGTTCGATCATCAAGATCGAGGTTCCCATCTGTTTGGCAAGTGTGTGAATGTCCACACGCGCATGGATCAAGGACATGGTGGCGTAGGTGTGCCGCAGCGAATACAGCGTGCGGTTTTGCTCGGTCCTGCGATCCACCAGCAACCCCGCATCTGTGAGCAACACCTCGAACGTCTGATGCAGGCTCTTGCTCTGGGTGCCATCGGGCAGGCGAAACACAAACTCATCGCGCCCAGCCGTGAGCAACTGATCCCAGGTCAAGTGCTTGAGATCATCCGCACGGGCATGGATGCGCTTGAGATAGGTCACGCAGTTGTATCGTGCGATGAGTTCGCGTCCACCCGTCTTGCCATCCACCCACATCGCCAGATAGCGACGTTGGTGATCCACAAACTCCGAGACATGTTTCCATTTCAAACCCTGGCTCTCGGTGCCATGCCGCATGCCTGTGTTTGCCAGGATCAACACGTAGTCGCGCAGCAACATGCGCATGTCGCGGCTTTTGCCTGATTTGCCCTGCTTCACCCAGCTGCGCATCACGCGATAGAGCTGGCGATATTCCATCAAGGTGAAATCTGGGCGTCGATCGCTGTCGCGGGGCTTGTTCTGCAACACAGGCAGTTGTGTGTTGTTGATGTAGCCCAGCTCCAAAGCCACATCGAACACACGCGACAAAGCTGCGTTGTGGGTGTTGATGGTGCTGGATCGAGGTTCGTGCTTCATCTGCTCAGCACGCCACACGGCAAACTTGCGCAACAGCGCAGCGTCCACATTGGCGATGCCGTGGTTGCCCAAATACGGCACCAGATAGTTTTGCAAGGCGCCGATGTAGTGGGTGTAGACGGTCTTGCCGTCGCCAGCTGTCAGTGCGGTGTTCATGCGTGCAATGGCAGTGGCAGCCACGCTGGCGAAGCGTCGGGTCACAACAGGCATGCCATGGCGTTGTTTAAAGCGGGCTTCCAGCACAATATCTTCAGCCGCACGTCGGGCATCTGCCAACAGCATTTGCTGGGTCGTGGTGCGCAGCCATTTGCCGTTGGCTTTATATCTCACCTGCCATGCGGCGCTGCGATTGCGCCGAAACAGCACGGCAACGCCATCCATGATCTTGATGGTATCTGGGTTTAGTCGGGGCATGTCACAGCATCTTGCGTCATGCTGTCAGGGTAGTGTCTGAATGTGTGGTGCGCAATCAAAAGCAGACAGAGTTTTTGGTGTTATATGCCTAATATAACACGACATTTGATCGCCAAATCACATAAACCAGTCTGCGCAAATGCCGTGCAAAATTGCACAAAATCGCACTGCGACCAGCCCAGAAGTGCGCAACGAGTGCGCAACGCGGTTCCGCTGCTTTTACGCAACGGACTGCAACGCTAACTTATTGGAAACACAGAGGAAAAATGGTAGCGGTGGGCGGATTTGAACCACCGACCAAGGGATTATGATTCCCCTGCTCTACCGCTGAGCTACACCGCCATACCATCTGCACGGCATCCGGATACGCTGGCTGCCGAGGCGGGCGAGATACCCCTAGTGCGGGGTTGCCGTCAAGTCGGGGTTGTGCGGGGCTGCCGGGACGGGGGGCGGATGAAGCCGCCGCCGAGGACGCGCTCGCCGTCGTAGAAAACGCAGGCCTGGCCTGGGGCGGGCAGAGCGGGCGCGTCTAGACGGACTTCGGCGCCGTCTTCCGTGGGGATGATTTCGGCGGCGTGCGGGGTTTCGCGGGCGCGCAATTTTACCATGCAACGCAGCCTTGCAGGCGGCACCAGCCAGTTCACGTCGCGCAGGCGCACCAGGGTGGTGCCGGCGTCGGGCGCGCCGACGACGACGCGGCGGGTGGCCGGGTCTAGCGAGACCACCACGCGGCGGGCGCCGCCGTCCTGGGCGGCGTTGCCGAGGCGTTTGGCCTGGCCGATGGTGTAGCGGGCGATGCCGTCATGCTGGCCGATGACGCTGCCATCCTCGCGCACGATGTCGCCGGGGGTGAGGGCGTCGGGCCGGAGTTTGCCCACAGCGTCGGCATAGCTGCCGGTGGGGACGAAGCAGATGTCCTGGCTGTCGGGCTTGTCGGCCACGGCTATGCCGAGGCGCAGGGCTTCGGCGCGCACGGCGTTTTTATCCGGCATGGCGCCGAGCGGGAACATGGATTGGGCGAGCTGGTCGCGGGTGGTGGCGAAGAGGAACCAGCTTTGGTCGCGCGCCGGATCGACCGCGCGGTGCAGTTCCGGGCCATCCGGACCGTCGAGCCGTTGGACGTAGTGGCCGGTGGCGAGGCGTTCGGCGCCGAGGTCGCGGGCGAGGCCGAGCAGGTCGTGGAATTTCACCGTCTGGTTGCAGCGCACGCAGGGCACGGGGGTTTCGCCGGCGGCGTAGCTATCGGCGAAATCGGCCATCACGGCGTCGCGGAAGCGGGCTTCGGCGTCGATGACGTAATGGGGGATGCCGAGATGGTCGGCGACGCGCTTGGCGTCGTGGATGTCCTGCCCGGCGCAGCAGGCGCCCTTGCGGCCGACGGCGGCGCCGTGGTCGTAGAGTTGCAGGGTTACGCCGATCACCTCGTGCCCGGCTTCGGCCAGCAGCCCGGCGACGGTGCTGCTGTCGACGCCGCCGGACATCGCGACGACGATGCGCATGGCGCTATCCTGCCTGGACGTTGCGGGTGGCGGCGGGGAGGCGGACGACGAGGCCGTCGAGCGCGTCGGACATCACGATCTGGCAGCCGAGGCGGGAGGTTTTCTCCAGGCCGAAGGCGAGGTCGAGCATGTCTTCCTCGTCCTCGGTCGGGTCTTCCAGGCCGGCGAACCAGGCGGGATCGACGATGACGTGGCAGGTGGAGCAGGCGAGCGAGCCTTCGCAGGCGCCTTCGATGTCCACATTATGCTTGTGGGCGATTTCCAGCACGGACAGGCCGTTCGGGGCGTCAACCTCGCGGTGTGTGCCGTCGCGTTCGATGAAGGTCATTTTGGGCATGGATGGGTCAGGCCTCGGTCAAATTGGCGTAGGCCGCGGCAAACAGGGCGCACGCGGCGTCGATCTCCGCGGCGGAGGTAAAGCGTCCGATCCCGACGCGCAAGGTCCGGGCGGCGGCCTCATCGCTGAGGCCCAGCGCACGCAAGACGTAGGATGGCTCGACCGCCGCCGATGAACAGGCCGATCCGGTGGAGACGCATAGCTCTGGCATGGCCTGCATCAGGGCGGCGGCGGTGCCGGCGGGGAAGGTGAGGTTGAGGTTGCCGGGGATGCGGTGGTCCCAACTGCCGTTGAGGGTGAGGCCGGGAGTGGCGGCGCGCAGGCCGGCCAGCAGGCGGTCGCGCAGGGTGGCGATGCGGGCGGCGTCGGCGGCCATGTCCTGCCCGGCGAGGCGGCAGGCTTCCCCGAGGGCGATGAGCAGCGGGGCTGGGAGGGTGCCGGAGCGCAGGCCGCGTTCCTGGCCGCCGCCGGAGAAGAGCGGGGCGAGGCGGATGCGGGGGCGGCGGCGGACATAGAGCGCGCCGACGCCCTTCGGGCCGTAGAGTTTGTGGCCGCTGATCGACAGCAGGTCCAACTGCATGGCGGCGACGTCGAGCGGGATTTTGCCGGTGGCCTGGGCGGCGTCGGTATGGAAGATCGCGCCGGCGGCGTGGGTGAGGGCGGCGAGGGCGGCGATGTCTTGGATGACCCCGGTTTCGTTGTTCACCGCCATGACGCTGACCAGCAAAGTGGGGATGGCGAGGGCGGCGCGAAGCGTGTTCGGGGCCAGCAGGCCATCGGGCTGCACGGGCAGGATGATCGGCTCAAACCCTTCCTCCGCCAGGTCGCGGACGGCTTCGAGCACGCATTTATGTTCGGTGGCGACGGTGATGATGCGTTTGCGCGGGTCGCCGGCGCGGGCGGCGAAGCGGGCGGCGCCTTTGATGGCGATGTTGTTGCTTTCGGTGGCGCCGGAGGTGAAGACGATTTCCCGCACATCGGCGCCGATCAGGGCGGCGACTTCGGCGCGCGCGGCTTCCACCGCGTCCTCCGCCTGCCGGCCCATGATGTGTTCGGCGCTGTGCGGGTTGCCGTAGTGTTCGGTGAACCAGGGCAGCATTTTGGCCAGCACGCGCGGGTCGCAGGCGGTGGTGGCCTGGTTGTCCAGATAGATCGGGCGGTTGGGCAGCGTCTTCATGCCGCTGCCCCGCGCCGCAGCCGCGTGGCCATGCTGCGATAGGCAGCGATGGTGTGGGCGACGTCGTCCTCGGTCACGTTCCAGGGCAGGGAGATGCGGATCGCCTCTGCCGCCAGCGGGCCGAGGCCCATCGCATCGAGCACGTGGCTGCGGCCGACTTTGCCGGAGGAGCAGGCGGCCCCGGCGGAGACCTGCACCCCGGCCATATCCAGCGCGATCACCTGGGTTTCCGCGCGCACGCCGGGCAGGCCGAGGCAGAGGGTGTTGCCGAGGCGCGGGGCGGTGGCGGCGATTTCCACCGCGCCACAGTCCCGCGCCGCTGTGGCGATGCGGTCGCGCAGCGGGGCCAGATCGCGCGGGGTGCAGGCCTGCACGGCGGCGGCGAAGCCGGCGATGGCCGGCAGCGCCGGGGTGCCGCCGCGCCGGCCACGTTCCTGGCCGCCGCCGGGCAGGTGCGCGCGCACCGGCACATCGGGGGCGAGCAGCAAGGCGCCGGCGCCCATCGGCCCGCCGATTTTATGCGCGGATAGCGCGAGGCTGGTGGCGCCGAGGCTGGGCAGATCCACCGCGAGCCGGCCGGCGGCCTGGATGGCATCGACATGCAACAGCGCGCCGTGCGCCCGGCACAAGGCGGCGGCGGCGGCGATGGGGTGCAGCACGCCGGTGTCGTTATTGGCCAGCATCAGGCAGACCAAGGCTGGGCCGGCGGCCAGCAGTGCGGCCAGCGCGTCCAGATCGGCCACGCCGTTGGCATCGACCGGCAGACGCAGCGCATCCGGCGCGGCGGCGCGGATGGCGTCGTGTTCAGTCGCGCCGATGATGATCCGTCGGCCCTGGCCGAGGGCGTGGACGGCGAGCGCATCGGCTTCAGTGCCGCCGGAGGTGAAAACGAGGTCCGCCGGGCGGGCGCCGAAGCGGGTGGCAATACCTTCCCGCGCATCTTCCAGCAGTTTGCGTGCGGCGCGGCCGGCGGCGTGGATGGAGGAGGGATTGCCGGGCAGCGCGAGCGCCGCGAGCATGGCGGCGGCGGCCTGGGGCCGAGGGGCCTCGGTCGCGTTGGCGTCCATATAGATCATGCCGCGCCGCGCCCCGATGCATTCAGAAGAATCTTGCACGACATATGACATTTCCATGGAATTTCACGGTGGCCACGCGCTATATGGGGGTACGCACATCGGTTCGGAACCCGCTTCCTGCCCAGGCGCGAAAATTACGCTGCACTGCCCCGGCAGATCGCCGGAAACCCTGGTGCCTGGCGAGCTGGAACGCGGCCTGACGCGACCAGACCTGCTGCCATCAGGCTATGCAATCCGTCGCGCCCTGGTCAAGTTTTCCGAGCCGCGACGCATGACAGGGGAGGCATGAGATTCCGGCGCTGGTCTAGGGCAGCGTCCGCCGTCACTTTAAGGTTGAACTTTCTCCGCTTGGCTATCCGGGTCGGATCGATCGGGGTGGCCAGGGCTGGGGTGATCAGCGTGGGGAAAATCCCCGCGCCTTGCTTGACGTGTGACTATACCTGAACGAGTGCCCGACCAGTCCCGGTCGCGAGCAAACAGCAAACGGATTTCGGAACATCATGCCTGAAGTCATGTTCGCCGGCCCAGACGGCCGGTTGGAGGGACGTTACCACCATTCCAAAGAAGCTGGCGCACCGCTTGCGCTGCTGATGCATCCGCACCCGATGCATGGTGGTACGATGAACAACCGCGTTACCTATACGATGTACCAGTCGTTCCAAAAGCTGGGCTTCTCGGTGATGCGCTTCAACTTCCGTGGCGTGGGCCGCAGCCAGGGCCGCTATGATGGCGGTGTGGGCGAGATCGGCGATGCCGCTGCCGCGCTCGACTGGATGCAGGCGGTGAACCCTGGCCATGGTGGGCTGTGGATTTCCGGCTACTCCTTCGGCGCGTTCATCGGCATGCAGTTGCTGATGCGCCGGCCGGAGGTTTCTGGCTGGGTGAGCGTGGCGCCGCCGGCCAACCATTATGATTTCGGCTTCCTGGCCCCCTGTCCGTGCGGCGGGCTGATGCTGCATGGCGACAGTGATGAGCTGGTGCCGGAGCCGGCGGTGAAGAAGCTGGTGGATAAGCTGAACACGCAGAAAAACGTGACGGTGGATTATCGCATCCTGCCGGGCGCGGACCATGTGTTCGCCAACCATGCCGACAGCATTGCCTTCGCCATCGAGGACCATGTGTCCACCACGATGGCGCGCCGCAATATGGCGCTGGCCGCTGACTGATCCGGGCTGCCCCCTGCCAGGTTTGGCGGGGGGCCGGCACGGCTGCGGATGACCGTGCCCGAAGCGGCGCCGGCAATTACGCCCGATATGTTGCTGCGTGGCTATTGCCTCGGGGTGTTCCCGATGGCGGAGCGGCGCGATAGCGACGAATTGCTGTGGTTCGACCCGCCGGAGCGCGGGATTTTGCCGTTGGACGGGTTCCATCTGCCGCGCCGGCTGCGCCGCACCGTGCTGGGCGACCGGTTTCAGGTGACCACCGACCAGGCCTTCCCCGCGGTGATCGCGCAATGCGCGGCGCCACGGCCGGAGGCGGATGACACCTGGATCAACCCGGAAATCGTGACGCTGTATTCGGCGCTGTTTGCGCGCGGCTACGTGCATTCGATGGAATGCTGGCAGGATGGGGTGCTGGTGGGCGGGCTGTATGGGGTGGCGATTGGGGCGGCGTTTTTCGGCGAAAGCATGTTCAGCCGCCGCACTGATGCCTCCAAAGTGGCGCTGGTGCATCTGGTCGCGCGGCTGCGGCTGGCGGGCTACACCTTGCTGGATACACAATTCGTCACCACCCATCTGACTCAGTTCGGGGCCACCGCGATTCCGCGCGCGCGCTATCGCCGGTTGCTGGCCAAGGCGATTGCCGCCCCGGTGGCGTGGCCGGATGACCCGGACCCGGCGGCGCTGCGGGCGGAGATCCAGGCGTTCGGCCCCGGCGGGTGAAATGTTTGGGCCGCAGCGCGGTCTGACCGGTAGCGATGGGGAAGTGAGGCAAAGCGGATGCAGATTGCGATTGCCGGATTGTGGCGGGACCGCGCCGGGCGCTTTGCCCCGGTGAAGGCGGCTGGGGTGGCGCTGGCGCTGTATCCGGCGGCCGTGCTGCTGCTGCGCGCGCTGGCCGGGGATTTGGGCAGCCGGCCGATTACCGAGGCGATCCACGATGTGGGCGACTGGACGGTGCGGTTTTTCCTGCTCAGCCTGACGGTGACCCCGGCGCGGGCGTGGCTGGATATGCCCAAGCTGATCCCGTTGCGCCGGGTGTTTGGCGTGACCACGGCCTGTTACGCCGGGCTGCATTTGCTGCTGTACGGCGCCGATCAGGGGTGGAATCTGGCGACGATTGCCAGTGAGATTGTGCTGCGGTTTTACCTGACGATCGGGTTTGTGGCGCTGCTGGCGCTGGGGGCGCTGGCGGTGACCTCCACCGATGGCTGGCAGCGGCGCTTGCGGCACCGGTGGAAGCAGCTGCATCGGCTGGTATGGCCGATTGGGGTGCTGGGGCTGTTCCATTATTTCCTGCAAGCCAAGTCTAACGTGGCGGCCGCGGCGTTTCATACCGGGCTGTTTTATGCGCTGGTGCTGTGGCGGTTGGCGCCTCGGCGCTGGCAGAGCAAGGCGGTGGCGCTGCTGCCGATCACCGCGCTGGCCGGGCTGGCGACGGCGGCGACGGAGTTCGCCTGGTATGGGCTGGCGACCAAGATCAACCCGTGGCGGGTGCTGGCGGCCAATCTGGACGTGTTCTACAGCCTGCGCCCGGCGCCGCAGGTGCTGGTGACCGGGCTGGTGTTGAGCGGCGTGATTGGGCTGCGGCGCTGGTATCGGGCAAGGCGGGTGGTGCCGGTGGTGGCGGGCGGCGGCTGATTTTGCTTGCGTTGCGTCAAGTAAAATGATAGTTGTTTTAACATACACGTCGCCCCTTCCTTTCTCACCCCACAGCCGAGCGCGCTGGAGCTGGCGCGGCGGCTGGCGGTGATTTTGGCGGCTATTGGGGCGGTGGTGGCGCGGCGATTTCTGCGCGATCCGCAATTTCACACGATGATTGTGCCGCTGTGGACCTGGTTGGGCCGGGCAGGGCGGCGGTTTGAGCGGGCGGTGCTGCGCCCGGTGGTGATGGGGCCGCCGGTGGCGCCGGTGGTGCGGGTGCGGGCCAAGCAGGTGCGGGCGGCGGGCGGGGTTCGGTTGCCGTCGCGGCGCGGGTGGCTGGTGCGGGCGCTGGGCTGGGAGGTGGCGGGGTATGGCAGCCAGTTGGAGGCGCTGCTGGCCGAGCCGGGGATGCAGGCGCTGTTGGAGCAGGTGCCGGCGGCGAGCCGGATTTTGCGGCCGGTGTGCCGGATGCTCGGCCTGACGGCGTTGCAGCGCCCAAGGGTAGTGGCAGCGAAGGCGCCCAAGGTGCGGCAGCCGCGCGTAAGGCGGCGTGTGGTGCGGGACGAGGTTTGGGAGCCCGGCCGTGCCGCGTTACGGGCGGCCAAGCGCGCCCGAAAACAAGGAAAATCCAGCTGGTGGACTGGGTAGAATTGTGCGGTTATCGTTACGATATCGCATCGTATTATACTGAAGAGGACGGCACCTACGTGCCGCCCCCCGGAAAAGTCGAAAAGTTTTTTGCTCCTTTTTTCCAAAAAAGGAGCGCTTCCTACCCCGCCTTAGCGTCCTTAAACGCCGTCCCCGTCTCCGCCAGTTGCCGCAGCAGCGCCGACGGCGCCCAGCGCGACCCGTAAAGCTGGTGCCAGCGTTGGATTTGTTCGTAGACGGTTTTGACCCCGATCTGGTCGGCCCAGAACATCAGCCCGCCGCGATAGCGGGGGAAGCCGAAGCCGTGCAGCCACATGACATCGACGTCTGACGCGCGGTAGGCGATGCCTTCTTCGAGGATTTTGCAGGCTTCGTTGATCGAGGCGAAGAGCAGGCGGTGGAGGATTTCCTCATCGGAGATGGCGCGGCGGGTGATGCCCATTTCGGCGCTGACCTGTTCGATGATGGCGGTGACTTCCGGGTCTGGGTGCGGGGTGCGGTCGCCTTTTTCGTAGCGGTACCAGCCGGCGCCGGTTTTCTGGCCGAAGCGGCCGAGTTCGCAGAGCCGGTCCGAAATGGGTTGTTTGCGGTAGTTCGGGTCGGCGGCGGCGCGGCGTTTGCGGGCGGCCCAGCCGATATCGAGCCCGGCGAGGTCCCCGACGGCGACCGGGCCCATGGGGTAGCCGAATTCGACCATGACTTTGTCGATCTGCTGCGGCAGGGCGCCTTCTTCGAGCAGGATGACCATTTCCATGCCGAAGGGGGCGCGGCTGCGATTGGCGAGGAAGCCGTCGCAATTGCCGCAGCCGACGGAGAGTTTGCCGATGGCCCGGCCCATGGCCATGACGGCGTTCATGGTGGCGGCGGAGGTGGCGGCGCCTTTGACCACTTCCAGCAGTTTCATGACATTGGCGGGGGAGAAGAAATGCGCCCCGGCGACGACATCGGGGCGTTGGGTGACGCTGGCGATTTCATCGATGTTGAGGGCGGAGGTGTTGGAGAGCAGCAGGGCGCCGGGTTTCATGACCGCATCGAGCTGGCGGAAGACGGCTTGTTTGGGGGCCATTTCCTCGAAGATGGCTTCGATGGCGACATCGGCGTCGGCAAGGGCGGCGTAGTCCAGCACCGGGGTGATGCGGGCGAAGCGGCGTTCCATTTCATCCTGCGCCAGGCTGCCGCGTTTGACCGAGGTTTCGTAGTTGGCGCGGATGCGGGCCATGCCGCGATCGAGCGCTTCCTGACTGGCTTCGAGGATTTTCACGGGGATGGCGGCGTCGGCGAAGCACATGGCGATGCCGCCGCCCATGGTGCCGGCGCCGACGACGGCGGCGGATTGCACGGCCGGGGCTTTGGTGTTGGGGGGGATGCCGGGGACGTGGGCGGCTTCACGCTCCGCAAAGAAGACGTAGCGCAGGGCGCGGGATTCGGCGGAGGTTTCCAGCTCGCGGAACAATTCTGCCTCACGCGCCAGGCCTTGGGCGAAGGGGAGGGTGCAGGCGGCCTCGACGGCGGCGATGCAGTTATAGGGGGCCTTCTGGTTGCGGGCCTTGCGGGCGATGGCTTTGCGGGTGGCGTCGAACAGGCCGGGGTCGGCGGCGAGTTTGCTGGCGTTGGCGCTGATTTGCGGCAGCGGGCGGTGGGCGGCGACGCGGTGGGCGAAGGCGATGGCGGCGGGGAGGAGGTCGGCTTCCACCACCTCATCGACGATGCCGAGGGCTTTGGCTTCATCGGCGGGGACGTGGCGGCCGGTGGTGATCAGGTCCAACGCGGCTTTGGGGCCGATGAGGCGGGGCAGGCGCTGGGTGCCGCCGGCGCCGGGGAGCAGGCCGATCAGCACTTCCGGCAGGCCGAGTTTGGCCGAGCGGAGGGCGATGCGGTAGTTGCAGCCCAGAGCGGTTTCCAGCCCGCCGCCGAGGGCGTAGCCGTGGATGGCGGCGATGACGGGTTTGGGGCTGGCGTCGAGCTTGTCGATAAAGCCGTCGCCGATGGGCATGGTGACGCGGCCTTTATCGAACTCGCGAATGTCGGCGCCGGCGATGAAGGAGCGGCCGGCGCCGATGAGCACGATAGCCTGCACGGCGGGATCGGCCAGAGCGGTGGCGAGGCAGGTGGCAATGCCCTCTGGCACGCCGGCGCTGAGGGCGTTGACCGGGGGATTGTTGACCGTGATGACGCCGACGCCATCTTGCACGGCGAGGCTGACGAGGGTGGGCTGGGACATCACATTTCGCTCCGGGTGTTTACGCAGGTGGATTTGTTGGCGCGAATGCTAGGCGATGGCCCGGGCTCGGTCTAGGTTGCGGCATGGTTCACGCGATTACGACGCTGACTCTCAACCCCGCTTTGGATGTGGCGTGCGATGCCCCCGAACTGGTGCCGGTGCGCAAAATCCGCACCAGTCATACGACGCTGGACCCGGCGGGGGGCGGGGTGAATGTGGCCCGGGTGCTGCATGAGCTGGGCGGCGATGTGCGGGCGGTGCTGATGTCGGGCGGGGTGATCGGGTCGTACATCGAGGATTTGCTGCGCCAGCAGGGGATTGCGGTGTGCGGGGTGCCGATTGCGGGCACCAACCGGATCAGCATGGCGGTGCGGGATATGTCGAGCGGGCAGGAATATCGGTTTCTGCCGGCGGGGCCGCAGGTGAGCCTGGCGGAGTTCGCGGCGTGCCGGGCGGCGGTGGCGGCAGAAGCCTCCCCATGGCTGGTGCTGAGCGGGAGCCTGCCGCCGGGGGTGCCGGTGGATGGCTATGCCGAGATTAGCCGGGACGCAGCAAGGCGGGGGCAGCAGGTGGTGCTGGATGCGGCCGGGCCGGCGCTGCGGGCGGGGTTGGGGACGGGGTTGGCGTTGATCAAGCCGAGCCTGGAGGAGTTTGAGGAACTGGTGGGGTGCCGCTTGCCGGATGCGGCGGCGCAGGATGCGGCGGCGTTGGGGTTGGTGCGGCAAGGGGCGGCGGCGCGGATTGCGGTGAGCCTGGGGGAGGACGGCGCGATGCTGGCCACCGCCGACGGCGTTTGGCGCATGGGTGTTCTGCCGGTGAAGGCGATTGGCGCGGTGGGGGCGGGGGATAGTTTTGTCGCCGCGATGGTGCTGGCGCTGTCGCGCGGGGCGGCGCCGCGTGAGGCTTTGGCGTGGGGCAGTGCGGCGGGGGCGGCGGCGGTGACGGCTTCCGGCACCGCACACCCGCCCCGCGCATTGGTGGAGACGTTGTATCAGCAAGCCCTTTCCATCGAAGCGCATTCGCGCTAAACGGCGGCTGTGGACCCGTAGCTCAGCTGGATAGAGCGTTGCCCTCCGAAGGCAAAGGCCGTACGTTCGAATCGTATCGGGTCCGCCATTTCCCTCCTCCCCTGCGTGTGATGCCGCTTTGACCTGCGGGCTGCCCTGCCATACGATGCTGGCCAAGGGGAAACCGAACCAGGAAGCCAGATCATGCGTGAAGCCGTAATCGTTTCGACTGCCCGTACCGCCATCGGCAAAGCCTATCGCGGTGGGTTTAATGACACTCAGGCGCAGGCGCTGGGTGGGCATGTGATTGCTGCCGCTGTGCAGCGCGCCGGGATTGATCCGGCGGAAGTGGATGACGTGGTGATGGGCGCGGCGCTGCAGCAGGGCTCAACCGGGTTCAACTTTGCCCGGCAGTGCGCGCTGGCCGGCGGCTTGCCGGAGACGGTGTCTGGCATGTCGATGGATCGGCAATGCGCATCCGGGTTGATGGGGATCGCGACCGCGGCCAAGCAGATTATGCATGACGGGATGACGATCGCCATTGGCGGTGGGTTGGAGTCGATCTCTCTGGTGCAGAACGAGAAGGCGAACCATTTCCGCCGGCAGGACCCGGGATTGGTGGCGAATTATCCGGCGCTGTATATGTCGATGCTGGAGACGGCGGAGATTGTGGCGGCGAAATACGGCGTGAGCCGGGAGGCGCAGGACGCCTACGCGCTGCAATCGCAGCAGCGTGTGGCGCAGGCGCAGGCGGAAGGCCGGTTCAATGCGGAAATCGTGCCGATGACCACCAGCATGAAGGTGGTGGATAAGGCGACCAACACGGTTTCCGACCGGCAGGTGACGGTCAGCCAGGACGAGGGCAACCGGCCGCAGACGGTGCTGGCGGATCTGCAGAAATTGCAGCCGGTGTTCAAAGACGGGCAGCGGGTGCCGGTGGGGCAGTTCATCACCGCGGGCAATGCGTCGCAGCTGTCGGATGGTGCGTCGGTGGCGGTGCTGATGGAGGCGAAGGAAGCGGCACGCCGTGGGCTGACGCCGCTGGGCGCGTATCGCGGCATGGCGGTTGCGGGCTGCGACCCGAGCGAGATGGGCATCGGCCCGGTGTTCGCCGTGCCCAAACTGCTGGCGCAGCACGGGCTGAAGATTGACGATATTGGGATCTGGGAACTGAACGAGGCGTTCGCCAGCCAGGTGCTGTATTGCCGGGACCGGCTGGGGATTCCGAATGATCGGTTGAACGTGTCGGGCGGGGCAATTTCGGTTGGCCATCCGTATGGGATGTCCGGCGCGCGGATGACTGGGCATGTGCTGATCGAAGGCAAGCGCCGTGGGGCGAAATATGGCATCGTGACGATGTGCGTCGGCGGTGGCATGGGCGCTGCCGGGTTGTTCGAGATTTTCTAAGCCGGCTTGCTCCTTAGACGGGGCGACGAACGAGGGGCTGGGGGGTGCGGCGTGTCCGCATGCCCCAGCCCTTTTTGCGTGTGCGCCCTGACGGTTTGACTTGCGCACCTCAAATTTCTCCGCCACAGTTTGTCCCAACGATAAATTTGGAACGGAGGAAACCATGAGCATCACCAGGCGTGTCCTGTTTGCGGCGGCGGCGTTGGCGCTGCCGGCCCACATCGCGGCGGCGGAAACCGTGGTGAAGTGGCTGCATATCGAAGCCAATCCGGTGCAGGTGAAAATCTGGGAGGAGGTGGCGCACGATTTCGAGGCCAAGAATCCGGGCGTCAAAATCGAAATGTCGTTCCTGGAAAACGAGGCCTACAAGGCCAAGGCGCCGACCTTGCTGCAATCCAAGGAGCGGCCGCATATCATTTATTCCTGGGCTGGCGGCGTGTTGCGGTCGCAGGTTGAGGCGGGCGTGCTGGAAGACATCACCGCCGGGGTTGGCGACTTTAAAGCGCATTTGTCGCCGGCGGCGGTGAATGCGTTCACGGTGAATGGCCGGCTGTATGGGCTGCCGTATACGGTGTCTCAGGTTGGGTTCATGTACAACAAGGAATTGTTCGCCAAAGCGGGCGTGGATGGCAGCAAGATTGCCGCCTGGGACGATTTGATGGACGCGGTGCGCAAGCTGAAAGCGGCCAATGTGACGCCGATTGTGGTGGGCGGGGCCGATAAATGGCCGCTGCATTTCTACTGGACCAACCTGGCGGTGCGGATTGGCGGCCAGGGCGGATTTCAGGCGGCGCTGAAGGGCGAGAATGGCGGATTTGAAGGGCCGGTGTTCCAGCGCTCGGGCGAGATGTTCAAGCAACTGGTGGATTTGCAGCCGTTCCAGACCGGCTTCCTCGGCTTCAAAAATCCGCAGGCGGTGGGGTATTTTGGCGATGGCAAGGCGGCGATGATCCTGGCCATTTCCAGCTTCTACCACACCCAGCGGGCGTTGGCGGCGGACAAGGTGGGCCTGTCGGACGACAAGGTGGGCTGGTTCAACTTCCCCACCGTGCCGGGCGGCAAGGGCGACCCGGCGGATACGCTGGGGGGGATGAATGGCTGGCTGGTGACGAAGGGCGCGCCGAAGGAAGCGGTGGCGTTTATTAAATTCTTCACCTCGGAAGAGGTGCAGAAGCGGTTGGCGGCGGGGAACTATATCATCCCGACCTACCAAGGCGCGGAATCCGGCCTGGGCAGCGCGTTTATGCGCAACATCGCGCATAACATCGCCGTGTCGAAATACCATCAGAACTTCTATGACCAGGATCTGGGGCCGAATGTTGGGCGGGTGGTGAATGACGTCACCGCTGAGATCGCGGGCGGCACCATGACGCCGAAAGCCGCGGCCAAGGCCATTCAGGACGCCTACGTGCAAGGAAACTGAGGTTCGCCCCTCAGTCATCCTGCCCGTATCCGCGCATGCAGATCTCCGCCCGACGCCTCGATACTGGAAAATGGACAGCGATTTTGCTGTTCCTGCCACCGGCTGTGCTGTTGTTCACGTTGTTCGTGGTCATGCCAGCCGGTGAGGCAGGTTGGTATTCAGCCTTTAACTGGAACGGCTTCGGGCGGCCGACGCGCTGGATTGGCCTGGATAATTACCGCTACGTGTTTGAGAACCGCGCCTTCGGTATCGCGCTCTGGAACAATGTTCTGGTGATTGCGGTGTCGCTGGTGGTGCAATTGCCGCTGGCGCTGACCCTGGCAGTGATCCTGGCGGAGCGGTTTCGCGGCGCGGTGGCGCTGCGGCTGGTGTTTTTTCTGCCCTACATCCTGGCCGAAATTGCCACCGGGATGATCTTCAGCTTTGTCTATGACGGCAATTACGGCCTGCTGACCGCGATTTGGGGTTGGTTCGGGGCGGAGGCGCCGCATTTGCTGGCCAGTCCGGCCACGGCGATGCCGGCGATTTTGGTGGTGATTGTGTGGAAGTATTTTGGCTTCCACATGATGCTGTTTATCGCCGCCTTGCAGGGGATGGACCGTGGCGTGATCGAAGCCGCCCGCATCGATGGGGCGACGGGGTGGCAGTTACAGCGCCATGTGGTGTTGCCGTTGCTGTATCCGACCATTCGGCTGTCGATCTTCTTCGTCGTTGTCGGGTCGTTGCAGTTGTTCGATCTGGTGATGCCGCTGACACGCGGCGGGCCGGCAGATGCGTCCCACACCATTGTCAGCTTCCTTTACACCTTTGGTGTGATGCGGATGCGGGTTGGGTTTGGCTCGGCCGTGGGGGTCATCCTGTTCGTGATCTGCGCCACCTTCGCCTTTACCTATAAGCGTTGGTTCATGCGCGATGAGTAAGCCAGGGATGGATGGGATTGCGGTGTTCAAGGGATTTTTCCTTGCCGCCGCGCTGCTGTTTGTGCTGACGCCGCTGCTGGCGACCGTGTTGGGCGGGTTCAAATCGCTGGGCGAGTTGCGCACCAACCCGTTCGGCCTGCCGAGCGTGTGGGAGTGGCGGAACTATGCCGATATCATCCTGTCCTCACGCTACTGGGGGTTGCTGGGCAATTCGCTGACCATCGCCTTGCTGACGGTGGTGCTGACGCTGGTGGTGGCGGCGATGGCGGCGTTTGTGTTTGCCCATTTGCAGTTTTTCGGGCGCGAGATGCTGTTCGCCTACATCACCACCGGGCTGTTGTTTCCGGCGGCCACGGCCATTTTGCCGCTGTTCATCAAGGTGCGCGACCTCGGGTTGCTCGATAGTTATTTCGGCATCGTGCTGCCGCAGGTGGCGTTTGGTCTGGCGATGAGCATTTTGCTGCTTCGGCGGTTTTTCCGCGATCTGCCGCCCGAGCTGCTGGAGGCGGCGCTGGTGGATGGCTGTTCGTATATCGGCTTCTTCCTGCACATCACGCTGCCACTGTCGCGGCCGATCCTGGCGACGGTGGGTACGATCGTGTTCGTGCATTCCTGGAACGCCTATCTGGTGCCGTTGGTGATGCTGAATTCTGACAGCCTGTATCCCTGGCCGCTGGGGATCATGGTGTATCAGGGTGAGTATTCGTCCGAATGGAACCTGATTCTGGCGTTCATCACCTTGACGATTCTGCCGACGATTTTGCTGTTCCTGTTCGCACAGAAACACATCGTTGCCGGGCTGACCGCCGGTGCGGTCAAAGGCTGATCACTTGTCCCCTCTCTTCCCACGACGGAGCACTTCATGACCAAGATTGGCGTCGGCGTTATCGGCTGCGGCGTTATCTCGCGCGCCTATATGACCGCGATGCAACGCTTCCCCAACATCGAGCTGCGGGCGGTGGCGGATATGCGCACCGCACCGGCGGAGGCGCGTGGCAAGGAATTTGGCGTGCCGGCGATGCGGGTGGACCAGTTGCTGAAGCGGGACGATGTGGAGATCGTCGTCAACCTGACCGTGCCCTTGGCGCATACCGATGTGAGCCGGGCGATTTTGAATGCGGGCAAACATGTGCATTCGGAAAAGCCGCTGGGCGTGGATATGGCCGAGGCGCGCAAGCTGATGGAGTTGGCGGAGCAGAAAGGCCTGCGCATCGGCTGCGCCCCGGATACGTTTCTGGGCGGTGGCCACCAGACCGCGCGCAAGCTGATCGATGACGGCGCGATTGGCAGCCCGGTGGCGGGCACGGCGATTTTTGCCCGGCCGGGGCATGAGCTATGGCACCCGGCGCCGGGCTTCTACTACCTGCGCGGCGGCGGACCAATGCTGGATATGGGGCCGTACTACATCACCGATTTGGTGCAGCTGCTCGGGCCGATCGCCTCCGTCGTGGGCAGCACCAGCCGCCCGCGGCAGGAACGCACGATTGCCACCGGCCCGCTGCAAGGCAGCAAAATTCCGGTGGAAGTGTCCACGCATGTGGCGGGGATGCTGGAGTTCGTGTCCGGCGCGGTGATTTCGGTGCTGATGAGCTTCGATGTGCCCAAGCACAACCATACGCCGATTGAGATTTATGGCACGGCCGGCAGCCTGCTGGTGCCGGACCCGAACCGGTTTGGCGGCGAGGTGATGCTGGCGAAAACCGGCGGCGAATGGGCGGCCCAGCCCCTGACCCACGCACATACCGACGGGGAGTTCCGGTCGATCGGGGTGGCGGAAATGGCTGCCGCGATCAATGCGAACCGACCGCACCGCGCGAGCGGCGCATTGGCGCTGCACGTGCTGGAGGCGATGGAGGCGTTCCAGCTTTCGTCCGACCAGGGGCGCCGGATTATGCTTGAAACCACGGTCGAACGCCCGGCGATGCTGCCCGCCGGCCGCGCCGACGGCCAGATCGATTAAGGAGTACCGACCATGAAACGAACTGCCATGATCGTCTGGGGCGGCTGGGCCGGACATGATCCGGATTTATGCGCCTCCATGATCCGCGAATGGCTGAAGGCGGAAGGGTTTGAGGTGCGGGTGGAGACGGAGACCGCCAGCTTCCTCGATCCGGCGATCCGGGATTATTCGCTGATCATTCCGATCTACACCATGGCCAAAATCGAAAAGGCGGAAGCCAAGGCGCTGTGCGATGCGGTGGAAAGCGGCGTTGGCCTGGCTGGGCACCATGGCGGGATGGGCGATGCGTTCCGCGATGCGGTGGATTACCAGTTTATGTGCGGCGGCCAATGGGTGGCGCATCCTGGCAACATCATCGACTACACCGTTGAAGTGACCAAGCCGGATGACCCGGTGATGGCCGGGATCAGCGACTTCGAATATCGCTCCGAGCAGTATTACATGCATGTCGATCCGGCGATTGAGGTGCTGGCCACCACGACATTCTCCGGCGAGCACGCGCCCTGGACCAAGGGCGTGGTGATGCCGGTGGTGTGGAAGAAGCGGTTTGGCGCCGGGCGGGTGTTCTACTCGTCGCTCGGCCATCGCGCCTATGAACTCGACGTGCCGGAAGTGCGCACCATGATGACGCGCGGCATGTTGTGGGCGGCGCGTTGAGCCAAACGGGACGGTGATGCACGAGGCCGAACCACGCCGCGCCACGTTGGAAGACGTGGCGCGGGAGGCTGGGGTGTCCCTGGCCACCGCAGACCGGGCGCTGAATGATCGGCCTGGCGTGCGGACGGCGACGCGGGCGCGGGTGGCGGCAGCGGTGGCGCGGTTGGGCTATCGCGCCAATCCGGCCGCAGCGCAGTTGGCGCGGAACCGGCGCTTTCGGTTTGTGTTCATTCTGCCAGCCAACACCAACAGCTTCATGGCCAACCTGGAGGCGCAGATCCACGATGCCGGGGATGCGCTGGGATTGCAGGGCGTGTTTATCGACGTCCGGCATGTGGATGTGTTCGATCCGGTGGCATTGGCGAGCGCATTGGAAACCTTGCCGACACATTATGATGGGGCGGCCGTGGTGGCGGTGGACCATCCACGGGTGCGGGCCGCGATCGACGATCTGGTGGCGCGCGGCACACAGGTGGTGACGTTGGTCTCCGACGCCCCGACCTCGCAACGGGCGCATTATGTCGGCATCGACAATCCCGCCGCCGGGCGAACGGCCGGCGCGTTGATGGGGCGATTTCTCGGCGGGGCCACGAGGGGGCGAATTGGGGTGATTGCCGGCTCGCTCGCGCTGCGCGACCATGCGGAGCGGTATTTCGGCTTCAACCAGGTGCTGAGTGCGGAATATTCGCGCTTCACGGTGCTGCCGGTGCTGGAAGGGCGAGACGACCCGGCACGTAACGCGGCCCACGCCCAGGCGCTGCTGGCCATGCCGGATTTGGTGGGGCTGTATAATATCGGCGCCGGGAATGAAGGGATTGCCAACGCATTGGTCGCATCCGGCCGGGCGCGGGACGTGGTATGGATTGCCCATGAGCTCAGCGCCGAGACCCGGCGGTTGCTCTGCTGCGATGTGGTGGACGGGGTGATTGACCAGAACGCCGGGCACGAGGCGCGATCCGCCGCCCGGGTGTTGCTGGCCCGCTGTACCGGGGCGGCAATCCACCCCGATCAAGAGCGCATACGTATTGATATCTTCCTGCGCGACAACCTGCCCTGAGCGCCACGGGGCAGCGCCTTGCATAACATCGAATGCAGCCTTGCGTTAGATGATGGGCACGGCATCTCGTGCAGGGGGGGGAATCGGGTTAGGCAAGTAGCAACGGTCCAAGCAAGGCAGAACGCAACGTGAAACAGAGCCTCGAACTGCTGTTACCCAGCATTCAAAGTGTCGACGCCGGCTTGTCATCAGTCGGCTACATCCCATCACGGCAAATCTCCACTGCGCTGTTTCTCGCGGTGCGGCTGCAAAAACCGATCCTGGTGGAAGGCCCGGCCGGCGTGGGCAAGACGGAGCTCGCCAAGGCGACGGCGCAGCATCTCGGCCTGCCGCTGATCCGCATGCAGTGCTACGATGGACTGGATGAGTCCAAGGCATTGTACGAATGGAAATACGGTAAGCAGCTGCTCTACACGCAAATCCTCAAGGACAAGATGGGCGAGCAGCTGCGCGAGTTTTCTTCGCTGGATGGCGCGCTGGATAAGCTGAACGAATTCGATGACCTGTTCTTCTCCGAACGCTTCCTCGAGCCGCGGCCGCTGTTGCAGTCGCTGAAGCAGCCGGGTGGCGCGGTATTGCTGGTGGACGAGGTCGATAAGGCCGATGAGGAATTTGAAGCGTTTTTGCTGGAAATTCTGTCCGATTATCAGGTGACCATTCCTGAGCTCGGCACGATTTCCGCCATCGTGCCGCCGATTGTGCTGCTGACGTCGAACGCCAGTCGCGATCTGGGCGATGCGATGAAGCGCCGCTGCCTGCATCTGCATATCGGCTACCCCGAGGCGAAGCTGGAAGAGCGGATCGTCCATACCCGCCTGCCGCAGGTGGAGGCGCAGTTGCTGCGCCAGATCGTGTCATTCGTGCAGCAATTGCGGTCGATGGATCTGCGTAAGCTGCCGTCCGTCAGCGAAACGCTGGACTGGGCGCGGGCGCTGCTGCTGCTGCACGCCAGCCACCTCGATGTCGACATCGTGCGCGACACGCTGAATGTGCTGCTGAAGTTCGAGCAGGATATGGAAGCGGTGGGCAAGCAGGTGCTCGAATTTGTCGAGAAGGCCAAGGCTGAGGCGGCGCTTTAGGTGCGAGCAGGATAAGGGGGAAGGTGTTCTTTTTGTGAACAAAAAGAACCAAAAAAACTTCATCACTTTCTGGGCTTCGCCGTACGTTCCCGGGTGGGCGCGTGCGAATGGAACCAAAGTGGAAAAAGTTTTTTGCTCCTTTTTTCCAAAAAAGGAGTGCTTCCTCTTGCCTTCCCCCCTCCAACCCGGAAGCGTCCAGCCATGAACGACGTCCTGCTACGACTGCTGCGGGCCGCGCGCGGTGCCGGCGTGCGGATTTCCACCGGCGAGGTGCTGGACGCGTTCCAGGCGGCGGAGGCGGTTGGCTATTCGGACCGGTTGGCTCTGCGCGATGCGCTGACGCTGTCGCTGGCCAAGACGGTCGATGAACGGGCGGCGTTCGAGGCGACGTTCGATACCTATTTCCGCCGCGAAGCCCTGGGCAGCGCGACGCAGCCAGGCGCCGATGGCCGGGCCGCGTCGGGAGAGAGCCCGGATCTGGAAGGGGTGGAAAGCCCGCTGGCGCAGCGCCTGCTGTCTGACGATCAGGCCGGCGTGGCGGCGATGATGGAGGCGGCGGGCGAGGCGGCCGGAGCCTCCAACATTCGGCTGTTCACCCAAACCAATTTGTTCGCGCGCCGCATGCTGGACCGCATGGGGCTGCCGGAATTGGAGCGCGAGATTACCGCGCTGCGCGAACTCGGCCGCGAAGAACTTGCCGCCCGGCTGGAAGCGGCCCGCAAAGCGCTGGGCGACCAGGCGCGCGCGTATATGGAGCGGCAACTGACGCTGTTTGCCGCCGGCGCTGCCAAGGAATTGCGCGAAAACGTATTGCGCAACGTGAAGCTGTCGCAGTTGGATCGGCGGGACTATCAGCGCATGCGCGGGCTGGTCCGCGATATGGCGTTGCGCATCGCGTCCCGCTACAGCCGGCCGAAGAAGGTCGATCTGCGCGGGCATTTGGATATTCGCCGCACGCTCCGCCGCAACATGGCGCATGATGCCATTCCGTTCCGCACCGTGTGGAAGCGCAAGAAGGTGGAAAAGCCGAAAATTGTTGCGATCTGCGACGTGTCCGGCTCGGTCGCCTCGGTGGCGCGGTTTCTACTGATGTTCCTCTATGCGTTGACCGATACGCTGGCGGGGATCCGCTCGTTCGCGTTCTCCTCGAAGCTGGTTGATGTCAGCGCCACGCTGGAGGAGGAGGATATTGATGAGGCGATCACCAAGATCCTGAACGATGTCGGGTTTGGCTCGACCAATTATGGCCGCTGCCTGGAGATTTTCTGCGATACGCATCTGAAGCATGTGGATCGGCGCACCACCATCATCGTGCTCGGCGATGGCCGCGGCAATCGTAACCCGGCGCGCACGGATTTGATGAAGCAGTTGTTCGACCGGTCGGCGCGGGTCATCTGGCTAAACCCGGAACCGCAGCCGCTCTGGGGCACCGGCGATTCCGACATCTTCAAATACATGCCGTATTGCCATCTGGTAACGACCTGCAACACAGTGGCGTCGTTGGAGCGGGTGGTGGACGATATTTTGCGGGCGGCGCAGTAGCGTTCGGGGCGTCGTGCCCGTCATATGGCTTAACGGCACGGTCGGCTGCGGTAAGACGGCCGTTGGGCGCGCCTTGGTCGCCTTACTGCCCGACGCACATTTCCTGGATGGCGATGATTTCGCCGCGCAGGGCGCCGGCCTACCCGCAGCGCGTTGGCGGGCTGCCGTCACCGCTTTGCTGCGGCGGGTCCGGCGACCCGGCCGCGCCAAGGTCCAGGTCATCGCATATCCGCTCACCGCCGCCGACTTCGCCCGGCTGCGCGCCGCATGCCGGCAGCGGCTGATTGTGATCAACCTTGCCACGCCGCTGCCCCTGGTGGTGCGCGGCCGAGGGCCCCGCCGGCTCACGGAGGCGGAATGCCGGCGCGCCCGGCAGATGCGCTCCCAGGCCTATCACCGCCGCCGCTTTGCCAGCGCGACGCTGCCGAACGCGCAGCACCCGCCCCGGCGCACCGCGTTGCAAATCGCCCGGCTTTAACCCGCCGCGACGCCTTCGAGCGCCGCCATCGCGGTATACGGCAACACCAACGCCACCGCCGCCAGGTTCTCCTGCAAATGCGCCAGCGACGAGGTGCCGGGGATCAGCAGAATATTCGCCGCCCGCCGCAACAGCCACGCCAGCGCCACCTGCATTGGCGTCGCCCCTAACGCCGCCGCCACCTCGGACAGGATCGACGACTGCAACGGGCTGAATCCGCCGAGCGGAAAGAACGGCACATAGGGAATGCCGTCGCGTGCCAGCCCATCAATCATCGCATCGTCGTCGCGATGCGCCAGATTGTAGTAATTCTGCACACAGACGATGTCGCACATGCGCCGTGCATCGGCGATTTGCGTCGGGGTTACGTTGCTCAGCCCGATATGTCGCACCTTGCCCTGGCGCTGCAAATCCGCCAGCACCGCCAGCGGTGCTTCCAGGGAGCCTTCAACCGGGTGATGCGCGTTGAACATTGCCCGCAGGTTCACCACCTCCAGCACGTCCAGCCCGAGATTGCGCAAATTATCCTCGACCGCCTGGGTCAGTTCCGCGCGGGAGAACGCTGGCAGCCACGCCCCGTCCGGCCCCCGCCGGGCGCTGATCTTGGTCACGATCACCAGATCCTCGGCATACGGATGCAGCGCCTCGCGAATGATCTGGTTGGTGACATGCGGGCCATAGAAGTCGGAAGTGTCGATATGGTTCACCCCCTGCGCCACCGCCGCCCGCAGCACCGCAACCGCCGCCGCCCGATCCTTGGGCGGGCCAAACACGCCGGGACCGGCCAGTTGCATCGCGCCATAACCAAGCCGGTGAACGCTGCGGTGGCCCAGGGTGAACTGGCCGGATTGCGCGGGGTAGGACATCGGGGCGGCTCCTGTGAACGTGCCGCACAGATAAGCCCTACCGCCGCACCTGCCTACCGCCAGCGATGGCAGACCGGCTAGCCGTGCGGGTCATCCATCTGCCACGCGGCCAGCAGTTTCGGCAGTTGCAGGTTCCAGTCCACCACGCCCGCCGCCTGCGCCCAGCCCTCATACGACCGTGCCAGCGCCTGCACCCGCGGCCTTTCCCGCGCCGCCAGGTCGTGCAACTCGGTGCGGTCCTGTTCCATATGATACAGTTCCCAGTCCTGATTGAACTTGCGCACCAGCTTGAAATCGCCAACCCGCACGGCGGCGTTGCCCTCATGCTCCCAATAAATCGGCTGCACCCGGGTCCAGTCGCGGCCGGACAGCACTGGCAACAGGCTTTCGCCATCCGGCCGCTGGATGGCCTGCCCGCCGAGTTCATCGGGATAGCGCACCTGCGCGGCCTCCAGAATGGTCGGCAAAACATCCACCACATGACAGGCCGAATGGGCGACGCCGGTATTGCGGAACCGCGCCGGCCATTGCGCGATCAACGGGGTGGAAATACCGCCTTCATGCACCCAATGCTTAAACAGCCGGAACGGTGCGTTCGACACATTGGCCCACGGCAGATCATAGCTCATATAGGTCAACGGCCCGCCCGGCCGCAGGTTCGGCCGGTTGCCCATGCTGATCTTGCGCCCATCATTATGCACATCCGGCATAAACTTGGCCCAGCCATCCTCTGCCATGAACTCGGCACAGCCACCGTTATCCGACAGAAACAGGATCAGCGTATTCTCCTCCTGCCCCAAGCGCCGCAGCGTGGCCAGCACCCGCCCGATCGACTGGTCCAGCCGGTCGATCATCGCCGCATACACCGCCATCCGGCTGGCTTCCCAGTCCTGGTGCTTCACATCGCCCCAGGCCGGCGCCGCCTGGTCGCGCGGCGAAATCCGCCAGTCGTGCTGCAAGATCTGCCGTGCCCGCATTTCCTCGTGCCGGGCGGTCCGCACCGCGTCCCAGCCGCGCGCGTAGACCCCGTCATACTTGGCAATATCTTGCTCGTGCGCATGCAGCGGCCAATGCGGCGCGGCATGGGCCAGATACAGAAAGAACGGATCGCCGGAGGCCGCCCCTTCCTCGATCATACCGATCGCCTTGTCGGTGATCGCGTCGGTAAAATAATAGTTCGACGGTGAAACCTCGACCCGGCGCTGATCCTCCATGATGAAATGCGGCGAGAAGAAATGCGTCACCCCGTCCACAATGCCGTAAAAGCGATCGAACCCGCGTTGCAACGGCGTTGGGTGCTCCACATCCCCCACCCGCCAGCTATCCACCAGACGCGCCCAAAAATCCCCGCCCACATGCCACTTGCCGGCCATATAGGTCCGGTAGCCGGCCGGGCGCAGCACCTCGGCTATCGTCGCCGCATCGTTGCGCAGAAACCCCTGATAAGCCGGCGTTCCTAAATTGGCCCCCATATGGCCAATCCCGGCGCGATGCGGATACAGCCCGGTCAGCAGCGCCGCGCGGGTCGGGCAGCAGCGGGCGCAATTATACATCGCCGTCAGCACCGCCCCACGCCTGGCGATGCCATCGATATGCGGCGTGCGGATTTCGGACCCCATCAGCCCTAAATCCGCAAAGCCCATGTCATCGACCAGAATCAGCACGATATTCGGACGCGCCTGGGTCATCGGCGAACTTTCCTGCGGCAGTTCAGAGACCGAACCGTAAAGCCCATCCCGGCGCAGGCGCAAATTTGGCTGACGCACCGCAGCGCCGCCGCTATGCTGACCGTCGCCGCGCAAGGAGAGACGCACATGTCCAATTCAACCGGGCCTACACCCTCGGGCGCCTTCGTCTGGTACGATCTGATGACCCCCGATCCTCAGGCCGCCACCGCGTTCTACCGCGATGTCATCGGCTGGACGGCTGAGGTCTCAACCACTAGCGGCAAGCCGTACACCCTGCTCTCCGCCAACGACATCATGGTGGCCGGGCTGATGGAAACCCCGGAGGAGGTCCGGGCCATGGGCATTCCGCCCTGCTGGTCCGGCTATATTGGCGTTGCCGATCTCGAGGCCAAGCTGGCTGCCCTGCTCGCCGCCGGGGGCAGCGTGCGCCGCCCGGTTGAGGACATTCCCAGCGTCGGCCGCTTCGCCGTGGTGGCAGACCCGCAAGGCGCGGTGTTTATCCTGTTCAGCCCGTTCGACACGCCGCCACGCCCGGCCATTGCGCATGGCACGCCCGGCCATATCGGCTGGCACGAACTCTATGCCGGCAACGGCCCGGAGGCCTTTGCCTTCTACAGCGCCCTGTTCGGCTGGACCAAGGCGGAGGCGATCGACATGGGAGAGATGGGCGTCTACCAGCTGTTCGCCGCCGGCGGGCCACCGGTCGGCGGCATCATGACCAAACCGCCGCAGGTGCGGATGCCGCATTGGAATTTCGTGTTCAACGTGGCCGAGATCAACGCCGCCGTCGCGCGCGTGCAGGCGGGTGGCGGCCAGGTCATGCACGGGCCGATGCAAGTGCCGGGCGGGCAGTGGGTGGCGCATTGCCAGGACCCGCAAGGCGCGATGTTCTCCATCGTCGCCTAGTATGGCTGCGGCTGGCGCTACAGCGCCAGCCGCAGCATGCCGGTCACGTAGTCGGCGAAGGAGCGCGCGACTTCAATATGGAACCGATCCGGCCCGGTGCGCCACAGCGTAATATCCGCTTTGGCGAACATCGTCCGTGTCGTCATATCCACCGGGAATGCCGCTGCCGACAGGTCCAGCGGGCAGCCGATGTTCAGCCGCGCCGCCGCGTCCGCCCCGTGCAGGGCGAAGGCGATCTGCCGATGCGACACGTCAACCAGCGCGCCGGCGGCCACCTGCGGCGCCGGTTGGCCTTCCGGTTGCAGCAGCAACCACTCATCCGGCCCTTGCCACAGCGCCACACGCTCCCCCTGCCGGGTGGCGCGCAGCGGGGTTGCCGGCAGGCCGAGCGTCGCGGGATTGCCGCGAAACACGAAACGCGCCAGTGGCGGTAAAGCTTCAAGCATCGAGCCGCGCGCCTTCCTGGTCGTAGAACACCGGCGCCACAATGGTCGCCGGCATCGTGCCGGTGGCGGTGGTGATATGGACCGTCTGCCCCATGCGCCGCCGCCCCCCCGCCAGCAACGCCAGCGCCATCGGCCGCCCCAACGTGGCGCTGTCATAGGCCGAGGTCACATGGCCCAACGCCGCGCTACCAATTGGCGGGTCGGCCCGATCCACAATCTGCGCCCCTTCCTGCGGCAGGTGCGCCGGCAGCAGCCCGACGAGTTGCGGGCGATCTGTCGCCTGCAAATCCATCATCGCCAGCGACCGTTTGCCGACGAAATCCGCCTTGGCTTTACCCACCGCCCAGCCGAGCCCGAGATCCTCCGGCGTTACCGTGCCATCGGTTTCCTGGCCGACCACGATGTAGCCCTTCTCGGCGCGCAGCACATGCATCGCCTCCGTGCCATAGGCGCAGGCGTCATAGGGCGCACCCGCCGCCCACAGCGCCTCCCACACCGCCAGCGCATGGCCAGCCGGCACGTTCACCTCATAGCCCAGTTCGCCGGTGAAACTCACCTGGAACAGCCGGGTTGGGACACCGGCAATCCGCCCCTCCCGCACCGACATATGCGGCATCGCTGCCAGGTCGATCCCTTCCACCAGCGGCGCCAGCAGGTCGCGGGCGCGCGGGCCTTGCACCGCAATCACCGCCCATTGCTCGGTGGTGGAGGTCAGCCAGACCTGCAAATCGGTAAACTCGGTTTGCAGGTAATCCTCCATATGCGCCAGCACCCGCCCAGCCCCGCCCGATGTGGTGGTGACATGAAACCGGTCGGCAGCCAGCCGGCCAACGACGCCATCATCCAGCACGAAGCCGGCCTCGGTCAGCATCAGCCCGTAGCGGCACCGGCCCACCGCCAGCTTGCTCCAGCTATTGGTATAGAGCCGGTTCAAAAATTCCGCGGCATCCGGCCCGACCACTTCGATCTTGCCCAGGGTGGAGGCATCGAACAGCCCCACCGCGCGCCGCACCGTCAGGCATTCGCGCTTCACCGCCTCGTGCATGCTCTCGCCGATATGCTGGAAATACCAGGCGCGCTTCCACTGCCCCACATCCTCAAACGCCGCACCCTGCGCCTCCGCCCAGGGATGGATCGGCGTCTTGCGCACCGGGTCGAACAGCGCGCCGCGCGCAGCCCCGGCAATGCTGCCAAAGGTCACCGGGGTGTAGGGGGTGCGGAAGCTGGTCAGCCCCACCTCCGGCAATGGCAGGTCCAGCGCCGCGGCGGCAATGGCCAGCGCGTTCATGTTGGACGTCTTGCCCTGATCGGTGGCCATCCCCGTCGTGGTGTAGCGCTTCACATGCTCGATCGAGCGAAACCCCTCTTGCGTCGCCTGCAGGATATCGGCGGCCTTCACGTCGTTCTGGTAGTCCACAAAGCCGGTTGCGCGGCTGCCGGGCACCAGGCCGAGAAAGCCGCCTTGCGCCGGGATATCCCCGGCCACCGCCAGCGGCGCCAGAATACTGGCCAGGTCGAACACCCCATTGGCGCCGCCGACCGAGCTTTGCCGCTGCGCCGGGGTGCCGGGCAGGTAGATCTGCCGCGCCGCATCAAACCGCAGCGTGCCGCGCGACTGGGAAAACAAATGCACCGACGGCGTCCAGCCGCCGCCCATCAACAGCGCGTCGCACGCCAGGGTGGTGTTGCTAGACAGCCGCGCCCCGGTCACCCGCCAATGCCCGGTGGTGGCAATCACCGCCGTGCCTGGCATCACCGTCAACCCCGCCGCCCGCGCCGCCACCACCCCAGGGCCGGACGGGTCGGGCCGCAAATCCACAATCGCCACCACCGCAACGCCGGCCGCCTGCAAATCCAACGCGGCGGCATACGCGCTGTCATCGGCAGTGAACACCACCACCCGCCGGCCCACCGCCACGCCATATCGGTTGCAATAGGTTCGGGCGGCGGAGGCCAGCATCACCCCCGGCCGATCATTACCGGCAAACACCAGCGGCCGCTCGATCGCGCCGGTCGCCAGCACCACGTCGCGCGCCCGCACCTGCCACAGCCGCTCGCGCGGCAAAGCCGGGTCCGGCGCTGCCAGATGGTCGGTCACCCGCTCCACCAACCCCAGCAGGTTTTGCTGGTAGTAGCCGAAGGCGGTGGTGCGCGGCAGCAACTGCACATTCGGCATGGCGGCCAAGGTGGCCAGCGTCGCCGCCAGCCAGTCCGCCGCCGGTTGGCCCGCAATGGTCGCGCGCCGTTCCGCCAGCAGGCTGCCGCCCAGCACCGCCTGCTCGTCAACCACCATCACCCGCTCGCCGGATTGCGCCGCCGTCAGCGCCGCCAGCAACCCCGCCGGCCCCGCGCCCACCACCAATGTTTCGCAATGGGCGTAGCGTTGCGCGTAGTGATCCGGGTCCGGCCGCCTCGGCGCTTCACCCAGCCCGGCCGCGCGGCGGATCAGCGGTTCATACAGCGTCGCCCAGGCCGCGCGCGGGTGCATGAAGGTTTTATAGTAAAACCCAGCCCCCAGCAGCGGCGACAGCAGCCCGTTCACCGCGCCCAGATCGAACCGCAGCGACGGGTAACGGTTCTGGCTGGTCGCCCGCAGCCCGTCATATAGCTCCACCGTCGTCGCCCGCAGATTGGGTGTGCTGCGCCCATCGGGGCCGGCCACATCCACCAGCGCGTTCGGCTCCTCCGCCCCCGCCCCTAACACCCCGCGCGGGCGATGGTATTTGAACGACCGCCCCATCAGGTGCACGCCATTGGCCAGCAGGGCCGACGCCAAGGTATCGCCGGCGACCCCGGTATAGTCCTTGCCGTCGAAGCTGAAGCGCAGCCGGGTGCCGGACCGTTGGCGCACGATCATCGCCGCGCCTCCCCAGCCGGATAGGTCGCCTCGATCACATCGGTCACCGTATCGCGCACGCAGTTGAAAAACCGGTTGCAGCCCGAGGCATGCCGCCAACGCTCGATGTGGCGGCCTTTCGGGTTGCTGCGCACATATAAATACTCGGACCACGCACCCGCTGCGGTCGCATCGGGGTTAGCCGGGCGGGCGATATGCGCCTCCCCGGCATGGCGAAATTCCAGTTCCGGCCGGGGGCCGCAATACGGACAGGGGATCAACAGCATCTCAGTGCGCCACCGCGGCCGCAGCCGCCTCGTCGATCAGCCGCCCGGTGCGGAACCGGTCCAGGCTGAACGGCGCGTTGATCGGATGCGGTTCGCCCGTTGCCAGCGTATGCGCGAACACATGCCCCGAACCCGGCGTGGCCTTGAACCCGCCCGTGCCCCAGCCGCAATTCACGAACAGGCCGGGCACCGGGGTTTTGCCAATAATCGGCGACCGATCCGGCGTCACATCCACAATCCCGCCCCAGTTACGCAGCATGCGCATCCGCCGCACCACTGGGAACAACTCGCAAATCGCATCCAGCGTATGCATCGCGATGTGCAGCCCCCCGGTCTGGGAGTAGGACGTATAGGCATCCGTGCCGGCGCCAATCACCAACTCCCCTTTGTCGGATTGCGACATATAGGCATGCACCGTGTTAGACATCACGACGCACGGCATCACCGGCTTCACCGGTTCGGACACCAGCGCCTGCAAGGGATAGGATTCGAGCGGCATCCGCACCCCGGCCATCCCCATCAGCACCGAGCTATGCCCTGCCGCCACCACCCCCACCCGTGCCGCCCGGATGGCGCCACGACTGGTTTGCACGCCACTGACCGCGCCGGACGCATCACGGTCGATGCCGGTGACCGTGCAATTCTCGATAATATCCACTCCCAGCGCATCCGCCGCCCGAGCATAGCCCCAGGCCACCGCATCATGCCGCGCCGTGCCGCCCCGGCGTTGTAGGGCCGCGCCGATCACCGGATAGCGCAGCGACGGGTCGATATTCAGGATCGGGCAGAACGCCTGCGCCTGCTCGGCGGTTAGCCACTCATTGTCGATGCCGCCGAGCCGATTGGCGTGGATATGCCGCTGGAACGACTGCACATCATGCTGGGTATGGGCCAGCATCATCACCCCGCGCGGGGAATACATCACATTGTAGTTCAACGTCTGGGACAGATCCTCCCAAAGCTGCACCGCGTGTTCGTAGAGCTTCTGGCTCTCCTCCCACAGATAGTTGGAGCGGATGATGGTGGTGTTGCGCCCGGTATTGCCGCCGCCCAGCCACCCTTTCTCCAGCACCGCGATGTTGCGCAGCCCATGCTCGGCCGCCAGATAATACGCGGTGGCGAGCCCATGCCCGCCCGCCCCCACCACAATCATGTCATAGGCACGCTTGGGAGCCGGCGAGCGCCATTGCCGCGGCCAGCCCTGGTTGCCGGCAAAGGCCTGCCGTACCAGGTTAAAGATGGAATGACGCATCAACGGCTCCCGCACAGGCAAACGCAGCCGGGGTTTAACCGCTGATCAGGGCCATCGCAACGCGCACCAACGCGCCCAGCCACAGCACCAGGGTCGCAATCGCCTGCACCCCAAAGCCCGGGCCACGCTTTTCCGCCGCCGCGATGTAGGACGTAATGTAGAGCACCCGGCCAACCACCCAGACCACGCCCAGCACCGCCGCCGGCACATCCCCCACCGTCAGGGCAAACAGCCACAACGCCGGCAGGAACAGCGGCATCCATTCCAACGTGTTCATCTGCGCCCGGAACGCCCGCTCAAACGTCGGATGTCCCGTGGTTGCCGGCGCCTTGATGCCATAGGTCTGCCGGGCCCGGCCGGCGCGAATGCCGGCATAGAAGTAAACCGCCAACGCCAGCAGCGTCACCAGCGTGGTATCCAGATAATGCGATAGCGCGTTCATGGGCAAAGCTCCTGCATGGCGCCACTCGGGCGCGTGAGGTGAAAGCTTGGGGGTACAGCAACGTCTGACGTCAAGCGATGTGGCGAAAATCCTCGACTCCCGCCTGGCGAAGGTGCATGAGGCAAACCGTGTCTCATTAATGAAGTCTTCACCAATGCGACTTACCATGCGAGCTATGATTTCAACATCATCCCTTGCGGCCTTCTCCGCAAACAATATCCCGTCCGGTCCGCGTCCCAGCGCGCCGACCCAACGGCCCACCGTAACTGACATTCCCGGCGCCGTCGCCGGGGTGCAGCAGGCGCGGGCCAACACGCAAACGCCGCTGCAGGCCCTGCCCAGCAGCCCGCCCTCTCAGCCGCCGCCGCGCGGGTCGCTGCTCAATCTCTCCGTCTAGGCCGGATCTGCGCGCAGCGGGGTTGAAACCCAGCCCCTGAGCATGCCACATCTTGCCTATGGTCGATTTTGCACTCGAAGTCCCGGACGGCGATAACCGCGAGCGCATGGTGTGCCGCGACTGCGGCCATATCGACTATCAAAACCCCAAAATCGTCGCCGGCGCCGTCGTGGCGCATGACGGTAAAATCCTGCTCTGCCGCCGCGCGATCGAACCGCGCCACGGCTTCTGGACCCTCCCCGCCGGCTACATGGAACTCGGCGAAACCGTCGAGGACGGCGCCAGGCGAGAAGCGCTGGAAGAAGCCGAAGCCGATATTACCCTGGACGGCATCCTGGCGATCTACTCGATCAGCCGCATCGGCCAGGTCCATATCATGTTCCGCGCCCGCTTTGCCGATCAGCCCTCCTTCGGCGCTGGCACCGAAAGCCTGGAAGTCGCGCTGTTCGCCTGGGACGATATCCCCTGGGACCAACTGGCCTTCCCCACCGTGCACTGGGCGCTGCAAGCATGGCACGCCAACCAGACCGGCCCGCTCGGCGCCCCGGCCGGCAACCCGCCAACCGATCCTCGCGGTGTCGGGCGCGCCGGGCGCGGGTAATGCGCCGCACCGCCACCCTGCTGTTGCCGGCGCTGCTGGCTGTGGCCATGCCGCCCCCAGGCGCCGCCGCCGTCCCGCCCGCCAAGCCCGACCTGCTGATCAAGGGCCCGATGCCCAAGCTGGAAAGCGAGACACCACCGAAAAGCTTGGACCCCGCCCCGGTGCCCAATTTCGACATCGACCCGCCGCTTCCGCCGATCGATAAGCACCCGCGGGTTGAGCCGACGATGGCCGATCGCACCGGCCAGCCGGCCTTGGCCAACGGCTATGCGCCCGGCTCCGGCTACTCATCACAGCTTGAACGTCGCACCCGACAGGTCGGCAACCCCGGCGGCGCCATCGGCACCACACTGGTTCCCAGCCTCACCGTTCGCGTACCGTTGCAATAACGCTCAGCCCAGTTCGGGTTCCACGATGTCCGCCAAGCGATCGCGCAACCGGTCGAGCAGGCGAAATAGCATGACCGCCTCGTCGGTCGAAAACCCATCAAGAGCATCGGCGTAGTAATCACGAATAGCCGGCTGCATATCCGCCCACATTTGTGCGCCCTGCGCCGTCAGCCGGACATGGCGCAACCGCCCATCGCCGGCAATCCGGCTGCGCTCCACCAGCCCCGCCCGCTCCAGCCGGTCCAGCACCGCGGTCAGGTTCTGCCGGCTGACCATCAGGAAGCCGACCAACTGCTTCACCGTCATCCCCTGCGCCCGCTCCGCCGGCCGCGACAGCGCCCCCAGCACCGCCCATTGCTGCGTGGTCGCGCCAAACCGCGCCACCGCCTTGGTGCCGGTTTTATGCAGCAGGTTCGACGCTTGGTACAAGCGCAGAAACAAGCGATTGGCCACATCGAACCGGGCAGTTTGGCTATGTTCGGGCGTATCCATCAATACCTTGCTATATATCGCTTGCGAGCGCTTCGGAGTTTATGTCATACCATTGCTATATCTGGTTAGCCAGCAAAGAACGGAGGCGACATGCGCGGCCTGAAAGATAAAATCGTCATCGTGACCGGCGGCGGCGGCGCCATCGGTGGCGCCACCTGCAAACGCTTCGCCGCAGCCGGCGCCAAAGTCGCGGTGTTCGACATCAATCTCGCGGCGGCCGAAGCAACCGCCGCCGCCATCACCGCCGCCGGCGGCCTGGCCCGCGGCTTTGGCTGCGACATTACCGACTACGCCGCGGTCAAAGCCGCCACTGACGACGTGCTCGCCCGGCACGGGCGCATCGACGTACTGGTCAACAACGCCGGCTGGGACGTCTTCCGCCTGTTCAAGGACAGCACGCCCGAGGAATGGCACAAACTGATCAGCATCAACCTCGTCGGCGCGCTCAACCTGCACCACGCCGTCCTGCCGACCATGATCGCGCAAGGCGGCGGCCGGATCGTCAACATCGCCTCCGACGCCGCCCGCGTCGGCTCATCCGGTGAAGCGGTGTACGCCGCCTGCAAATCCGGCCTGCTCGGCTTTTCCAAAACCATCGCCCGCGAACACGCCCGCAATCAGATCACCGTCAACGTCGTCTGCCCCGGCCCGACCCATTCCGCGCTGTTCGAAGGCTACAAGCAGGGCGCCGGCAATCCGGAGAAGCTGGAAGAAGCCTTCCGCCGCTCCGTCCCGCTCGGTCGCATCGGTGAACCGGAAGATCTGCCAGGTGCGGTGCTGTTCTTTGCCAGCGACGATGCCGCCTTCATCACCGGGCAGGTGATCAGCGTCTCCGGCGGCCTGACCATGGCGGGCTAACAACGGCCGGCCAGGCCACACCCGCACGCCTGTTTTGGACCCATTTCTGGAGCGAGATGATGGATTATCAAGATATTTTGTTTCGCGTCAACGATAACGTTGCCCACATCACCATCAACCGCCCGAAGGTGATGAACGCCTTCCGCGGCCAGACCTGCGAAGAGTTGATCCACGCCTTCAACCGCGCCGGCTGGGACAAATCGGTGGGCGTCATCGTCTTCGGCGGCGCGGGCGACCGCGCCTTCTGCACCGGCGGCGATCAATCCGCGCATGACGGCCAATATGACGGGCGCGGCATCATCGGCCTGCCGGTCGAAGAACTGCAAGGTATCATCCGCGAAGTGCCGAAGCCCGTCATCGCCCGCGTGCAAGGCTACGCCATCGGCGGCGGCAACGTGCTGGCCACGATCTGCGATCTGACCATCGCCTCGGAAAAAGCCATCTTCGGCCAGGTCGGCCCGAAAATGGGCTCGGTCGATCCCGGCTTCGGCACCGCCTATCTCGCCCGTGTCGTCGGCGAAAAGAAGGCGCGGGAGATCTGGTATCTCTGCCGCCGCTACACCGCCGCCGAGGCGCTCGCCATGGGGCTCGTCAACAAGGTCGTGCCGCACGAAGACCTCGACCAGGAAATCGCCGCCTGGTGCGCTGAAATCGTCGAGCGCAGCCCCACCGCCATCGCCATCGCCAAACGTTCCTTCAACGCCGATAGCGACAACATCAAAGGCATCTCCGGCATGGGGATGCAGGCGCTGACGATGTACTACGCCAGCGACGAATCGAAAGAAGGCGTCCGCGCCTTCAACGAAAAGCGCAAGCCCGACTTCCGCAAGCATCAGATCTAACCATGTCCGCCCTCCTCACCGACGAGCAGCGCGCCTATCAGGACGTCGCCCAACGTTTCGCCCGCGAACGGCTCGCCCCCGCCTATATGCGCCGCGAAACCGAAGCCACCATTTCCCGCGCCCTGGTGCGGGAAATGGGGGAACTCGGCCTGATCGGCGCCGATCTGCCGGAGCGATACGGCGGCCTGGGCGCCCCCAGCGCAACCACCGGCATCATCATCGAAGCCGTCGCCTACGGGGATTTCAACGTCTCCTACGTGCCATTGCTCGCCTCCCTCAACGGCCAGATCGTCGCCCGCCACGCCAGCCCCGACCTCGCCGGCTACTGGCTCCCGCGCATCATCTCCGGCGAAGCCCTGATCGCGCTGGCCCTCACTGAACCACGCGGCGGCTCGGATGCCGCCAACCTCGCTCTGTCCGCCAAACGCGATGGCGACCACTACGTCCTGCGCGGCGAAAAATCCTCCATCAGCATGGCCGACCAGGCTGATGTCGCCGTCGTCTTCGCCCGCACCGGCGGTCCTGGCGCCAAGGGCGTCACCGCCCTGCTGGTGCCCATGGACCTGCCCGGCATCAGCCGCACCCGCTTCAACGACCTCGGCAGCAAAGCCGTCGGCCGCGGCTCGATCTTCTTTGACGACGTCCGCGTTCCCGTCAGCCACCGTCTCGCCGACGAAGGCATGGGCTTCGTCCAGGTCATGCAGGGCTTCGACTACAGCCGCGCGCTGATCGGCCTGCAATGCTGCGCCATCGCCCAGGCCTCGCTCGACGAAAGCTGGGCCTACATCACCGAACGCCAGGCCTTCGGCGCCCCCATCGCCCAATACCAGGGCGTCACCTTCCCCCTCGCCGAAGGGGAAGGCCTGATCGCCGCCGTGCGCCAGCTCTGCTACCACACCCTCCGCCTGCGCGACGCCGACGCCGCCCACACCGCCGAAGCCGCGATGTGCAAATGGCTCGGCCCGAAAACCGCCGTCGACGTCATCCACCAATGCCTGCTCACCCACGGCCATTACGGCTGGTCGCTGGACCTGCCGCACCAGCAGCGCCTGCGTGACGTCATGGGCCTGGAGATCGGCGACGGCACCGCACAGATCATGAAAATGATCGTCGCCCGCGAGCGCGCCGGCCGGCTCTCCGTCCAACACCTCAATCGAAGCTGAAACAAAAACCAGCGGGAGGCAAACATGCAAAATATCGAAACCCGTCGCGCCGCGATGATCGCACGCGGTGACTGGCAAGACCGTACCCTGCTGGATCACCTCCGCCACGCCGTCGCCGCCACCCCGCTCAAGCCCGCCATCATCGCCATCCGCAACGGCCACGAACAGCAGCTCGACTACCGCACCCTCGATCACCTGTCCGACCGCCTCGCCGCCAACCTCCGCGCCCGCGGCGTCCAACCCGGCGACACGGTTTCGTTCCAGCTCCCCAACTGGTGGGAGTTCAGTGTCCTCCACCTCGCCTGCCTCAAAGCCGGCGCGGTCAGCAACCCGCTGATGGTGATTTTCCGCGAACGCGAACTCGCCTTCATGCTCGCTCTGGCCGAAACCAAAATCCTCGTCGTCCCCACCAGCTTCCGTGGCTTCGACTACCCGGCCATGGTCGCCAATGTCCGCGACCAACTCCCCGCCTTGCGCCACGTCTTCGCTATCGGCGACGCCACCACCCACGCCGAACCGTTTGACGCCCTGCTCGCCGACGCTCCCCCCGCTTTGTCGCCGCCCACCCCGGACGCGGTCATCCAGCTCCTCTACACCAGCGGCACCACCGGAGAGCCAAAGGGCGTGCTGCACAGCTCCAACACCATGCTCTCCAACCTCGTCCCCTTCGCCGCCCGCCTCGGCCTCGGCGCGGACGACGTCATCCACATGCCCTCCCCCATGGCCCACCAGCTCGGCTTCATGTACGGCCTCGTGCTGCCCGTCATGCTCGGCGCCACCGCCGTGCTGCAAGACCAGTTCACCGCCCCCGAAATGGCCCGCCAGATCACGCACTACCGCGCCAGCTTCACCATGGGCGCCACCCCCTTCCTCAACGACCTCACCGAACACGTCGAAGCCACCGGCCTCACCACCCCCAGCCTGCGCGTCTTCGTCTCCGCCGGCGCCCCCATCCCCCGCGCCCTCGTCACCCGCGCCCGCCCCGCCCTCGGTGCCGCCATCATCTCCGCCTGGGGCATGTCGGAAAACGGCGCCGTCACCACCACCCTGCCGGACGACCCGGAAGACAAGGCCACCACCACTGACGGCCGCGCCCTCCCGGGCATGCAGGTCCGCGTCATCGACGCCGAGGGCACCCCACTCCCGCCCGGCACCGAAGGCCGCCTGCAAGTGCGCGGCTGCTCCAACTTTCTCGGCTACCTCAAGCGCCCGGAACTGGACAACACCGACCCCGACGGCTGGTTCGATACCGGTGACCTCGCCCGCATGGACCCGGAAGGCTACATCCGCATCGCCGGCCGCTCGAAAGACATCATCATCCGCGGCGGCGAAAACATTCCGGTCGTGGAGGTCGAAAACCTGCTCTTCCGCCACCCCGCCATCGCCGAAATCGCCATCGTCGGCACGCCGGACCCACGCCTGGGGGAACGCGCCTGCGCCTTCGTCAAACTGCGCGACGGCGCCAGCCTCTCCTTCGCGGATATGACCGCCTACCTCGCCGACCAGCGCATGGCCCGCCAATACATCCCGGAACGTTTGGAAATCGTCACCGAAATGCCGCGCACCCCCAGCGGCAAAATCCAGAAATTCCGCCTGCGCGAAATCGCCAAAACCTAATCCCGCCGCACGCTCTCATACATCACCGTCGCCTCGCCATCGCGCAGCCACGTCTCGCACAGCGTCATGCCAATGCCCCCCAGCACCTGGCGTGACGCCACGTTGCTGAACCGCGCCACCGCCACCACCCGACGCAGCCCGGCCTGATCATGCGCAAACCGTAACGCCGCCCCGGCCGCTTCGCTGGCATAGCCACGCCCTTGCGCCGCCAGCGTCATCGCAAACCGCAACGCCATGCCGCGCCCATCCGGCCGCCCGTGCAACCCAACCAGGCCGACAAACACCCCGGCCAGATCGCGCACCGCCCACATGCCCACGCCATGCGCGCCCCAGAACTGGATATCCTCCGCCAGCTCCTCCGCCACCTGCACCGACCCGCGCACCCCACCCAGCATCACCGCAAACACCTGCGGGTCCGCCTTCAACGCGCGCAAATCCGCCAGATCGCCATACGCCACCGGGCGCATCATCAGCCGCCCGGTGCGAATTACCCAACTTGGGTTCATGGCTTTGGCCGATCAGAAGAAGGCAAGCACTCCTTTTTTGAAAAAAAGGAGCAAAAAACTTTTCCAACATTGGCTCCACGAACACCCGCCCACCGGGGGATGTACGGCATCGCCCAGAAATCGATAAAGTTTTTTTGGTTCTTTTTGTTCACAAAAAGAACACCCTCCTCCCCCCTACCGAACCAGCGGCCGATACTTAATCCGATGCGGCTCCGTCGCATCCGCACCAAGTCGACGTCGCTTATCCTCTTCATAGGCCTGAAAGTTACCCTCAAACCACTCCACGTGGCTGTCGCCCTCAAACGCCAGAATATGCGTCGCCAACCGGTCCAGGAACCAGCGATCATGGCTGATCACCACCGCACAGCCCGCGAACTCCTCCAACGCCTCCTCCAACGCCCGCAACGTATCCACGTCCAAATCGTTCGTCGGTTCGTCGAGCAGGATAACGTTCGCCTCCGTCTTCAACATCTTCGCCAGATGCACTCGGTTACGCTCACCGCCGGACAGAATGCCCACCTTCTTCTGCTGGTCAGAGCCCTTGAAGTTGAACGCCCCCACATACGCCCGCGACGGCACCGCCCGCTTGCCGATATACAGCACATCCGTCCCGCCACTCACCTCTTCCCAAACCGACTTGTTCGGGTCCAGCGTGTCGCGGCTCTGATCGACATAGCCGAGCTTCACCGTCTCACCGATCTTCAGCTTGCCCTCGTCCGGCTGCTCCAGCCCGGTGATCATCTTGAACAATGTGGACTTGCCCGCCCCGTTCGGCCCGATCACGCCGACAATCCCGCCCGGCGGCAGCTTGAAGTTCAGGTTCTCAATCAACAGCCGGTCGCCAAAGCTCTTGCCCAGCCCCTCAGCCTCGATCACCGTGCCACCCAGGCGCGGCCCCGGCGGGATCACAATCTCCGCCACGCCCGATTGCTGCTCCTGGCTCTTCTGCAACATCTCCTCATACCGCTGAATACGCGCCCGGCTCTTGGTCTGCCGCGCCCGGGCCGAGCTGCTAATCCACTCCGCCTCCGCATCCAACGCCCGCATCCGCGAGGTCTCTTCCTTCTCCTCCTGCGCCAGCCGCTTGCGCTTCTGGTCCAGCCAAGACGAGTAATTGCCCTCGAACGGATAGCCCCGCCCGCGCTCGATCTCCAAAATCCAGTTGGTCACGTTTTCCAGGAAGTACCGGTCATGGGTAATCACCAACACCGTGCCGGCAAACTCGCGCAGCGTCTTCTCCAGCCAGGCCACACTCTCGGCGTCCAAATGGTTGGTCGGTTCGTCCAGCAGCAGAATGTCCGGCTTCTCTAGCAACAGCCGGCACAACGCCACCCGCCGCCGCTCCCCACCCGACAAATGCGTGATCATGCTGTCCGGCGGCGGGCAGCGCAGCGCATCCAACGCAATCTCAATCCGCCGCTCCAGCTCCCAACCCTCTTCCGCGTCGATCAACTCCTGCAAGTCGCCCTGCTCGGCCAGCAACTTGTCCATCGTCGCGTCGTCCATCGGCTCGGCGAACAGGTTGGAAATCTCGTTGAACCGATCCAACGCCGCCTTCAACTTGCCGAACGCCATCTGCACGTTTTCCGAGACCGTCTTGCTCTCGTCCAACTTCGGCTCCTGCTCGAGGTAGCCAATCCGCACCCCCTCCGCCGCCCAAGCCTCGCCGCCGTAATCCTTCTCCACCCCGGCCATAATCTTCAACAAGGTGGACTTACCCGCGCCGTTCACGCCCAGCACACCAATCTTCACCCCCGGCAGGAAGGAGAGCGTGATGCCCTTGAACACCTCCCGCCCACCCGGAAAATTCTTGGTCAGGTCCTTCATGACATAGACATACTGATAGCTGGCCATGGCCCTGCTCCTTCAAACGGGTAATACTGCGGCGGCGCGCCCTTTTAAGCGGCAGCGACGGTTGAGGCAAATTCAGGCAAGGCCAAGGAAGCTAAGGTCTTCTTTTTGTGAACAAAAAGAAGCAAAAAAACTTCCGATCCTTTTCTTCCCCCTCTCCCGTCCTTACGGGAGAGGGCCGGGGTGAGGGCCTCTTGAGCCCTTAAATAAGTCCGATATCGCAACAAAAACAACAAACCTACACCCTACCCCACCTACCGATGTCCCCCCCGCATCGGCCACCACGCCTCCGGAATTTTCCCCGGCGACCACGCCTTCACCCGCTCCCGCCGAACCCTCGGCACCCGAACCCGAGCCACCCGAACCCGCGCCACCTCGCGCAGCGCCTCCGGCACCACCACAACCCCCAACATCCGACACAACGGCCGCAATATCCGCCCCGCCTGCGGCGCCGCCGCCAAAAACTCCGCCCACTCCGGCCCCGTCAACGCATGCTGCAACTGCAATCCAAATGACCCAGCCTCCGGCACCGCCGCCACCAACCACCCACGCCCCCGCGGCACCCGAACCGGCACCACCGCCACACCCTCCCCAGCCACCACAACCGCCCGCCGAGCCCCACGAACCCGCCGCCCCGGCAAACACCCCGCCCGCCACCGCGCAATCAACCGCTCCAACCGCTGCGACGCCCGAGAAATCCGCCCCCAAACCAAAACCAACAACCCCTCCAACCCCCGAACACGCGAAGCCCGCGCCGCAATCGCAGCGCGGAGGTCGCTCAGGATGGTGGAGAAAGTTTGCATTGTTTTTATTATTAACATTTTTATCTAAAAGTCAAGACCTTTTGAAGCGACAGCCGTGTAACGCTGGTCTCGCGCGCGTCAGTCACGGTCGCCTCTCCCCACTTGATGGCTCGCTTGGCTGTGCACCAAGGCTCCGGTGCTTTGCGCCTCCTCTCGATGTTCAGATTACGTATTTTTCTTGATTTTTCGGGTGAAAATGAACATCATTTGGATTGGATCAGGAGAAAATTTTCATGTCAGAGGCCCCCGCTGCCAAGGCGCTTCATCGAAAGGACCTAACTGGGCCTGCCTTGCGGACCTTTTCCCGTATTGCAGAGGCTTGGAACCTGAACGAACAGGAACAGATGCGCCTGCTTGGACTTGAAAGCAGGTCAACATTCCAATCCTGGAAGCGCGGGGCTGTCGCAGCCGTTTCCAAAGACACTTTGGAACGCATCTCCTACATCCTAGGCATATACAAAGGGCTGCAAATCCTTCTGCCCAAGACTGCAGATCAGTGGGTACGCAAGCCTAACAAGGCAGGGATCTTTGGCGGGCGTTCAGCCATTGAACGCATGGCTTCCGGCAATGTCGCCGATCTCTATGTCGTGCGCCAATATATTGATGCGCAGCGCGGCTAGTGGCGGACATCCCCAAAACACAGGTCGAGTGGCGCCCCTGCTTCCGGATCGTACCGAGTAGGTTCCCGCCTATCAGATTATTTGAGGATGTCGCCGACCCCCAAGATCTCGAAGCCGTCTATCAGCTCGAAGCAATGACGAACGACCGGCTCCGGGAGGAGGTTGGCGACATCTCCCTGGTTGCGCCCGAGGATCGGGTCTCTGGCCCAGGCACGACGCCAATTATGGCTGCATTTACGCACCTAAATCCTGAAGGTGATCGCTTCACAAACGGCGGCTATGGCGTTTTTTATGCTAGCTCGACAGTGGAAGCAGCCGTTGCCGAGACCTGCTACCATCGCATCAGGTTCCTGCAGGCAACTGATGAACCGGCGCAAGAACTCGACATGCGTGTCTATGCAGTCGATCTACAAGGCGAATTCCATGACATCCGTCAAATGCGTGCCAGTCATCCCGGTTACTACCACCCCAGCAATTACGGCATGTCGCAGGCACTCGCCGCTGAGCTTCGGGACGATGGATCCAACGGAATTCTATATCTGAGCGTGCGTTATGAAGGTGGCGAGTGCGCCGCGGTGTTCCTCCCGCGGCTCTTGGCCAATTGCCGCCAGGAGCGCCATCTTTGTTACGTTTGGGACGGAAAAGAGATTGCCACCATTTATGAAAAACGAATTTTCATGTGATGTCTCTACATATAACGGTCACTATTCCGGCAGGCTTCTACAAACTCGTCGGGGTCATAATCAAAGTAAAATCCTGATGGCAGGATGACGCAGATAGATCCTGAATACGATGGAACGCTGAACCTCTCACCTTACCACCTCCTGAGTAACGTTATGTTCAGCAAGACACGCTCTGCTGGCTTTCCTGTGGAATTATTGGTCATTTTTGGCGAGAACGCTTCCTCAATCAAATCGATACAAATAAAAACGTGGCTATGGTTCAGCTACGGCATGATGTTTGTCATGGAAATATCTTGAACGTCATTCAGCGGATGGCGTTTGAGAAAATCGAGACATTGACGCCAGAGTGCCTCCGCACGACTGCTGCGAGCCTTCAAGACCTTGCTTACAGATGGACTCTCGGCTTAGCGCAGTTCCGGGCAAGAAACGGCCGCCGCCCAGAAGGCGTTCCAATTCCCCCGATCCCCGAGAATCCCGTGGCTGCGTGGCTTGAAAGCGCAAAAGCAACTTCATAGCGAGATGTGCTGGCAGTGAGATGTCGTTTAGTCTTGTCTCGGCGGACCCCATCGAAAACCTGCGGAAGCACCCCTAAATGCACATTCCCGCAGCATCCCAAAGGAATTATAAGCCACTCTCGGCCGGGGTTCGAAGCCCCAGAGATGTGTGAGGAGGGCACTCATGATAACCTCCAGACGGTTCAGGCCAAAAATACTGCAAAAAAACTCGCATTTGGGATGGAGGAGATTCAAGCGGTAGGGTCAGATCACGGCCAATCCCTCCAAACTTTCAAAAAGTTTTTTTGGTTTTTTTGTCCACAAAAAGAACACCTTCCCACCTCTCAAGCCGCCACCCGGTCCTGTTCCGCAAGCTGCGCCAGCGCACGGTCGATCAGCGCCAGCGTGCCCGGATCTTGCTGCAGGTCTACGCCCACAACGCCGCCCTCGCAGCGCACGACTTGGCCCCGGATCATCCCGGTGGCGCCCATCAGTTGCACCTGCACTTCACTGCCCATCGCCAGCGTGTCCGCGCAATGCACCGCCACCCCGTTGCGCGACAGGTCGCGGACCACAACCGTTGTCACCGCACCGTTCAGTGGCCCGAACGTCGCGGTCACCCCGCCGCCCAGCAACCGTTCAGACCGTCGGCGTTCGCTCGAATCCGCCTGCACGGATTGCAGAAACTGTTCAACCTCGCCCCGCAGCCGCCCTGCCGCGCGGCCGATATCCGCCGCCACCGCCAGAATATTGCCGCTCGCCTGGCCGGCCTCGTCGGCCACCGCCACCACGTTTTCCATGGCTGACGCCGCCTGCGTGGTAGACCCGGAAACCCCTTGCACGCTGGCCGCGATTTCCCGCACCGTAATGCTTTGCTCCTCCACCGCCGCCGAGATCGCGGTCGAGACCTTGTCCATCCGCCCGACAATCTCGGTCACCTGGCCCATGACCCCAATGGTCTGGGCCGTCGCGCCGCGCAGATTGTCGATATGCGCATTAATCTCGGCCGTTGCCTTGGCCGTTTGCGCTGCCAGCGCCTTCACCTCGCCGGCCACAACGGCGAACCCTTTGCCGGCCTCCCCCGCCCGCGCCGCCTCGATGGTCGCGTTCAAGGCCAGCATATTGGTCTGCCCGGCAATCCGGTCGATGAGTTGCGCCACATCCCCAATCCGTGTGGCGGACGCCGAGAGTTCATCGAAGCTGCTCCGGCTGCCCTGGGCAATCTGCATCGCCTCACCGGCCACCTCGGCCGAAATCGTCACCTGCCGGGCAATTTCGGTCGCGCTGGAACTAAATTCCTCCACCGCCGCCGCCACCGCCACCAGATCGAGCGACGATTGCTGCGCCCCCACCGCCGTCTCCGATGCCTGCTGATGCACGGCGGTGGAAGACCCTGCCATCACCTTCGCCGCGTCCCGCATCTTGTCGGACGATGCATCCAACGCCGCCATCACCCCGGCCACGGAATTGCCGAACTGCTGCATACTCACGTCCATCGCATCTTGCCGCCGTGCCCGCGCGGCGCGCGCGGCGTCCTGCTCCGCACTCAGCCGCAGCGCCGTCATCATACTGTCTTTGAAAACCGCAATCGCCCGCGCCATGGCGCCAATCTCGTCGCCACGCTCGGTGCCGATCACGGCCACACCGAATTCGCGCTGCGTCAGGCTTTGCATCACCTGCGTCAGCGCACGCAACGGCCGCGACATCCGCCGTGCCACCGCGGCGGAAACCAATGCCACCAACAGCACCGCCACGGCGGAACCGATGATGATGCGGTTCCGGGTGAATGCTAACGCGGCATCAAACGCCGCCACCTCCTCGCCCACAAATACGATGCCAATCAGCTCGCCCCCGGGCGATAAAATCGGATCGTAGGCGGTGATATAATCCTTGCCCTGAATGGTTGCCTGGCCTTCATAGCGCACATGCTGGCGCACCACCGCGTCATAGGCTGGGCCGGGCGCCAGCTCCGTCCCCGTCGCGCGTTTGCCATCCGGGGTCAGCACATTGGTGGCAACACGTCGGGTGCCTTTGAACAGCGTCGCCACACCGCCGACCAATTCATGCACCCGGTCAACCAGGGCGCTGTTATCCTCCAGCAGCACATCCCCGGCCTGCAATTTTCCTTGCACCACCGCGACCTGCGCCCCAGGGCGGCCCACCAACTGCCAGGCAACCCGCAGATTGGTTTCCAGCTTGTTATGCTCATCGCGATGCGCGGTGTCGGTTAGCGTTGCCAAGGTGATCACGCAAACGATCACCGCGCAAAACATGGTGCTCAGCACCGCCAACAACACCAGCCTCGTCGTCAATTGAAGCTGACTGAACACCCGCATCGTCCGCACTCCTCGCTCTAGATGCGGGCAGAATGCGGGGTATTTATTAAAAAAATCCTCGTTTTGGCGGCACCCTGCCTTACGCCGCCTTACGCCGCCTTCGCCGCCGCCCGCGCCGCCAGCTTCTCTTCCTCGGTCCACACCTTGCGCACCCGCTGCTGCACCGGCTTGGCCACCTTCACCGGCCCGCCGCCCAGCACTGGCGGGCGCTTCGTCGAATGTTGCGCCGCGTCGGAATGCCATGCGTGGTCGGCGTGCACGTTCAGCGCCCGGCCAATTTCCCGCTCCACGTCATGCAGCCACGCCCGCTGCTCGGCATCGCACAGCGTAATCGCCACCCCGCTGCGCCCCGCCCGCCCGGTCCGGCCGATGCGATGGACATAGCTTTCCGGCAGGCTCGGCAGGTCGTGGTTGAACACATGTGTCACCGTATCCACGTCGATACCGCGCGCCGCGATATCGGTCGCCACCAGCACTTGCACCTCCCCGGCGCGGAACGCCTCCAGCGCCCGCTCCCGCTGCCCTTGGGATTTGTTGCCGTGCAGCGCCTCGGCGGTCATCCCGGCTTCGGTGATAAAGGCGCACACTTCGTTGGCGATGGTCTTCTGCAAGGTGAACACCACTGCCTGGCCAATCCCCGGCGCCTGCAACTGCGCCAGCAGCGCCGCCTTCTTGTCGGCGGCATCGATGAACATGACCGACTGCTCAATCCGGTCGACGGTGGTCGATGGCGGGGCGATTTCCACCTTCGCCGGATCACGCAGCAGGCTTTCCGCCAGCGCGGTGATGGATTTCGGCATCGTGGCCGAAAACAGCAGCGTATGCCGATCTTTTGGCAGCGTCGCCACGATGCGCTCAATCGGCTTGGCGAAGCCCATATCCAGCATCTGGTCCGCTTCATCCAGCACCAGCGCCTCAAGCTGCGACAGGTCGCACACCCTCTGCCCGATCAAATCCAGCAGCCGCCCCGGCGCCGCCACAATCACATCCACCCCGTCGCGCAGCGCGTTCACCTGATGCAGCGGGCTCACCCCGCCAAAAACCGTCGTCACCCGCAACGCCATATGCCGCCCGAACTGCCCGAACCCATCCGCGATCTGCGACACCAGCTCCCGCGTCGGCGCCAGCACCAGCACCCGCGCCCCGCCCTTCGGCGCCGGGCGTCCCGCCGCCAACAGCCGATGCAGCAGCGGCAGCACAAAGGCCGCGGTCTTCCCGGTGCCGGTCTGCGCCAGCCCCAGCACGTCCCGCCCGGCCAGCACCAGCGGGATCGCCTGTGCCTGGATCGGGGTCGGCGTGACATAGCCCGCGTCGTCCAGCGCACGCAGCAGCGGGGCGGACAGCGCGAGGTCGGTGAATGTCAGGGTCATGGTCAAACGGCGCCTCCGGCGCTGAATAGAGTTGCGCCTGGTTGGGCTTTGCCGGTACGGGAGGCGGGCTTTTACGAGCGATGCTGCACTGCGTCAATCCGCCAAACCCAACCGCACGCGGCCAAGAGTCGAAAAGCGCTTTTGGTGCTGTTTGTCCCCCAAAAGAACCTCTACCCTCGCCACCGCTCCCCCGGATAAAGGACCCGCCGATGCTGCGCGACACCTGCACCTTCATGGTCGATGGCGTCACTAAATTCTTCCACACCCTGCGCATCGCCGGCTGGTTTCATTGCCCGGATGAAACCCTCACCCAGGTCACGCTCGAGGGCGACACGCTCCTCGCCTCCGTCATGGAAGTCGGCCTGCCGCATGGCGGGGTGGAAGCCGCCTTCGGCCCCAACCGAGGCTTCGCGCTGCAAGTGCTGCGCCCGCAAAACGGCTTCGCGCCCGGCAGCGCCATCGCCTTCACCACCAACACCGGCCGTTGCGTGCGCGCAACTTTGGTAGACCTCGTGCAAGACCGCATGGCCGTCTACCCCACCCCCGCCATGGCCCAGCGCTTCATGGCCAGTGTCAACGCCCTGCCCGGCGCCCGCGTGCTCGACATTGGCGGCCGCGCCCGCAGCCGGATCGACCGCAGCGCCACCTTCACCCAGGCCGAATGTGTGGTGCTGGACATTCTGCCCGGCGACAATGTCGATGTCGTCGGCGACGCCCACGCGCTGGCCCAGCATTTCCCCGCCGATAGTTTCGATGCCGTGCTCTCCGTCAGCGTGTTCGAACATCTGATGATGCCCTGGGCCGTGGTGCCGCAGCTCAACCACGTCCTCCGCCCCGGCGGCATCGCGCTGATTTCCTCGCACCAGACCTTGGGCATGCACGACATGCCCTGGGATTTCTGGCGCTTTTCCGATTCCGCCTGGGATGCGCTGTTCAACCGCCACACCGGCTTCGAAATCATCGAGCGCGCGATGGACGGCGAACAATTCATCCTCCCCTTCCGCCTGCGCCCGAACATGCTGGATGCGGAGGCCGCCGCCGGCTTCGAAAGCTCCGCCGTGCTGGTGCGCAAAATCGGGCCCTGTACCCTGCAATGGCCGCTCACCCCGGCAGACATCACCACCACCATGTATCCCGCCGGCCAACTGGCCGAAGCCCCACCAGATTAACCAGACGTAACGGTGTTTTTACGCTAATTTGCCCAGCCAGCGCCGCGCAACTGCTCTAAATACATGCGCCTGCACCGCCAAAACGGCGATGCTGACTGGGGGCACCCGGCATGGCACGGCTGATTTCGATTCTGCTTTTCGCGCTGGTGGCGTTGCTCTGGCTCAGCGCCGCCCCCAGCCATGCCGCCCCGCTGCAATGCAGCGCCGGCACCTATGGCAACGGCACCACCTGCACCACCTGCCCCGCCGGCAGCTACTGCCCCACCGCCAGCACCACCCCCACCGCCTGCCCCGCCGGCAGCTACTGCCCCACCGCCAGCACCACCCCCACCGCCTGCCCCGCCGGGGATTATTGCCCCAGCGGTGCCGGCGCCGGCACGCT
>CAITOL010000088.1 GCA_903893975.1 uncultured Rhodospirillales bacterium | reverse complement strand
GACCCGGCAAGGGCCCGGCTGACGGTGGCGACCGAGACGCCGGCGATCCGCGCGACATCGGCCATTTTCAAACGAGGTTGTGCGAACTGATCCATCCCAAATCTCTTCTGGCACCCGCCGGCAGGGCGGTCTAGCGTCTATGCTTGACGTTTCGCTGCAATCGTTTGTATTACGTCATCAGACAACCTGTGCGGCGTCAAGCGTGGCCGGGGCGGCAAAAAACGAACCAAAATTCTGTCCTCGGGAGGATTCTGTGATGTCACGCACACGTTCGGCTCTGCTCGGTTTGGCGATGTCGATGGCCGCCAGCGCGGCTTCGGCGCAACCGGCTGATGTTATTCACTGGTGGACCAGCGGCGGCGAGTCCAAGGCGGTCGGCGTGTTCGCGGCGGAATACAACAAACGCGGCGGCACCTGGATCGACAACGCGGTTGTCGGCGGCCCGGCCGCCCGTGCCGCTTCGATGAACCGTATTGCTGGCGGCAACCCGCCGGTTGCCACCATGTGGAACGTTGGCGTCGCGGTGCGCCAGTTGGCCGAACAAGGTTTGCTGACGAACCTCGATGACGTCGCCAAGGCGGGCAACTGGGTCGCCAACCTGCCGCCGCTCATCGTTAAGAATATCTCCTACGACGGCCACATCGTCGCGGTGCCGGTTGACCTGCATGGCGGCAACTGGATGTTCTACAGCAAGAAGATCTATGACGAGCTGAAGCTGCAACCGGCGAAGGACTGGGACGAATTCCTGGCGCAGGCGGAAAAGATCAAAGCCGCCGGCTACACGCCGCTGGCTATTGGCGGGCAGCCGTTCCAAGAGGTTTGGCTGTGGATGCCGGTGCTGCTCGGCAGCACGGGCAAAGAAAACTTCAAGAAGATCTACGCCGACCATGACGCGACCGTCGCGGCCGGCCCGGGCGTGAAGAAGGCCTTCGAAGTGATGGCCAAGCTCCGTCAATATACCGATGCTGGTCGCCCCAACCGGAAATGGAACGACACGCTACTGCTGGTGCAGAACAACAAGGCCGCTTCGCAGTTTCTCGGCGATTGGGGCAAAGGTGAGTTCGCCGCGGCTGGCCTGAAGCCGATGGTGGATTACGGCTGCGCGATCGCCCCGGGCAACCAGGGCGCCTACATCATGAATGTGGACGTGTTCGCCTTCCCGAAGAACAGCAAGCCTGAGGTGCTGGCGGCGCAGAAGAAACTCGCCGAAGTGATGATGGACCCCGCCACCCAGGCGCAGTTCAATCTGTTCAAGGGCGCCCTGCCGGCGCGCCTGGATGCCAATATCTCCGCGCTCGACGTATGCGCCCAGGCTGGCAAGCAGATCATCGACGGCGGCCCGGCCAATCAGATGCCTAACACGGCGCTCGCCTTTAGCTCGGACGTCGATGGTCAGATCACCGACCTCATCACCTCCTACTTCAATTCAACGACGATGACCGCCGAGGCCGCCACGGCAGCCTTCGCCAAAATCATCGCCAACGCCGACAAATAGGATGCGGATCAGCGGTCTCGCGGCGCGACTGGTATTATCGCCCACCGTCCTGGTGACGGTGGTGTGCTTCTACGGCTGCGCCGTGTGGACCGCCTATATCTCGTTCACCAAATCGAGCTTCATACCCAACTACACCTTCAATGGCCTGGCCCAATATGAACGGCTGTTCGCCACCCCGCGCTGGGGGGTGGCCTACACCAACATGTTCATCTTCGGCGTCCTGCTGGTGGTTGGCGCCCTCGCCGTCGGCTTGCTGTTGGCCATCATGATCGACCGCAATGTCAGGGGTGAGGGTTTCTTCCGCACCGTCATGCTCTACCCGCTGTCGATGTCCTTCATCGTCACCGGCCTTGCCTGGCAATGGGTGCTCAGCCCGAGCATTGGCGTCCAGCATTTCGTGCGTGACCTTGGCTTCCCCAATTTCACCTTCGATTGGATCGCCCAGCAGGATCGCGCCATCTACACGCTGGTGTTCGCCGGCGTCTGGCATCAGGCTGGGCTGATCATGGCGATCATGCTGGCAGGCTTGCGCGGCGTGGATCGGGACATCTGGCGCGCTACGAAAGTAGAGGGCATTCCCACCTGGCGCGTCTATCTCGGTATCGTCCTGCCGATGTTGCGCCCATTGGTGGTTACCTGTGTCGTCCTGCTCTCGGTCGCGGTGGTCAAAAGCTACGACCTCGTCGTGGCCATGACCGGTGGCGGCCCCGGTTTCGCCTCCGACCTCCCCGGCAAGTTCGTGGTCGATTTCAGCTTTGAGCGCGCCAATATCGGCCAGGCCTCGGCCGCCGCGGTGGTCATGCTGGGCTCCGTCTTCGCCGCCCTTGCACCCTATTTTTACGTCGAACTGCGGAAGCGTGGGCAATGAAAGCCGCACGCATCGGCCTCTACGCCTTCCTGCTCGGGGCGGCGTTGTTCTTTTCCATCCCGCTGCTGATCGTGGTGATGACCTCGCTCAAGCCGATGACGGAAATCCGCACCGGCTCCATTTTCGCCTTGCCGCTGGCGCCGAATTTTGACGCCTGGGTGAAAGCCTGGATGTCTGCCTGCACCGGGCTGGCGTGTGAGGGCATTCGCGTCGGCTTCTGGAATTCCTTCCGCATTCTGGTGCCCTCCGTCGCACTCTCCGTCATGGCCGGCGCCCTGAACGGCTATGCGCTGGCGCAGTGGAAGCCGCCGGGGGCGAATGCCCTGCTCACCGCGCTCATGCTCGGCGCCTTCATCCCCTATCAGGTCATTTTGTACCCGATGGTGAAGATCCTCTCCAATATCGGGCTTTACAACTCCCTCCCCGGCATCATCGCGGTGCACATCATCTTCGGCCTGCCCGTGATGACGCTGATCTTCCGCAATTTCTACGCCGGCCTGCCCGATGAGTTGCTCAAGGCCGCACGGGTCGATGGCGCCGGCTTCTGGCGCATTTTCTTCGAGATCATGTTGCCGCTCTCCATCAACATCCTCATCGTCGCCGTCATCCTGCAGGTGACCGGCATTTGGAACGACTATCTGCTTGGCCTGATTTTCGCCGGGCGCGATAATGCGCCGATGACCGTGCAACTGAACCTGATCGTTAACACCTCGATGGGCGAGCAGGAGCACAACGTCAACATGGCCGCCACCTTGCTGACGGCGCTGCCGCCATTGCTGGTTTATTTTGCCTCCGGTCGCTATTTCGTCCGCGGGATTACCGCCGGCGCGGTGAAGGGCTAGAAGATGTCCGCTGTTCAGGTGCGCGGTTTGCGCAAATCCTATGGTCCGCTCGACGTGCTGCGGAATATCGACCTTGAGGTGCGGGAAGGGGAGTTCACCGTCCTGCTTGGCCCGTCCGGCTGCGGCAAATCCACCTTGCTGTCGGCCATTGCCGGGCTAGACCCGGTCAATGCCGGCCGCATCGAAATCGGCGGCGTCGATGTGACCGACCTCGATCCTTCGGCACGTGGCATTGCCATGGTCTTTCAGTCCTACGCCCTCTACCCGACCATGACGGTCCGCAACAACATGACCTTCGGCCTGCGGGTCAAGCGCCTGCCGAAAGCGGAAATCGACAAGCGCCTGACCTGGGCGGCCGACATGCTGCAACTTACCGCGCTGCTGGACCGTAAGCCGGCGCAACTCAGCGGCGGGCAACGCCAGCGCGTCGCCATCGGCCGGGCACTGGTGCAGCAAAGCCGGGTGTTCCTGTTCGACGAACCGCTTTCGAACCTTGACGCGAAGTTGCGGGCCGAGATGCGGGTGGAAATCAAACGCCTGCACCGCGAACTCGCCCCCACCGTGGTCTACGTCACCCACGACCAGATTGAGGCGATGACGCTGGCCACCCGCATCGCGGTGATGCGCGGCGGCCAGATCGAACAATACGCCACCCCGGATGAATTGTATGAACGGCCGCAAACCCTGTTTGTCGCCGGCTTCGTCGGTTCACCGGCAATGAATTTCCTGCCCGTCGTGCTGCGCCGCAACGGTGGTGCCGTGGCCGCCGAACTTGGACCGGTCACCATCCCACTCGATGCCTATGCCTTTGCCACCCCGCCGGCCGATGGCACCCAAGCCATCTTCGGCATCCGGCCGGAGCATGCCGCCCTATCCGGGGCCGGCGTGCAGGTCGCAACCGAAACTTTGTTCATGGAACCGATGGGGGCCGATACGCTCGGCTGGTTCCAACTGGGCACCGAAAAGCTCTCCGCCCGCCTGGCACCGCAAACGGCACGCGGCATCAGCGGCCCGCAGCGCCTCGCGCTCGACATTGCCAACGCCTCCATTTTCGCCCGCGATACCGAACAACGCCTGTAGGAAGGTTTCTCCCGATGCAACTGAACGATGTGCTGTCGATCCAGATTTACTCGCTCCGCCTGATGGGCAGCCTCGACGGCATGCTGGACGCGGTGAAGGCCGCCGGCATCACCCATGTCGAAACCTTCGGCCCGCAATTCGATACGCCCGATGCGACCAAAGCGGCGCTCGATGCACGCGGCCTGACCGCCACCACCGGTCATATCGGTATCGTCGCGCTGCGGGAACGCTTTGCCGAGATCGTCGCCGCCTCGAAGAAGCTCGGCATCTCCCAACTCTACATGCCCGCCGTGCCGCCGGAGCAGCGCGACATGGCCGGCCCCGGCTGGACTGCGATCGGCCAGGAACTCGGCGCCCTGTCCCACCGCATGGCCGATGAGGGGATTGCCCTCGGCTATCACAACCACCATTGGGAAATGATCAAGAAAGACGGCAACCTCACCGCGCTCGATCTGCTGTTCGCCGGTGCCGAAGGCTCCAAACTGTCGTGGGAGGTTGATGTCGCCTGGCTGGTGCGCGGCAATGTCGATCCGAAAGCGGTGATGACCCAGTACAAGCACCTGATCAGCGCGGCGCATGTGAAAGACCTCGCCCCGGAAGGCGAATGCCTCGATGAGGATGGCTGGGCCGATGTCGGCCACGGCCGGCTGGACTGGAAAGACCTGTGGGGCTTCTGCCGCGGCCTCGGCGCCCGCTGGATGGTGCTCGAACACGACAAACCGAACGATGCCGCCCGCTTCGCCCGCCGCAGCGCGGCCTTCCTGCGCCAGACGGTCGCCTGATCATGGTCACGCTCGGATTGATCGGCTGCGGCGTCATCAGTGACTCCTATCTTACCGGTGCCGCGCGCTCGGCGCTGGTGAAAATGAAATCGGTGGCCGATCTGCGCCCCGAAGCCGCCCAGGCCCAGGCGGAGAAATACGGCGTGCAGGCCGTCAGCATCGACGCCTTGCTCGCCGATTCGGAAATCGACATCGTCATCAACCTCACCGTGCCGATGGCGCATGCCGAGGTGGATCTGCGCATCCTCGCCGCGGGCAAGCACGTCTATTCGGAAAAGCCGCTCGCCGCCTCCTTCGCCGATGGCAAGGCCGTGCTCGCGGAAGCCGCCAAGCGCGGCCTGCGCGTCGGCTGCGCGCCCGACACCTTCCTCGGTGCCGGCCATCAAGCCTGCCGTGCGGCGATCGACAGCGGCCGCATTGGTCGCGTGGTCAATGGGATCGCCACCGTGATGAGCCATGGCATGGAGCATTGGCACCCCAACCCGGATTTCTTCTTCCAGCCCGGTGGCGGCCCGATCCTCGATCTCGGCGTTTATTACGTCACCAATCTGGTGCAACTGCTCGGCCCGGTGGCTTCCGTCACCGCCCTGGCCGGCAAAGGCAGTGAAACCCGCACCATCACCTCGGAGCCCCGTAATGGGGAGGTGATCCCGGTCAACGTCAACACCACCGTCAACGGCCTGCTCAGCTTTGCCAGCGGGGCGCAGATCGTGCTCAGCACGTCCTGGGATGTGTGGAAGCACAACCGCCTGCCGTTCGAACTCTACGGCAGCGAAGGCTCGATGCTGGTGCCAGACCCGAACTTCTTCGGCGGCAGTCCGCGCATCAGCGAACGCGCGGGGGACTGGCAGGACCTGTCGCTGGATGGCCATCCGTTCAGCGCCGCCAACCGCACCTTGCGCGACGGCCGCGAAGTCGCGGACTACCGCATCATCGGCTTGCTGGACATGGCCTGCGCCATCGCCGCCAACCGCCCACATCGTTGCAGCGGCGAACTCTCGTTGCATGTGCTGGAAGTGCTGGAAGCCTTCGATAAATCCGCCGCCGAAGGCCGCCACATCGCCATCACCACCCCCTGCGTCCAACCCGCCGCGGTGCCGCTGGGGCAAGACGAAGCGGTGTTCAAGTAACCCAACGATAAACGCGGAGGCCGCAGCGCGATGGTCCAACTCGGTCACGCCCTCCGCTCCGCGTTTCTGCTTGATCCCGACTTCGTCACCGTCAACCACGGCTCGTTCGGCGCCACGCCGCGGGCCGTGCTGGCGGCGCAAGACCAGTGGCGCCGCCGCATGGAAGCCCAGCCCAGCCGCTTCATGCGCGCCGAACTGCCGGCCGCCTTGCGCCAGGCCGCCGCGTCGCTGGCAAACTTCCTCGGCGCCGCTGCGCAAGATCTCGCTTTCGTTACCAATGCCACCGAAGGCTGCAACGCCGTGCTGCGGTCGTTACGGCTGCAACCCGGCGACGAAATCCTGGTGCTCGGCCATGTCTACGGCGCCGTCCGCAACACCGTCCGTTTCGTTTGCGACCGCTCTGGCGCGCATCTGGTGGAAGTGCCGATGCCCTTTCCGCAGCTCGATGCCGATACCCTCATCGCCAACCTCAGCGCCGCACTCACCCGCCGCACCCGCATCGCCGTGATCGACCATATCACCTCCGCCTCCGCGATGGTGCTGCCCCTGCCAGGCCTCATCGCCGCCTGCCACGCCGCCGGCATTCCGGTGCTGGTCGATGGCGCGCACGGCCCCGGCCAGGTCGACCTCAACCTCACCACGCTGAACGCAGACTACTATGTCGGCAACTGCCATAAATGGCTGATGGCGGCCAAAGGCTGCGGCTTCCTCTGGGCCCGCCAAGACCGGCAGCGTGATCTGCATCCGGCGGTCATTTCGCACGGCTACACCCAAGGCTTCCTCGCCGAGTTCGACTGGACCGGCACCTGGGACCCAAGCGCCTTCCTCTCCGTCACCGCCGCGTTAGACTTCCATGCCGAACTCGGCGGCCCAGCGTTACGCGCGCGCAACGCGGCCCTGGCCGCCGAAGCCGCATCCCTGCTCGCCGGCCGCCTCGGCACGGAAACCGCCAGCGGCAACGCAGCCGATGCCGCCATGGCCCTGGTCCGCCTTCCCGCCGGCGCCGACCGCGCCGCCCCCTTGCGCGATGCCCTGCTGCAAGCAGGTGCCGATGCCCCCATCCAACCCCTTGCCGGCGCGTCCTGGCTGCGGCTCTCCGCGCATGCCTACAACGAAATTTCCGACTATCTCGCACTGGCCGAACGGGTGGAGCAGGTCTTGCGTGGCTGAGCCGTCCGGCTATCGTCGCCGCCAACAGCGGAGGCGTTTATGAAAGTCACCATCAAGCCGGCCAACCCGGACAAGCCGCATTTCGTCGGCCATGTCGAAGGGGTGGATGCCCGCAAACCGCTCGCCCCGCAGCAGATCGCCGCCCTCGAATCCGGCCTCGCCCGCTTCGGCGTGTTGGTGCTGCGCGATCAGCAGATCACGGACGCCGAGCAAATCGCCTTCTCCCGCTCGCTCGGGGAACTGGAACATGCCACCGGGGATCTGGTGCAAGGTGCCGATCGCCGGCTGCCGATGGAGTTGAACGACATCTCCAACCTCGATCGCGACGGCAAACTCCGTGCGCTCGACGACCGCGCCCGCCTGTTCGGCCTCGGCAACCGGCTCTGGCATTCCGATAGCTCGTTCAAAGCCATTCCCGCCCGCTTCTCCCTGCTCTCCGCCCGCGTGCTGCCGGCGCAGGATGGCAACACCGAATTCGCCGATATGCGCGCCGCATGGGACACGCTGGACCGCGCCACCCAAGCCGAAATCCGCCCGATGATCGCGCTGCACAGCCAACTCTACAGCCGCGCCGTGCTTGGCTTCGACTTTTCCGACGCCGAACGCCAGGCCTGGGCCCCGGTGCGCCATCCGCTGGTGCGCCGCCATGGCGAAACCGGCCGGCTCACGCTCTATCTCTCCGCCCATATCGGCGCCATCGAAGGTCTGCCCATCCCCGAAGCGCGGGCGCTGCTGCGCGACCTCACCGAACACGCCACCCAGCGCGAACGCACCCACGCCCATGTCTGGCAGCCGCATGATCTGGTGATCTGGGACAACCGCATCACCATGCACCGCGCCCGCCCATTCCCGCCCGGCCAGGTGCGCGACATGCGCCGCACCACCATCACCGATGAAGTTCCCACCCTCGCCCAACCGCATGCCGCCTGAAAGGACCCAAGCCATGGCCCCGAATCCCCGTTGGACCCGTCGCCCGGAAGGCTCAACCTGGGGCGACTGGGGGCCGGATGACCAACTCGGCCGCCTCAACCTGCTCACTCGCGAAAAAGTGCTGCAAGGCATTGCGGAGGTGAAGGAAGGCCGCACTTTCTGCCTGTCCCTGCCGTTGGATTATCCCGGCGGCGCCCTGCTCAACCCGCGCCGCCACCCGCCGGAACTCATGCCCACCCAGCGCGAAGGCCGGCCCAACATGGCCGTGCCGCTGCGCTGCTACGACCCGACGGCGCTCGATGTGGTCTGCGACGACCGGGTGCTGCTCACGCTGCAATACTCCACCCAGTGGGACACGCTGGCCCATGTCGGCCAGATGTTCGACGTTGATGGCGACGGTAAACCGGAAGACGTGTTCTACAACGGCTACCGCGCTGGCAGCGATGTCGCCGGCCCGGTGCTCTATGACGGCCTGCGCGAAAGCCCGAACAGCGTGCCCACCGGCGCGCATAAACTCGGGGTGGAAAACATGGCCGTCAGCTGCATCCAAGGCCGCGCGGTGATGATCGACCTGGAAGCCCATTACGGCCGCTCCGGCCAGGTCATCGGCTATGAGGAACTGATGGCGGTGCTGGAGAAAGACCAAGTGACCGTCGAACCCGGCGACCTCGTCTGCCTGCGCACCGGCTTCGATCGGCTGCTGCTCGGCATGAACAAACAGCCGGACGTGGCTCAACTGTTCGCCACCACCTCCGCCCTCGATGGCCGCGATCCGCGCCTGCTGCAATGGATCACCGACAGCGGCGCGGTCGCCCTGATCAGCGACAACTACGCCGTCGAAGCGCATCCGGCCCGACCGTGCCTCGATGATTACTGCGCGCAACTGCCGCTGCACGGGCACTGCCTGTTCAAACTCGGCTGCTACCTCGGGGAGATGTGGCTGCTGAGCGACCTCGCCGACTGGCTGCGCGCTCATGGCCGCAACCGCTTCCTGCTCACCGCCCCGCCGCTGCGGCTGCCGGGCGCGGTTGGGTCGCCGGCGACGCCGGTGGCGACGGTTTAGGGGGAAGCAAGGTCTGCTTTTTTGAAAAAAAGCAGCAAAACACCTTTCCAACGATCGAGCCGACGGCGTACTCTCCCCAGTGAGATGCCGCCGTAGGCTAGGCCTAGAAGAACGGATTTTTTGGTTCTTTTTGTTCACAAAAAGAACAGCTTAAAGCCTTATATATTTCGCTAT
>CAITOL010000087.1 GCA_903893975.1 uncultured Rhodospirillales bacterium | reverse complement strand
GCCCAGCCGAGCATCCAGGAAAAATCCCGCAGCGCCCAATTGGCCGCCGCCACCGCCAGCGCGGTTGCCAGCAGGAACAGCAGGGCGCTGACCAGCAGGCTGCGCAGCAGCACGCCGAGAAAAACCCGGTCGCCCAACTGATCGAACGCGCGGGCCAGGGGGGAAAGCAGGTCCATCGTTACGCCCCAAGGTTGCCGGCGGCGGCGCCGGATGATAGGCGGGCGCCTTTCCCGCACGGAGTTGGGCCATGGTCAAGCCGCGTTTCGATATCCTGGGCATCGGCAATGCGATTGTCGACGTCGTGGCCCCGGTGCCGGACGATTTCCTGGCGGCGCATGCGATGCATAAAGGCGCGATGGCGCTGATCGATGCCGGCATGGCGGAGACGCTGTATGCGGCGATGCCGCCGGCGCAGGAAGTCAGCGGCGGCTCGGCCGGCAATACCTGTGCGGTGGCGGCGGCGCTGGGCGCCAAGGTGGCGTATTTCGGCAAGGTGGCCGAAGACCAGCTGGGCCGGGTGTTCCGCCACGACATTACCGCTGCCGGGGTGCATTTCCCCACCGCGCCGCTGGTGGACGCGGCGCCGACGGCGCGCTGCCTGATTTTGGTGACGCCGGATGGCCAGCGGACGATGAACACCTTCCTCGGCGCCTGCGTGACCTTCGGGCCGGAGGATGTGGATGCGGACTTGGTCGCCGATAGCGCGGTGACGTATCTGGAAGGCTATCTGTTCGACCCGCCGGCGGCGCAGGCGGCGTTTTATGCCGCCGCCGCGGCGGCGCATCGTGCCGGGCGGCAAGTGGCGCTGTCGCTGTCGGACGCATTTTGCGTCGAGCGGCACCGCGATGCCTTCCGCAGCCTGGTCGAAGGGCATGTGGACATTCTGTTCGCCAATGAGACGGAGATCACCGCGCTGTATCAGACCGACTTCGCCGAGGCGGTGGAGCGGGCGCGGGCCGATGTGGCGCTGGCCGCCCTCACCCGGTCCGAAGCGGGCAGCACCATTATCCGGGGGGCGGAAACCCATCACGTGGCGGCGATGCCGACGGCGCTGGTGGACAGCACCGGGGCGGGCGATGCGTATGCCGCCGGGTTCCTGGCCGCCTATACCGCCGGGCTGGGGCTGGCGAAATGCGGCGCGCTGGGCAGCCTGGCCGCCGCTGAGGTGATCAGCCATTACGGCGCCCGCCCGCAGCGGGCACTGGGTGAAGAATTGGCGAAAATCGCGGCGCAGGGCTGATCGGCGCGATTCTTTCTCGCATTTCCGCTTGCGTTCGCCTATTTGACGCGCTGCAACATGGCTGCCTGCGCAATGCGGGACCGCCACCCCCATATCTCGCGCTCTCGCATCCAGGACTCCCATGGAAATCCGCAATATCGCCATCATCGCGCACGTCGATCATGGCAAGACCACGCTTGTTGACCAACTTCTGAAGCAATCCGGCGCTTTCCGCGACAACCAGCATGTGGCCGAGCGCGCGCTCGACCGCAACGACCTGGAGCGCGAGCGCGGCATCACCATTCTGGCCAAGTGCACCGCGGTGATGTGGAAAGATACCCGCATCAACATCGTCGACACCCCCGGGCATGCCGACTTCGGTGGCGAAGTTGAACGCATTCTGAACATGGTCGATGGCGCGATTGTGTTGGTCGATGCCGCTGAGGGCGTGTTGCCGCAGACCAAGTTCGTGGTCGGCAAGGCGCTGGCGCGCGGCATTAAGCCGATTGTGGTGGTCAACAAGATCGACCGCCAGGACGCCCGTGCCGACGAAGTGCATGTGGAAGTGTTCGATCTGTTCGCTGCCCTCGGCGCGACGGATGACCAGCTGGATTTCCCGATGCTGTACGCGTCGGGCCGGCAGGGCTGGGCGACCGAGACGCTGGACGGTGAGCGCGTCGATCTGGCGCCGATGTTCGACCTGGTGCTGCGCCACGTGAAGCCGCCGGCGCTGGACAAGGACGCGCCGTTCGCCATGGTCGCGTCCATCCTCGACTACGACAACTTCCTCGGCCGGGTGCTGACCGGGCGGCTGGAACAGGGCCGCGCGCGGTTGAACATGCCGCTGAAGGTGCTGCGCCAGGATGGCACGGTGGTGGAAACCGGGCGGCTGACCAAGCTGATGGGCTTCCGTGGCCTGGAGCGGGTGAGCATCGACGAGGCCGAGGCTGGCGACATCATCGCCATTGCCGGGCTGACCGACGCCACCATTCCGGACACCATCGGGGCGATGGAAATCATGGCACCGCTGCCGGCGACGCCGGTTGATCCGCCGACCCTCGCCATGACCTTCCGCATCAACGATGGCCCGCTCGGCGGCCGCGAAGGCAAGAAGGTGACGTCGCGCCAGATCCGCGACCGGCTGGCGCGGGAAGTTGAAGGCAACGTGGCCATCAAAATCACCGTGAGCAACGAACACGACGCGTTCGAAGTGGCGGGCCGTGGCGAATTGCAGCTTGGCGTGCTGATCGAGCAGATGCGTCGTGAGGGCTTTGAGCTGACCATTGGTCGCCCGCGCGTGCTGACCCGGCAAAACCCGGAAACCGGCGCCCGCGAGGAGCCGATGGAAGAGGTGCTGGTGGATGTCGACGAGCCGTATACCGGCGTGGTCGTCGAGAAGATGAGCCGCCGCAAGGGCGTGATGCAGGACATGCGGCCGTCTGGCGGTGGCAAGGTGCGTTTGACCTTCCACATCCCGAGCCGTGGCCTGATCGGCTATCACGGCGAATTCCTGACCGACACGCGCGGCTCCGGCATCATGAACCGGATGTTCGCCGGTTACGGACCGTGGGTTGGGCAGATGGAAGGCCGCCGCAATGGCAGCCTGATTTCGTCCGCCGATGGCGTCGCGATCCAGTATTCGCTGTGGTATTTGCAGGAACGCGGCACGTTGTTCGTCGATCCGGGCGACAAGGTGTATGTCGGGCTGATCCTGGGCGAGCACTCGCGCGATTCCGATCTGGACGTGAACCCGATCAAGGAAAAGAAGCTGACCAACATCCGCGCCGCCGGCAAGGATGAGGCGATGCTGCTGATCCCGCCGCGGCGGATGAGCCTGGAACAGGCGATCGCCTATATTGAAGATGACGAGCTGGTGGAAGTGACGCCGACCGCGATCCGGTTGCGCAAGCGTTACCTCGACCCGAATGAGCGCAAGCGCAACGAGAAGCGCGCGGTGGATTCCGAAGTCGCGGCGTAAGCTGCGGCGCGGGCCGGAGAAAATGGGGGCTGGGGTGTATGCCCCGGCCCCTTTTTTTGTCTGAACGGTTGGCGCGGCGTCGCGCATGGATTGATCATTGTTCTGGTTCGTTTGGAGCAACCTGTGCACATCCCAAAATTCCTCAACGATCGCCGTTTATTCACCATGGCGGCGTTTGGGTTTTTGGCCGGGCTGCCGCTGCCGTTATCGGGGTTTACGCTGCGGCAATGGCTGTCGGAGGGGCAGGTTTCGCTCGCGGCCATCGGGCTGACGGCGAATATTGGCCTGGCCTACAGCCTGAAGTTTCTCTGGGCACCGCTGCTGGATCAGCCCGGCCCGTTGGGGCGGTTGGGGCGGCGGCGCGGCTGGTTGCTGGTGATCCAGCCGCTGCTGGCGCTGGCCTGCGTGGCGCTGGCGCTGTCGGATGCCGGGGGCGCGCCAGGCTGGACGATCGGGGCGGCGGCGGCGCTGGCGTTTTTATCGGCCTCGCAGGACATCGCCATTGATGCGTGGCGGATCGAGACCTTCGCGCCAGAGCGGCAGGGGGCGGCGATGGCGGTGTATGTGTGGGGTTACCGGGTGGCGATGCTGGTGGCCGGTGCGGGGGTGATTGCCTCGGCTGATTGGCTGGGCTGGCGGGCGGCGCTGTTGATCCCGGCCGGGCTGATGGGGCTGGGGCTGGCGGTGACGTGGCGGGCGCCGGAGCCTGATGCGGTGGCGGTGCCGGCGGGCGCGGGCGGGTTGGCGGCGCGGTTTGTGGCCGCCGTCGTGCAGCCGTTGCGGGAATTTATTGGCCGCGACGGGGCGTGGCTGATCCTGGGCTATGTGATGCTGTTCAAGCTTGGCGAGGCGATGGCCGGGGTGATGCTGGCGCCGTTCTACCGGTCTTTGGGGTTTGACCGGGCGGCGGTGGCCGCGGCGTCTGGCCCGTTTACGCTGGCGGCGACGATTGGCGGCATCGGGCTGGGCGGCTGGCTGATCGCGCGGGTCGGGCTGGCGCGGGCGTTGCTGTGGACCGGGTTTATCCAGATGCTGGCGATGGCGCTGTATGTGGCGCTGGCCTATTCGGCCGGCAGCAAGCCGCTGCTGTATACGACGGTGATTGCCGAGGCGTTTGCCGAGGGGTTGGCGGATGCGGCGTTCATCACCTACCTGTCCGGGCTGTGCGCGGCGGCCTATACGGCGACGCAGTTCGCGCTGCTGACCTCGCTGGCGGCCATTGCGCTGCGGACGATTGGCGGGGTTTCCGGCTTTGCGGCGGCGGCGATGGGCTGGAAGCTGTTTTACGCGGTGACGATGTTCGCCTCCCTGCCCGCGATGCTGCTGATGGTGGTGATTTTGCGCCGGCATCCACCCGACGCACGGCAGGCGGAGGCTTAGACCGCGCCGCCAATGCCGCCGAGCACGCCGAAGCCGCAGGTGATGGCGGCGACGACGATGACCAGCCACATATACCAGCCCCGTAGCCGGTAGGCGGGCGGCAGGGCTTTGACGGCCAGCGCGATGAGGAAACCAAGCACCAGCGGCAGCAGCAGGGCGTTCATCACCTGCACCCCGACATTGAGCGAGACGAGATCTGGCGCGAAGGCAACCAGCAGCGCGCCGGCGACGACGCAGAGCGTGTACACGCCGTAAAACCAGCGGGCTTGCAGCGGGTGCAGTTCCAGCGAGCGGCGGTAGCCCGCGACCTCTCCCAGGCCCCAGGCCAGCGCCAGCGAGGCGACGATGGCGGCGACCAGCCCGGCGCCGAGCACGCCGAGGCCAAAGACCAGCCGGCCGATATCATGGCCGAGCCAGGGGGTGAGCGCCTGGCTGATTTCCCCCACTGTGGTGAGGCTGGCTTTCGGGTCGTTGGCGCCGATGGTCGCGGCGGCGGCGACCAGCACGGCGGCCATGACCAGTTGGGTGATGACGGCACCGATGGCGGTGTCCCAGCGGGCGGCGTTGAAATGTTCTGGCCCGAGCCGTTTATCGGCGATGGCGGATTGCTGGTAGAAAATCATCCACGGCATGATCACCGCGCCGATATTGGCGGCGACGAGGTAGAGGTAATCCGGGTTGGTGATCGGTATCTGCACCGCATCGCGGGCCAGGGCGGCCATGTCGGGCCGGGCGGACCAGGCGACGCCGAAGAAGGCGAGTTCAAACAGGCCGATGACGATGGCGGCGCGTTCCACCCGGCGATACGACCCGGTGGCCACCACGGCGAGCAGGGCGATGGCGGCCATTGGCAGGGTGACGAAGCGGGAGACGCCGTAGAGTTCCCCCACGCCGGCGACGCCGGAGAATTCGGTGAGCAAGGCCCCGGCGGTGGCCACCGCCAGCCCGGCGGCGGACACCCAGGCCCAGACCGGGCCGAACGTGTCGCGGATGAGTTCGCCATGGCCGCGCCCGGTGAAAATGCCGAGGCGGACGGTGAGTTCCTGCACCATATAGAGGATCGGCATGAGCACGAACTGCGCGAGCAGCAGCCGGTAGCCCCATTGCACCCCGCTCTGGGCGGCAGTGATGACGCTGCCGACATCGGTATCGGCCAGCATGACCACCAGACCTGGCCCGAGCACGGCGAGGAAGGGCAGGCGCTTGGCGGGAAACGACGACATGGAACCTCTCATCCGCAAATGCGAATTACTCGCAACTTGGTCAGACCGTACGTCGGCGCTGGCGTGGCTGTCAATGCGCTGACACCGCCACGGGCGCTAATATCCGCGTGCCAGATCGACCAGATTGGGCGGTCTGGCGCCGGTTCGCCAGGCGGCGAGGTTGGTGAAAAACAGGTCCAGGCTATCGGCGTTGTAGCTGCTGGGGTCGTCGGCGGCGACGTGCGGGGTGATGACGAGGTTGGGCGTGGCCCAGAGCCGGTCGCCGGGGGGAATTGGCTCTGGGTCGAACACATCGGCCACCGCGCCGCCGAGCTGGCCGGCGGTGAGGCGGTCGCACAGCGCCGCCTGATCCCACAAGGCGCCGCGGCCGACATTGACCAGCCCGGCACTGTGCGGCAGGCGGGCCAGCCGGTCGGCGTGCAGCAGGTTGCGGGTGGCGGGGGTAAGCGGGCAGGCGAGGACGAGGAATTCGCTGTCTGGCAGGACGGTATCCAAGGCGGAAACCGGCAGCACGCGGTCGAAATCCGGGTGGGCGGCGCCGGTGGTGTTGATGCCGGTGACGCGCATGCCGAGATGGCGGGCCTGACGGGCGCCGCCGCTGCCGAGGTCGCCGGTGCCGATGATGGTGACGCGGCGGCCGCGCAGGCTGGGGGTGTAGCGCGGCTGCCAGCGTTCGGCGCGCTGATCGGCGGCATAGGCGGGCATCGCGTTGGCCAGCATGAGCAGGGCCATGAGGATGTATTCGCCGACTTTGCGGCCATGCACGCCGCGGTTGTTCACCAGCAGCACGCCATCCGGCAGCCAGGTGAACGGCATCAGCCGATCCGGGCCGGCGGCGGTGAGGAAAATCAACCGCAGGCGCGGCATGGCCAGCGGCAGCATGCGGGCGAGCACGCCGGGCGGGGCGATCAGGATTTCCGCATCGGCACCACCAGTGTCGATGCTCAGGTCCAGCCGGCCCGGCGCGTGGCGCGCGCGGGCGGCGGCCCAGTCGGCCGGGGTGATGGCGAACGGGTCGTCACCCGGCGGGTTCTGGATGTGGACGCGCATCGGTCAGGCCAGCGCGTGGATGAACACGGCCGCGGCCTGGGCGACGTTCAGGCTTTGGATTTTGCCGCGCCCACCAATTTTCACTTCGCGCCGGCAGGCGGCCAGCACCGGGGCGGAGACGCCACGTTCCTCGTTGCCCAGCACCAGCGCCACCGGGCGGTCGCGGGGCAGATCGTCAAGCTTCATCGCCTCCTTGCCCAGCGAGGTGGCGACGGTGCGGTAATACGGGTCCATCATCGCGAGCGCGCGCGGCAGGTCGCGGGTGCGGTAGAGGTCCAGATATTCCAGCCCGCCTTCGGCGGTGCGGAACGCGGCGTCCGATGGCAGCGCGTGGCCGATGCCCTCGCCGATCAGCATCGCCTTGACGCCGAAATAGGCGGCGGAGCGGGCGATGGCGCCGAGATTATGCGGGTTGCCGATGCCGTCCAGCACCAGCAGCAGCTTGACGCGTGGTGGGGCGCGCGGGTCCAGGATGGTGGGCGCCTTGCCGGTGGCGATGGCGACCAGGCCGCCGTGATGCGGGGTGCCGGCGATTTTTTCCAGCTCGGCCGCCTCGACCATACGGTAGGGTTTTTTCGCGGCGGCGAGCGCGGCGCAGAACGGGCCGGCGGAGATTTTCTGCTCCGCCAGATAAAACAGCCGCTGGATGGCGTCCGGTCGGCAGGCAAAGGCCGCGGCGACGGCGTTGTAGCCGCAAAGCGTGTCGGTTTTCATGGTGCTGGCTTCCTCTTGCCGGCCGGCTCTGTCAACCTGTTCGGCGCATGAACATCCCCATTCTTTTTCAGGATGCCCGCTTCGTGGTGCTGAACAAGCCCGCCGGGCTGCCGGTGCATCCTGGCCGGGCTGGCGGGCCGAGCGTGGAGGACAGCTTTGCCCAGCTGTCCCGCCGGGCCGATGGTCCGTGGCTGGCGCATCGGCTGGATACCGATACGGCCGGGTGCCTGGTGGTGGCGCTGCGCAAGGCGGCGCTGCTGGCGGCGCAGGCGGAGTTTGCCGGTGGGCGGGCGGAGAAGACGTATTGGGCGGTGGTGCAAGGCGGCCCGGCCGGTGATGCCGGCAGGATTGACGCGCCATTGGCCAAGCATACACAGGGACGTGCCTGGCGCATGGTGGTGGACCCGGCCGGGCTGCCGGCAGTGACCGATTGGCGGGTGCGCGGGCGGGGCGATGGGATCACATGGCTGGAATTGCACCCGCAGACCGGCCGCACGCATCAGATCCGGGCGCATTGCGCGCAGCTCGGCTGCGCCATTCTGGGAGACCCGGTCTATGGCGATGGCCGGGGGCGGTTGCATTTGCTGGCGCGGTCCATCCGCCTGGGCGGTGCCGCTGCGCTGGCGGCCACGGCCCCGCCACCGGACCATATGCAGGCGGCATTGCGCCGATGCGGCTGGGACGGTGTCATATTTGCGCAATAGATGACATGTATCGACCAGGGAAACGTGTGGAGATTGGTATTTATGGTTCCTGGGATTAGCCCCGAGGCCGAGGCGAGCCTGACATTGGCGCTTGACCCGGCGGTGACGGACCTGACGCTCGCCGACCTCCAGGCGCAGGAATACCATTTATTCGACGGGCAGGACGCCGAAGCCCAAGCGCTGGGCATTACCGCCAGCGGGCCGTTGACGGTGGTGGTGACCGACCCGGACCGGCCGCTTGGCACGATCCGGGTGCAGTGCGGCGGGCGCGATAATGTGGTGTTTTTCGACAATCGGAGTTGGGGCGGGAACATGTACGCCTCCATCCGCATGCTCGGCGCGGGCTCGCTGGCGTATTTCTGCGATGTGGGCGACCAGTATGTGGCGTTGCAGGATATTTATCTGCGGTCACACAATCAGCTGCTGTTCTGGGGCCGGGGCAGTTCGGCGGTTGGCTGCTCGATGGAAATCGACGGCACCGGGGCGAGCGTGGTGGTCGGCGATGATGCGCTGATTTCCGGCGGGGTGTGGATCCGTAACCACGATATGCACGCGATCCACGACCTGACGACGGGGGCGGCGATTGGCCGGCCGGCGGTGAATACGGTGCTGGAACGGCATGTGTGGCTCGGGCAGGACGCGATGCTGCTGCAAACCGAACGGGTGGGGATGGGGGCGATTGTCGGCGCCCGGGCGCTGGTGACGGGCCGGGTGCCGCCATGGGTGGCGGGGGCGGGCACGCCGGCGCGGGTGATCCGGGAGAATATTAGCGGGGGGCGGGATTTGACGGGGATGACGGAGGTGGAGCGGCGGGCGATTGGGTTAGGAGGGGGGTAAGGGCTTCTTTTTTGGAAAAAAGAAGCAAAAAACT
>CAITOL010000086.1 GCA_903893975.1 uncultured Rhodospirillales bacterium | reverse complement strand
GGTGTTCTTTTTGTGAACAAAAAGAACCAAAAAAACTTCATCTGCTCCTTGCCGTTGGCGTACTCTCACCGGCGAGATTACGCCAACGGCAAGGCATGTTTGAAGTTTTTTTGCTTCTTTGTTTTCAAACAAAGAAGACCTTCTCCCCCCTTCCCACGCCGCCTTTTTCGAATTTCTGTCGGCGTCTGGTATAGGATACCCCAACAGCAAAAATCCAGACGGAGCAGCGACAATGACACTCGGACGCCTTGGGGTTTGGTATGGTCTGGACCGGCTGGACGCCGCCGGGGTGCGGGATTTTGCCCGCACGGTGGAGCGGCTGGGCTACGCGGCGCTGTGGTATCCGGAGGCGCGCGGCTACGAGGCGATGACGCTGGGCGGCTACCTGCTCGGCGCCACCGAGAAGCTGATGATCGGCAGTTCCATTGCCAATATCTACGCCCGCGATGCCTTTACCGCCCGGCGCGGCACCATCGGACTGAATGCCATGTATGGCGGGCGCTTCATGCTCGGCCTGGGTGTGAGCCACAAGCCGATGGTGGAAGGCATTCGCGGCCATGTGTACGACAAGCCGGTGCCGGCGATGCGCGCCTATCTCGATACGCTGCAAAAAGACGAAGGCGCTGTCAGCGACTTTCCGGTGGTGCTCGCGGCCTTGGGGCCGCTGATGCTGAAACTGGCTGGCGCGCGCACGCAAGGGGCGGTGCCGTATAACGTCACCCCGCGCCACACGGCGGAGGCCAAGGCCATTCTGGGGCCGGACAAAATGCTGGCGGTGGAACAGAAGATTTGCCTGGAGACCGATCCGGCGCGGGCGCGGGCGATCGGGCGGGCGGAGTTGCTGCGCTATATGGGCATGCCGAATTACCGCAATAACTGGCTGCGCATTGGCTTTACCGAAGCCGATCTGGAAGGCGGCGGCAGCGATGCGTTCATCGATGCGATGGTGCTGCATGGCGATGCGGCCACGGTGCGGCGTGGCCTTGATGCGCATTTTGCTGCCGGGGCGACGCATGTGTGCGTGCAGCCGTTGCACGCGGAAGGCGACTTTGCCAGCCGCGACGCGGCCTTGAAGGCCATCATCGCCTGAACCGTAACCGCCTGCCCGTGTGGGCAGGCGGCTTGGTTGGCCATTAGTAGCCGAGCGGGGCTTTTTCGATCGAGGTCCAATGGCCGCCTTTGACCTGGACCAGGAAGGATTTGTTGGAGCCCTGGCGGATCATCGGACCGTAGGTGAAGGGCGGTGAGTTGAAGATGTCCGTAAGGTTCTTCACCTGCTCCATGCCGGCGATGAAGCTATCCACCGTCAGGTTGCGCCCGGCTTTGGTCAGCCCGTCCACCAGCAGATAGGCGGCGGAATAGCCGATCTGGGCCGGGAAGTTCGGCTCCCGCCCATATTTCGCCTTGTAGTTTTTGGCGAAAGCCTGCACCGCCGGGTTGGGGTCGTTCGGGTCCATCAACAGGATGGAGGTCATGCTGTAATAGCCGTCGGTGATGCCGCCGGGCACCTCGGCGACGGTGTTTTCATAGGTGGCGACATTGCCGAGAATATCCACATCCCAGCCGGCCTTGCGGATGGCGGAGATGATCTGGATGGTATCGCGCACGATGCCGCCGACGACGACGAGGTCGCATTTGCCCTTCAGTCGGGCGACGTTGGCACTGAAATCGGTGTCCGTTGGTTTGTGTAGCGTTTCCCCGGCCTGGGTCAGGTTCATCGCCTTTAGCTGGTCGTGCACCCCGTCGGTCACGTCGCGGCCGAAATCGGTGTCCTGCGCCATGGCGCAGATGGCTTTTTTGCCACGCTTATCGACGAAGTATTTGATGCCGGAACGGATCTGATCGTAATACGACGAGCCCAGGCCGAATTTCAGCTTGTGATACGGCTCATACATCGACCGTGCCGAGGTCAGCGGGAACATGTTCGGCACGCCTTTGGCGAACTGGTCCGGCATAACGGCGTTGTTCATCGGCGTGCCGCCATTGGCGATCAGCAGGAACACGCCATCCGAATTGATCAGCTTGTTGGCGGCCTGGATGGAGCGCGGCACCTGGTATTGGTTGTCTTCGACCACGTAGCGGATTTTGCGGCCGTTCACGCCGCCTTTGGCGTTCACCTCCTCAAACGCCAGCCGGATGCCGTTGGAGTTGTTGACCCCCCAGGAGACGGTCACGCCGGAAAGGTCGGTATAGGTGCCGATCAGGATTTCACTGTCGGTTACGCCGCGCACAGCGTCGGCAGCAAAGGCGGTGGTGGCGAGCAGGCCCGTGAGCAGGGCGGCAGCGCGAATGATGGTCCGCATGGGTTCCTCCGGTTTTTGTTGGTTCGTCGGTCCTTCAACTCGTTATCAACACAAGGCGATCCCCCGGCGGGCGCTGCCGCCGGAGGGATGGGGTTAGTAGCCCAGCGGCGTCGGTGCCGCCTGGATCCATTGCCCGCCTTTAACCTGGGCGAGGAAGGATTTGTTGGAGCCCTGCCGGATGTTGGGGCCGAAGCTGACGGCGGGCGAATCAAAGATATCGTGGAAATCCTTGATGCTTTCCATCGCGGTGATGAAGCTGTCCAAGGTCAGGTTCTTCCCGGCCCGCTTCAGCCCTTCCACCAGCACGCTGGCGGCGGAGTTGCCGACCTGGGCGGCAAAGTTGGCGGGGTGGCCGAATTTTTTCTGATACGCCTCAGCAAAGGCTTTCACCGCCGGGCGCTGGTCGTTCGGGTCCATGAACAGCATGACCGTCATGGCGTAATACCCTTCATTCACCCCGCCAGGGGCGGAGGCGACGGCGTTGTCGTAGCTGGAGACGGGGCCGACAATATCCACATCCCAGCCGGTTTTACGCACCGCGGCCACGATCTGGTTGGTATCGCGCACGATGGTGCCGAGCATGATCAGGTCGCATTTGGCGTCTTTCATCCGCGCGACCGGGGCGGAGAAATCGGTGTCGGTGGGTTTGTGCAGCGTTTCACCTTTCAGCGTCACGCCCATCGCCTTGGCCTGATCGTGCACGCCATCGGTGATATCGCGGCCGAAATCGGTATCTTGCGACATCAGGCAGACGGCTTTTTTGCCGCGCTGTTCGATGAAGTATTTCATCCCGGCGCGGGCGCCATCGTAATATGACGATGCCAGGCCGAATTTCAGCCGGTGATACGGTTCATACATGGACCGCGCCGAGGTGAGCGGGAACATGTTGGGCACGCCTTTTTCAAACTGCTCCGGCATGACGGCGTTGTTCATCGGCGTGCCGTCATTGGCGATCATCAGAAAGACATTGTCTTTGTTGAGCAGCTTGTTGGCGGCCTGGATGGCGCGCGGCACCTGATACTGGTTGTCCTCGACAATGTATTTGATTTTGCGGCCGTTGATGCCGCCGGCGGCGTTCACCTCGTCAAACACCATGCGAATGGCGTTGGAGTTGTTGACGCCCCAGACGGCGGTGACGCCGGAGAGGTCGGTATGCGCGCCGATAATGATTTCGCTATCGGTCACGCCGCGTTGCTGCGCGGCGGCGGTGCCGATCAGGCCGAGGGCCAGGGTGCTGGCGAGAAGCAGATGTTTCATACGTTTCCCCTTGTGAAGATTGCGCTCAGCCGGGCGCGAACAGGGCCTGAAGCAAGTCTGGATGCGCGCGGGCCACCACATCGCGCCGTAGCCGCAGCATCGGTGTCAGTTCCGGGTCGCCCGGCTCCAGCCGGCGATTGATCACCGCGAAGCGGCGCAGTCGGTGCGGCAACGCGTGGCTCAGCCGGTCTAGCTCCGCTTGCAGCAGCGTGCGCACGGCGTCGGACTGGACCAGGGCGGCGAAGTTGCCGGGGGGCAGGTCGCGCGTTTGCGCCCAGCGTTCCAGCACATCCTGCTCCACCATGATCAGCCCGGCGAGGTCGTCCTGGCCGTCGCCGAACACCAGTACGTCGGAGATATAGGGGCTGAGTTTGAGTTCGTTTTCGATGCGTGTCGGCATGACCATGCGGCCGTCGCGCAAGGTCAGGCGTTCACTGATGCGGCCTTCGAAATGCAGCCGGCCATCGGTGAAGTGGCCGAGATCGCCGGTGGCGAGCCAGCCTTCGGCGGCGATCTGCGGGCCGCGGATCTGGATTTCGCCGCCTTCGGCAATGCGCAGTTCCATCCCGGCGATGACGCTGCCGAAGCTGACCACGCCGCCGCTTTCGGCCAGGCCGTAGAATTCCTGCAAATCCACCCCCAGCGCCTGGAAGCGGGCGATGAGCGCCGGGGAGACCGGGGCGCCGCCAACCCAGGCGCAGCGCAGCCGGTCCAGCCCGATGGAGGCCAAAGCCGGTTTGAGCACCAGGCGGCGGGCGAGGGTGGAGCCGGAGCGCAGCGCCCAGTCGAAGGCGGCGCGTTGCAAGGTGGTGGCAGCCTCCGCCGTGGTGGCGAGGCCAGTGGCGAGGCGTTGCCAGACCCGGGGCGGGGCGATCAGCACGGTCGGGCGGATTTCGGCCAGGTTTTCCGGCACGGTTTCCACGCTTTCCACCAGATTGCTGATCGTGCCGGACGCCAAAGCGAGGTAGAGGCCGAAAATCCGTTCGGTGACCAGCGCCATCGGCAGGAAGGCCAGCCGTTCATCACCGGGGCCAAGCCCGGTGAGCGTGAGCCCGGCAGCAAGTTGGGTCATGATATTGCGGTGGCTTAACCACACCGGCTTTGGCTGGCCGGTAGTGCCGGAGGTATAGGCCAGCACCGCGATGGCGTTGGCATCCAGCGCCGGGGCGGTGAAGCTGCCGGCGCGGGCAAGGAATTGCGCCAGGCTTTCGCAGAGCGGGTCGGCGAAGTCGCGCAGACCTTTCATATCCAGAATGACGATGCGGCGCAGATCCGGGCAGACGTCGCGGATATGCAGCACCTTGTCGAGCTGTTCTTCACCTTCAACGAACAACAGCTTGCAGCGTGAGGTGGCGAGCACATGCGCCACCGCCTCGCCAGTATCGCTCGGGTAGAGCGCGAGCGCGATGCCGCCGGCGGTGAGAATGCCGAGATCGGCGGCGACGAAGGCGGGCGAGATTTCCGACAGCACGCCGACCACGTCGCCCGGGCCGATGCCGGCGGCGTGCAGTGCTGCGGCCATGGCGTGGACGCGGCGGCCGAGTTCGGCCCAATCCACCGCCTTCCAGATGCCGCGATCCTTCTTGCGCAAAATCGTCGCCGCCGGCTGTGCCGCGATCTGGCGGGCAAGCAGGTCCGGCAGGGAGGTGTCGTGCACGGTCAGCACCATAGTTTTTTCTTCTTCCAGCGGCGCTGGCCGCGCAGCCCGGCATCTTTCTGGCCGAGGTAGAATTCCTTGATGTCGTCGCGTTCCATCAGCACCGCGCAGTCATCCTGCATGACGATGCGGCCCACTTCGAGCACGTAGCCGTAATCGGCGGTTTGCAGCGCGATATGGGCGTTTTGTTCGACCAGCAGAATGGCCACGCCGCGTTCACGGTTGATGCGTTTGACGATGTCGAAAATCTGCAAGGTGAGCAGCGGCGACAGGCCGAGCGAGGGTTCGTCGAGCAGCAGCAGTTTCGGCCGGCCCATCAGCGCCCGGCTGATCGCCAGCATCTGCTGTTCGCCGCCGGACAACTGGCCGGCGCGCTGATTGGCGCGTTCTTTCAGCCGAGGGAAATAGGCGTAGCACATCTCCAGATCCGCGGCGATCTCGGCGCGATCGTTGCGGATGTAGCTGCCCATGATCAGGTTTTCCGCCACGCTCAGGAAGGGGAAAATCTCCCGCCCTTCCGGTGAATGGCAAATGCCCTGGCGCATCACCTTGTCCGGCGACAGGCCGGCGATGGAGCGGCCTTCGAACAGGATTTCCCCGCGATCGGCGTCGAGCACGCCGGAGATGGTGCGCAGGATGGTGGTTTTGCCCGCGCCATTGGCGCCGAGCACGGTGACGATCTTGCCGTGCGGCACGTCCAGGTTCACACCGCGAATGGCCTGGATCGGGCCGTAGAAGGTTTCGATGCCGGTGACTTGCAGCAGTGGTTCGGTCATACCGGCGCCCCCCCGATATAGGCGCGGATCACTTCCGGATCGTTCTGCACCTCCGCCGAGGTACCGAGGGCGAGGATGCGGCCGCTGGCCAGCGCCATCACGCGGTCGGACACCGCATGCACCAGTTTCATATCGTGCTCGACCATGATGATGGTCACGCCGAGGTCTTGCTTGATGTCCTCGATCCAGTAGCCCATTTCCTCGGTCTCCTCGACATTCAGGCCGGAGGAGGGTTCGTCGAGCAGCAGCAGTTTGGGTTCAATGCACAGCGCGCGGCCGAGTTCGACCACTTTGCGCACGCCGTACGGCAGGTTGGCGATCAGCTGGTCGCGGTAGCGTTGCAGGCCGAGGAACTCGATCACCTCCTCGGCTTTTTCGCGGTGGGCGATTTCGGCGCGGCGGACCGACGGCAGGAAGCCGAATTGCGCCAGCAGGCCAACCTGGCTGTGGCAATGCCGGCCGATCAGCAGGTTTTGCAGCAGGGTGGCGTTGGCGAACAGCTCGATATTCTGGAAGGTGCGGGCAATGCCACGGTTGGCGATCTGATGCGGCGGGATACTGGTAATATCCTCCCCCGCGAAGATCAGCTTGCCGGCAGAGGGCGTGTAGATCCGGCTGATCATGTTGAAGATGGTGGTTTTGCCGGCGCCGTTCGGGCCGATGATGGAAAACACCTCCCCCGGTTCGACGGTGAAGCTGACGCCTTCGACGGCGCGGATGCCGCCGAAGTTCATCGCAATGTCCTGGGCCGCGAAGATGCTCATCGTAGCCGCTCCGATTTGGCGTAGGATTTCTGCCGGCGGGCGGCCGGCTTGCGGTGCAGCGGGAAGGCGGCGAAATACGCCTTTAGCTTCACCCAGCGCCCGTTGATGCCGCCGGGTTCGAACATGATCACCAGCACCAGGATCAGCCCGAACAACGAAGGCTCCAGCCCCGGCAACTGGCCGAGGCCGAAGGGTAGATCGTCGCGCACCATCGCGATAGCTTGCGGCAGCAGGCGCATGAAGGCAGCGCCGAAAATTGCCCCGTGCAGCGAACCGAGGCCGCCGATGAAGACGATGGTGACCAGTTGGATCGACAGCAGAATGTCGAAACTATCCGGCGCGAGGTGACGGACGTAATGCGCGTAGAGCCCGCCGGCCAGCCCGGTGATGCCGGCGCTGATGCCGAAGGCGATGGATTTGGTGACCGCGAGGTTGATGCCCATGCTCTGGGCGGAAATCTCACTGTCGCGGATGGCGACCATGGCGCGGCCGAGCGGGGAGCGCAGGATGTTCAGCGACACCCACACCACCAGCACCAGCACGATCAGGGCGGCGTAATACACCCCCCAGGCACCCTCGATCTTGAAACCGAGAATGCTGGGCGTTTGCACCGCGAAGCCATCGAAGCCGCCGGTCAGCCCATCCCATTTTTGCAACACCGTGCCGATGATGCTGCCGAAGGCCAGAGTGGCGATGGCGAGATAGAGCCCACTCATCCGCAAGGTCGGCACGCCGATCAGCACGCCGAAAAAGGCGGTGAGCAGGCCGGCGGCGGGCAGGCTGATCAGGAACGGCACCCCGCGCGCCAGCAGGATGGCGTTGGTGTAGGCGCCGATGCCGAGGAAGGCGGCGTTGCCCAGGCTGACCAGCCCGGTATAGCCGGTCAGCAGCATCAGCCCGACGCCGGCGATGGCGAAGATGAACAGGCCGCCGAGTTCGCCGACATAGAACTCCCCCAACACCAGCGGGATGGCGGCCATCACCGCCAGCAGCACGGCATAGGCGATCCGGCTGCCCGGGCCCTTGGCCAGTGTGAGGTCTTGTGCGTAGCCGGTCTTGAATGGAGCGATCATGGTTTCAGACCCGCTTGCGAATGACTTGGCCGAACAGGCCCTGCGGTCGCAGGATCAGCACGGCCAGCAGCACGATGTTCGACGTCACTTCCTGAAAGCCGGTCGGCAGGTAGTAGCCCGCCATCTGTTCGACGATGCCGACCAGCACGCCGCCGACCAGCGCGCCGGGGATACTGCCGAAGCCACCGAGCACAGCGGCGGCGAAGGCCTTGAAGCCGACAATGCCGGAATTCACATCCACCATCTGCACCGGCACCAGCAGAATGGCGGCAACGGCGGCAACCCCGGCGCTGATCGCCCAGATCAGCGAGAACACCCGGCGCACGGGAATGCCCATGTAATAGGCCGCGAGCTGATTCTGCGACGAAGCCTGCATGGCGATGCCCAGGCGGGTGCGGCTGAAAAACAGATACAGCACCCCGCAGAGCAGCACGGTGCCGAAGATGATGGACAGATTGTCCTGGCCGAGCACGACATCGCCGCCGAATTTCACCAGCTTGTTGGTGAAGGGCGTGTTGAAGGCGACCGAATCATAGCCCCAGGCAATGCCGGCCCCGGCGCGGAAGATGAAGGCGAGGCCGAGGGTGAGCATGACGACGGCGAATTGCGGCTGGCCGATGACCCGGCGCAGCACCAGCGCATCCAGCGCGTAGCCGAAGGCCGCGGTGATCAGCACCGCCAGGCCGGAGCCGAGCCAGTAGTTCATGCCGAATTTGCCGACCAGGGTGTAGGCGATGAAGCCGCCGAGCATCATGATTTCGCCCTGGGCGAAATTCACCATTTCGGTCGCCTTGTAGATCAGCACAAAGCCAAGCGCGATCAGGCCGTAAATGCAGCCGGTGGCAGCCCCGTTGATGGATAGCTGCAACAGTCGCAGCACATCTTCCATGCGTCGCTGCCCTCCCCCGTTTTGTTGCCCGGACTATGCGGGGGGATTGCGGCGTCGTCAAACGTGCAATTCAGGGCTGCATCAGAATGATGGCTGGCTGCCGCATCAAAATGTTGGCTGGCTACCGCATCAAAATGTTGGCTGGCTACCGCATCAAAATGTTGGCTGGCTACCGCCAGGGCTTCCTTGTCGGGGCCGCCCCCCCCAGATAGTGTCGGTGGATCCTGGAGGTTCGTTCGATGAAGCATTCCGCCGTCACACTCGAAGATAAATATGAGGTCGATAGCGATCGCTTCTACCTGACCGGCACGCAGGCGCTGGTGCGTCTGCCGCTGTTGCAGCGCCAGTTGGACCTGGCGGCCGGCTTGAACACCGCGGGGTTCGTCTCCGGCTATCGCGGCTCCCCGTTGGGGCAGGTGGATATCCAGATGTGGTCGGCGCGGAAATATCTGGCCGACAACCACATCCAGTTCCGCCCGGCGGTGAACGAGGAACTGGCGGCCACCGCGATCTGGGGCACCCAGCAGCTGCCGCTGACGCGCGGCGCGAAATATGACGGGGTGTTCGCCTATTGGTACGGCAAAGGCCCAGGGGTGGACCGCGCCGGGGATGCGTTCCGCCACGCCAATTACGCCGGCACCAGCCGGCATGGCGGCGTGCTGCTGATGGCGGGCGACGACCATGCCTGCAAATCATCCACCGTGCCGCACCAGTCCGAGCCGGCGTTGATCGCGGCCGGGGTGCCGATTTTGGTGCCGGCCGATGTGCATGACCTGCTGGAGCTGGGCCTGCATGGCTGGGCGATGTCGCGCTGGTCTGGCCGGCTGGTCGGCTTCAAGACCGTGGGCGATGTGATGGATAGCTCGGCCTCGGTCGAGTTCGACCTGAAGAATTTCCGCATCCGCCTGCCCAATGGCGACCATCCCAATGCCGGGCTGCGGCTGCCGGATGTGGCGCTGGAGCAGGAGGCGCGGGTGTTCGCCGTGGGCCTGCCGGCGGCGGTGGATTACGCCCGCGCCAACGGGCTGGACCGGGTGGTGATGGATGCGCCGGGGGCACGGATCGGCATTATCACCGCCGGCAAATCGTATCAGGACACGCGGCAGGCCTTCGCCGATCTCGGCCTGGGCACCCGCGCCCCGGTGCGGCTGCTGAAGCTGGCGCTGGTGTGGCCGATCGACCGCGCCACCATCCGCGCCTTCGCCGAAGGGCTCGATGAGATCATCGTGATCGAGGAGAAAGCGCCGATCATCGAGCAGCAGGTGCGCGATGTGCTGTATGACAGCGCGCAGCGGCCGGCGGTGTATGGCAAGCGCGACCCGGCCGGGCAGGTGTTCCTGCGCGACTACGGCGAATTCACCTCCTCCGAACTGGCGTTGATGCTGGGCGAGCGGCTGGGGCGGGTGGTGACGAGCGAGGATATGCAGGCGCGGATGCGGTTTCTGCGCGAGCAGACCGCGAAAGTGGCCAAGGCGGAGATTCTGGCGGCACGGCGGCCGTATTTCTGCTCCGGCTGCCCGCACAACACCTCCACCAAAGTGATCGACGGCAGCCGGGCGCTGGGCGGCATTGGCTGCCACACGCTGGCGATGTGGATGGACCGCAGCACCGACACGTTCAGCCAGATGGGCGGGGAAGGGATTGCCTGGCTCGGGCAGGCGCCGTTCACCGAGGAAAACCACGTGTTCGCCAATCTGGGCGACGGCACGTATTTCCACTCCGGCTACATGGCCATTCGCGGCGCGGTCGCGGCTGGGGTGAATATTACCTACAAAATTCTCTACAACGATGCGGTGGCCATGACCGGCGGCCAGCCGCTGGACGGGCAACTGACCGTGCCGCAGATCAGCCGGCAGGTGCTGGCCGAGGGCGTGCGCCGCGTGGTGGTGGTGACCGACGAGCCGGAGAAATATGACGAGGTGAAAGACCTCGCCCCCGGCACCAGCGTGCATCATCGCCGCGATATGGAGGCCATTCAGCGCGAGTTGAGCGAAACGCCGGGCTGCACGGTGCTGATCTACGACCAGACCTGCGCCAGCGAAAAGCGCCGCCGCCGCAAGCGCGGCACCTTCCCCGACCCGGCGAAGCGCGCCTTTATTAACCCGGCGGTGTGCGAGGGCTGCGGCGATTGCTCGAAAGCTTCAAACTGCCTGTCGGTGCAGCCGCTTTCGACCGAATTCGGCACCAAGCGGCGGATCGATCAATCCAGCTGCAACAAGGATTTTTCCTGCGTGGAAGGGTTCTGCCCCAGCTTTGTGACCGTGCATGGCGGCGGCCTGCGCAAGCGGCAGAAGGTGGAAGCCAAGCCGTTTGAGCTGCCCGATCCGGTGCTGCCGCAACTGGCCGAGCCGTGGAATATTCTGGTGACCGGGATTGGCGGCACCGGGATTGTGACCATCGGCGCGCTGCTGGGCATGGCGGCGCATCTGGACGGGCTGCATGTGACCTCGCTGGACATGATGGGCATGGCGCAGAAGGGCGGCAGCGTGTTCAGCCATATCCGGCTGGCAGCGGATGCGGCGCAACTGCACGGGCTGCGGGTCAGCCGTGGCGACGCGGATCTGCTGCTGGCCTGCGACATGGTGGTGGGCGCGAGCAAGGATGCGCTGGCGACCTTGCGCGAAGGCGTGACCCGGGCGGTGCTGAACACGCATGAAACGCCGACCGGCGATTTTGTGATGGACACCAACACCAGCCTGCCCGGCGCGCGGCTGCGCCGGTCGGTGGCCGATGCGGTGGGGGAAAGCGCGATCGACGCGCTGGACGCGACGGCGCTGGCAACCGCCCTGATGGGCGATTCGATTGCCACCAACCCGTTCATGCTCGGCTATGCCTGGCAGAAGGGGCTGGTGCCGTTGACGCTGGACAGCCTGCTGCGGGCGATAGAGCTGAATGGCACCGCGGTGGAGGCGAACAAAACCGCCTTCCATTGGGGCCGCGCGGCGGCGGTGGATGTGGCCCGGGTGGCCGAGGCCGCCGGGGTGACGGTGGAGCGCGCGGTGCCGAAGACGCTGGAGGAGCGGATTGCGCTGCGGGTGGAGGCGCTGACCGCGTATCAGAGCCGGCGCTACGCAAAGCGCTACCAGGCGCTGGTGGACCGGGTGCGGGCGAAGGAGGAGGTGTTGTTCTCCGGCGGCAGCGCGCTGACCGAGGCGGTGGCCAAGGGCTTTTATAAGCTGATGGCCTATAAGGACGAATACGAGGTGGCGCGCCTGCATGCGGACCCGGCGTTCAAGGCGCAGTTGGAGGCGCAGTTCGAAGGGGTGCAGCGGATCGAGTTCCATCTGGCGCCGCCGATGTTCGCCAAGCGGGACAAGACGACCGGGCATCTGATCAAGCAATCCTTCGGGCCGTGGATGCTGAAGGCGTTCGGGGTGCTGGCGAAGTTCAAGGCGCTGCGCGGCACGGCGTTGGACCCGTTTGGGCGCACGGAGGAACGCAAGGCGGAACGGGCGTTGATTGGCGAGTATGAAGCCACCATCACCCAGGTTTTGCAGGACCTGACGGCGCAGAACCTGTCCACCGCCGTGGCGTTGGCGGCCTTGCCGGAGAAGATCAAAGGCTTCGGCCATGTGAAGGAGCGCAGCCTGCGCGAGGCGGCGGCGGAGCGGACCCGGCTGCTGGCGCGGTTGCAGGCGGCGCCGGTGGCGATGGCCGCGGAGTAGCGGCGCGATGCGTGGCCAGCCGGCACGGGTGGCCACGCTGGTGCTGGGGCTGCTGCTGCCGTGGCCGGCCGCAGCGACCCCGCCGCCGATTGTGCCGAACGCGCCGCTGACCTTGCGGCCGCCCGCGTCGGAGCCCGACGCAGAGCCCCGCGCCTTTGCCGGCATGCTGGCGGCGCATAATGCGCCGCGGCGGGCCTTGGGGCTGCCGCCGTTGCAGTGGTCCACCCAGGCAGCCGAGCTTGCGCAAGGCTGGGCGCGGCACCTGCAGGCCGATCACTGCCGGATGTATCACAGCGGCACCGCCGGGGTGGGGGAGAACCTGGCCTGGGCGTCCGGCCAGCATCTGAGCGTGGCGCAGGTGGTGGCGATGTGGGTGGACGAGGCGCGGGATTACGATCTGGCGCGCAATGCCTGCCGTGCCGGGGCGATGTGCGGGCATTACACCCAGGTGGTATGGCGCAGCACCCGCTTTGTCGGCTGCGCGATGGCGCGCTGTGCGGATGCGGAAATCTGGGTGTGCAATTATTCACCGCCGGGCAATTACGTGGGGCAGCGGCCGTATTAGGCGGCGCGGGTGCTGAGGGGTGACGCGGATGAAGACGATCGGGCTGCTGGGCGGGATGAGCTGGGAGAGCACGGCGGTGTATTATCGCCAGTTGAACGAGGCGATGCGCGACCGGCTGGGCGGGTTGCATTCGGCGCGTGTGCTGCTGCATTCGTTCGACTTTGACGAGGTGGTGCAGTTGCAGCGCGCCGGGCGCTGGGATCTGGCGGCGGATCTGCTGGCGGGCGCGGCGGTGGGGCTGGCGCAGGCCGGGGCGGAGTGCGTGCTGATCGGCACCAACACCATGCATCTGGTGGCCGACGCGGTGGCGGCG